>NZ_JASPJR010000001.1:0-281265 GCF_030232065.1 Corynebacterium sp. MSK032 | reverse complement strand
ACGCCTAAGAAACTACCCCCAAGACTGTACTCGCCAACATCGGCCTGACACTTGACAAAAACATAGGGACACCCCCCTTCCCAAACCCATACCACCAAAGACTGTAATTAGTTATTAGAATCAAAAGTGTGAACAGTGTTCCCCCTTAAGTCCTTTGATTGCAGGGCTTTCCTATAGACATTGTGAGGTTTCCAAATGAAGAAGCTCTCTTCGACCATGGTGGCCGCTGCCGCTTCAGCCGGCATGCTCATCGGCGTTGGCGCCGCCACCGCACAGATTCCTGACCCCGCCCCGTCGGAATGCCCCGCCGGTCAACATTTTGAAAATGTTGGCGGTACTTTCCAGTGTGTAGATGACGCTGCAAATCCGGATCCAGGAGGTTCATCGAACGATGGCATTCCACCGGGCGTTGAGGACACCCAGACCTGTCCCGACGGTTCCCCGCGTGACATGAGTAAGATTGACCCGGCAACCGGGGCTTACGGTGCTTGTGGCACTTCAGATGATTCCGGCCCAACTCCGGAGCCTGATGAAGATGCCCCAGAAAATGACGGAATTCCGCCGGGAGTTGATGACACCGCAACGTGCCCCGACGGTTCCCCGCGTGATATGAGCAAGATCGACCCGGCAACCGGAGTCTACGGCTACTGTCCGACCTCCGATGACGAAACTCCGGGCGACGATGAGAACCCAGGCGATGACGCTCCGGGCGACGATGAAAACCCAGGTGACGAACAGCCCGGGGAGGACGAGAATCCTGGGGAGGAAAATCCAGGCGACAAGCCCGACACCCCTAAGAATGACGGTAAGCAAACCGGGACCAAGAACACTGGGCTAGCAGTCACTGGTGTTCAGGCGACTGCCCTCGGCGGTGCCGCTCTTGCACTCTTGGTCGGTGGCGTGGCAGCTACCCGCCTCGCACGCAAGAATTCTAAGGATTCCTAGCACAACTCTCCGCTAGATTCCTAGCACCTCAACATTAAAGGCCCCGGAGCCCCGCGTATCCTCTACAGAAATCTACGCGGTGGCTCCGAGGCCTTTATTTTTGCCGGGGGCAACGGGCGACGCTGTACTCACCAATCGATGGAAAATTCACTCATCGATGTTAGTTACTATTTGCGGCCGCCGAGCAGTGCGTCTACGAAGCTCTCCGGCTCAAACGGCGCCAGGTGGTCAGCACCTTCACCAAGGCCAACCAACTTCACCGGCACACCGAGCTCGTTTTGCACCTGGAATACAATGCCGCCCTTCGCGGTACCGTCCAGCTTGGTCAGGGCAACGCCGGTGATGTCTACTACATCCCGGAACGTACGAGCTTGCAGTAGACCATTTTGGCCAACCGTCGCGTCCAAAACCAGGATGACTTCGTCAACCTGAGCCTTCTTCTCCACCACGCGCTTAATCTTGTCCAGTTGGTCCATCAGACCGACCTTGGTGTGCAGGCGGCCGGCGGTGTCGATGAGCACCACATCAGCGCCGGACTCGATACCGTGAGCAACTGCCTCAAATGCAATAGAAGCAGGATCGGCGCCTTCAGCGCCGCGAACGGTCTCCGCGCCAACGCGTCGCCCCCAGGTCTCCAGCTGGTCGGCTGCAGCAGCACGGAAGGTATCCGCTGCGCCGAGAACAACACGGTGGCCACCGGCGACCAGTACACGAGCCAGCTTGCCCGTCGTCGTGGTCTTACCTGTGCCGTTGACACCGACTACCAGAATCACTGCGGGCTTGCCCTCGTGCGGAAGTGCGCGGATGGAGCGGTCCATCTCAGGCTTGCACTCCTCAATCAACACCTCACGCAGCAGGGCGCGCACTTGCTCTTCCGTGCTCACCTTCTGGCTGGCAATACGCTCGCGCAGCTTATCGACGACACGCTGCGTCGCAGCCGCACCGAGGTCAGCCATAACCAGGATGTCTTCAACCTCTTCCCACGCGTCCTCATCAAGGTCACCCGCGCCCAAGATCCCGAGCACAGACTGGCCAATTGCATTCTGCGACCGTGACAGACGACCGCGCAGGCGGCCCAGACGTCCCTCAGCCGGGTCGATGGAGTCAATCTGCTGTTCTGCTTCTGGCTCTGGCGTCGGCTCCGGCGCAGCTTCCGGCTCCGGCTCTGGCGTCGGTTCTGGTTCGGGAGTCGGCTCCGGCTCCAGCTCCGGTTCAGGAGCAGGAACTACCTCTACCTCAGGCTCTGCTTCGGGCTCTGGTTGTGGTTCCGGCTCGGGCTCTGATTCCTCTTCCCCGGCCGTTGGCAAATCGATTGGGATTTCCCGCATTACGCGGTCATAATCCCCCTCCATTTCGGTGGGGTTATCCGGAATAACCAGTCGACCTTCTGGTTTCAGCAGTGAACCGTCCGGCTGATCGGCAGGTATATCAGCCTGCTTTTCCTCTGGCTCCGGGGCCTGCTTTTCAATCGGCTTTTCCGCCGGTTTCGGCATCGGTTTTTCAACCGGCTGCTTCTCGCGGGTATCAGTCCCACCACCGGCCGGAGCGAAGTTAAAACCACTAGTGGCCTGGTAATTTCCAGACTTCTCCTGCTGGGTGAGTTCCTTAGTATCTTCCTTCGCAAAGGAAATGCGCTGGTTCTTCCTGCGGACATAGCCCACAACAAAGAGCAGCGCGATAATAACGACAATCGCGACGACAAGGAGTATCCACTGAGTTGGAGTCATAACTCTCATTATGCAGTATCAACGACTCTTCCTCACTTACTCCGCGCTTACTCCGCTCCTGTCGACGGAGTTGCGGATGCCGGTGACATTCGCTGCGAGATTACTCGAGTCACACCATCGCCCCGCATGGTCACGCCGTAGAGCACATTCGCAACGTCCATTGTTGGCTTCTGGTGCGTAATGACAATCAGCTGACTGGTCGCGCGGAGTTCCTCGAGCAGCGCAATAAGGCGACGCAGGTTAACGTCGTCAAGCGCGGCTTCAACCTCGTCGAGTACGTAAAAGGGACTCGGGCGCGCGCGGAAAATAGCGACGAGCATTGCCAGCGCCGTCAGCGACTTCTCGCCGCCGGAGAGCAACGACAGCCGCTTAACCTTTTTGCCCGGCGGGCGGGCTTCAACCTCGATACCTGTCGTGAGAAGGTTGTCCGGCTCAGTGAGAACCAGTCGTCCGTCGCCGCCCGGGAAAAGCGTTTGAAAGACCGCGGGGAATTCTGCCTCGACATCGTTCCACGCGTCTGTGAAGAGCTGCAGGATCGTGGCATCGACTTCCTCGACAACATCGGTGAGGTCCTGGCGGGCCTTGAGGACATCATCGAGCTGCGTGGATAGGAAAGAGTAGCGCTCCTCCATCGCCTTATACTCCTCCAGCGCCAACGGGTTGACGCGGCCGAGCACACGCAGATCCTTCTCCGCCTGTTTGAGCTGCTTCGTCACGGCTGCGCGGTCGAAGTTCTCATCAGGAGCAAAGTCCGCGAGCAGGTCATCGACAGACAGCCCCAACTGGTCGACGATGCGCTCTGCAGCCTCGGTCACGCGGACCTGCGCCTGCGCACGGGCGATGTCGCCCTGGTGCGCGGAATCCGTTAGCTGTGCCAGCTCACGTTGCGCCGCATTTGCCTCCGTCCGGGCCGCTGATAGTGCCTGCGACACTGTCTTCTTCTGCGCCTCGGCATCGTCGCGATCGGCCTCTGCCCGCGCCAACGACACGTTGACCTTCGCATGCAAATCCTCAGCCAGCTCCGCGACAACTTCTGCCAATTCGCGCTGGGCAACCTTCGCCATCTGCGCCTGCTCATGGCGGGCCTTCGCTACGCGCTCCGATGCAGCCTGGCGACGGAGCCGCTCGGCCTTGCCTCGTACACTCGACAGTCGCTCCTCTGCCGTACGCAGCGACAGACGCGCCTCTGTTTCCATGGCGCGCACAGCCGTCAGCGCCTCCGAGGCACGGTCACGTTCGCTTGTCGACGGTTCCCCCTCCTCGGGGTCACGGTCAACGCGAGCTAAGCGGTCTGCGACCTCCGCCAACTCCTTCTGGAGCTTCGTTACTCGGTCCGCGGCTTCGGCTCCGCGCTGCTCAGCGCGTTCGGCATCATGCACCACGCCGGACAGCTGCGCTGTGGCCCGAGTTCGGGCATCCGTGAGGACCTTCATACGACTCTGGTGTTCACGCAGCGCAGCACGGGCGGCCGCCGCGTCCGTGCGGCGGTCCTCTTCTTCGGCCTGTGCACCGGAGAGCACACCACCGAGGTCACTCAAACGCACCTGTGCTTCTGCTAGTTCTTCGCGAGTCTTAGCAATGTCGGCGGCGATTTCCACACCTGATGCAGTGCCACCAGCACCGCCAGCTACCCAACCAGAGCCACGCAGCACACCATCGCGGTCAACAACGCGCAGTCGAGTATCCTGGGTCACCAGCTCACGGGCGACGTGCTCGTCGTCGCAGGCCACGACGTCAACGAGCAGAGAGGTCAACGAACCCGAAAGCTCCGCGGGCACTGTCACATGATCGAGCAGCCAGGATGCCTGTGCGGGCAGAGTGATGTCCAAGCGCCAAGAGTCGGATGCATCCGCAGAATTGATAACAACGGCACTGCCCTTGCCCGTGGCCACCAGCTCGTCGATAAGCGAATCTCCACTGCCCTCGCTGACCAGTGCTTCGGCGGCCGCGCCGAGGGCGGCAGTGAGCGCTTTTTCCCAGCCAGCGTCGACATCGATGACTTCAGAGAGAACGCCGAGCTCGTGCTTTTCACGTAGCCACGCGGTGCCGTCGTTGGCAGCGGCGGTGCGGGCGGTCTCCAGAGCTTCGATGCGGGCGGAAAGACCTGAGACGCTGCGCTCGAGGTCGCGCTCGTCAGCGCGGAGTTCTTTCAACCGTGTAGAGGCCAGCTCTGCTTCCCGGTTGGCCTGTTCATAAGCACTCTGCAGCTCGGGACCTTCGAATTCTGCCTCGGCTAGCTCCTGCGCGGCGTTTTCCACAGCTTCGGTGGCATCGGCACGGCGTTCGTCGGCCTCATTGGTTTGCTCGGCAAGGCGTGCAGCTTCGGCCTCGGCGGCTTCCAAGCGGGTGCGCAGAGATTCTTCTGCGGAAATGAGACGAACCACGCCTTCGCGACGGTCGGCGATTGCGCGAACGGCCGCGAGGTGCTCCGCTTCGGCTTCGCGGAAAGTCTCCTCGGCATCGAAGAGCGTTTCGCGGATTTCCTCCAGTTTTTCGCGGGCCTCTGCCTCAGCCTCAGCGAGCGTGGCTTCTTCGGTGGCGGCGTCGTCGGCACGCTGCTCCAGGAAGTCCGGGTCTGGGCCTACCCACGGAGCGACGGAGTGGTCGGCCGCGCGATCGGCGGCGATGCGGGCCGTCGCTTGAATACGCTCACCGAGTGCGGAGAGACGAAACCACAAATCACGGGCAGCATCGGCAGCTGGAGTGATGTCCTCCAGTTCGGCTTCGAGTTCTGCAGTGCGCTCAGCGGCAATCTCGGCTCGCTCCGTGGCGGCCTCCACCTTTTCCTCAATGAGCTTGGCTTGACCAGCAATGTCATTGAGGCTGTCCTGCAAATCCACGAAGTCCGCGGCAGCCAAACGCAACTTGGCGTCGCGCAGGTCTGCCTGCACAGTCTGGGCGCGAGAGGCGGCCTCAGCCTGACGCTTCAGCGGTTTGAGCTGACGGGCAAGCTCACCTGTCAGATCCTGCAGACGGTCGAGGTTAGCCTGCATCGACTGGAGTTTGCGCTGCGCTTTCTCCTTGCGGCGGCGGTGCTTGAGCACACCCGCTGCTTCTTCGATAAACGCACGACGCTCCTCTGGCCGCGACTCCAGAATCTGCGAAAGCCGGCCCTGGCCGACGATGATGTGCATCTCGCGGCCAATACCGGTGTCGCTGAGGAGCTCTTGGACATCCATGAGGCGGACGCGAGAACCGTTGATTTCGTACTCACTTGCGCCGTCGCGGTACATGCGACGCGTGACAGAGACTTCCTTATATTGAATGGGAAGTGCCCCATCGGAATTGTCGATGGTAAGAGTAACCTCCGCGCGCCCCAAGGGCTTTCGCCCGGAGGTACCCGCAAAGATGACATCTTCCATTTTGCCGCCACGGAGGGTCTTGGCGGAATGCTCACCCATAACCCACGCGAGGGCATCGACGACATTCGACTTTCCGGATCCGTTCGGGCCGACAACTGCGCAGATGCCGGGCTCAAATTTCATCGTCGTCGCCGAAGCGAAGGATTTAAAGCCCTTCAGAGTCAGCGATTTCAAATACATGGGGCAATATCTTACCCGTAGTTACGGTTTGGAGCTGAATTACCCCAAGCACTCACTCATTTACACAGCCTTGTTTACACGGCGCCGTTTACACAGCCGCCTGCTTGGCCGACGTGTAGGCCGACTCACCGTGCTGAGCGACGTCGATACCAGAATGTTCCTGCTCGCCGTGGATACGCCAACCGACGGTTGCCTTCAGGACTCGGGCAATGATGTACGTCAGCACGCCCGAGAACACAGCTGCGATGACAGCAATAATGATCTGGATGGCAAACAACTTCAGCCCGTCGATGCCACCGCCGGTAAGCAGTCCGCGATCATTAGCCAGCAGGCCAACACCAATCGTTCCCCACATAGCTGCAACCAGATGCAGACCAACCACATCCAGGGTGTCATCGAAGTTGAATTTGTACTTCAAGCCCACTCCCCAGCAAGCCAGCGCACCGCCGATATAGCCCAGAATGATTGACGTCACTGGGTTCATATCTCCTGCGGCCGGAGTAATAGTCACAAGCCCTGCGATGACACCCGAAGCGGCGCCCAGCGAGGTGGGATGTCCATCACGAATACGCTCGAGTGAAATCCAGCCGAGCATCCCCACGCACGCTGCCACCGTCGTATTCAGCCATGCCAGACCAGCGACACCGTCGGCCGCAAATGCCGAACCGCCGTTGAAGCCGAACCAGCCGAACCACAGCAGTGCAGCACCCAGCATGACGAGTGGCAGATTGTGCGGGCGATGCTGGCTGCCATCGATGGACTTGCGCTTACCGACGATAATCGCCAGCACCAAAGCGGCAGTACCAGCAGCAATGTGCACAACCGTACCGCCAGCGAAGTCAATTGGAGCGATCAATGCTTCACCGTCAGCGGTACCGAACAGCTTTGCCGACAGCCCCTCTGCCGAGTGGCTCAGCAGGCCACCGCCCCAGACCATGAAGGCCATTGGGAAGTACACCAGCGTCGTCCAGAAGCCGACGAAAATCAACCAGGTGGAGAACTTCACGCGTTCGGCCAGCGCCCCAGAGATCAGCGCTACAGAAATCGAGCAGAACGTGAGCTGGAACCCAATGTCGATGATGTTTGGGTAACCGTTCGCACTCGCAATGTAGTTGCCGTCGCCATCCGTGATTGAGTTACGCAGACCGAAGAACTCGAATGGGTTGGCAAAAACACCACCGATCGACTGCGATCCGTAGGACATCGACCAGCCCCACAGCACGTAAATGGCACCGACAACGCCGACAGCACCAAAGCTCATCATCATCATGTTGAGCACCGACTTCTGTCGCGACATGCCGCCATAGAACAGCGCGAGCGCCGGTGTCATCAGCAAAACCAACGAAGCCGAAATCAGCATCCACGCTGAGTTTCCAGACTGTGCAATTACTTCTTCAGGCGTCATATGTGCCTCCCCTGCCTGTCAGTAGGTAGTTATTAACTTAATCCACTCGCCTTTCGTATTTACGTATTCGTTTTCCCGGTTGCGTAGGTTTTTAGCGCTCTGAGACCTCTACAACGCACCAATCGACTACCTCAAGACACGAAAAATCCCCCGCCAACTGCGCAAAAACAATGACATAGAGCGAGGGATAGAACGTATTCGAATTTTTCGGATTCCTACACCGACATGGGGGGGGAGGAAGGCAGTTGGCACCCGCTTAACGACGGTCAAACGTGCTCAATGCACCCTTCGGTTCCTGCCATAACGGCACCACTGCCGTCACATCGCCCGGAGTATTCGGCCCCTCAAGCCAAGCGAGCAAACTCTCACAGTCTGCCCGTGGCCCTTCAGCAACAACTAACACCCGACCATCCGGGTAGTTCTGGGCGTAACCAACCAACCCCAACTCCAGAGCCGTCGCGCGGGTGTACCAGCGAAAACCAACACCTTGAACACGACCGTGTACCCACGCGGTGAGGCGGACGTCGTTAAGCAACATCGGACTCACGCACTGTCATCGGGTCGGAACCGTCCCAGCACTCAATCTTGTCGTGGCCGCGGACGTTAGGCAGATCATCGCGGTGGAATACCGGATTAAGCCCCTTGGACTTCTGCTCGGAGTAATTCTTTAGTAGGGCGACAGCTACGCCGCCCAGCGGCAGAATGGCGATGATATTGATGGTGGCCATGAGTGCGGAGAAAGTATCTGCAAGCGACCAGACGAGCGGCACGGAACCGACAGCTCCGCCAATCACGCACAGGATGACCAGGACACGCACGGTGTTCAGGACAGCCTTGCTCTTAGACAGGAACGGGATATTTGCTTCGGCGTAGTAGTAGTTGCCCACCAGCGAGGAGAACGCAAGGAAGAAGATGATAACCGTAACCGCGTGGATAGCCCACGTACCCACCTGCGCTGACAGCGCAGTCTGAGTCAGCGCGGTGCCCTCTACATCGCCGCCGAAAGTCGGGTCGGACAGCAGGATGATAACCGCGGTGATGGTACAGACGACCCAGGTATCGAAGTAGACGCCCATGGTCTGAATGAGGCCCTGCTTGACCGGGTGCGACACCGATGCCGTCGCCGCCGCATTCGGAGTGGAACCCATACCGGCTTCATTGGAGAACAGACCGCGGCGAATACCCTGCATCATGGCGGTACCGACGGCAGCACCAGCAATCTCACGGATACCGAAGGCGTGCTCGAAGATGAGCTTGATCATGCCCGGCACTTCAGTGATATTGAGAGCCAGCACAATCAGACCGAGGATGATGTAGGCCACGGCCATGATCGGTACGACAATTTGCGTCACCGCCGAAATGCGCTGCACACCACCGAAGATGATGACGCCGGCCAAGATTGCCAGCACAATGCCGACGCAGAATTTAAAGATCGGCGTTCCCTGACCAGTCGACTCAGCCACAGCCGCCGTGATTGAGTTGGACTGCACCGCATTGAACACAAAACCGTAGGTCACCGTGATAGCGATGACGAAGAGCGACGCCATCCAGCGCCAGTTCTCTCCCAGCCCCTTGGTGATGTAGTACGCGGGCCCTCCTCGGTAAGAGTCCTTATCCCGCACCTTGTACAGCTGCGCCAGCGTCGACTCCACGAAGCTGGTAGCACCGCCAATCGCAGCGAGCAGCCACATCCAAAACACGGCACCTGGCCCACCCGTAGTGATTGCCACCGCCACACCTGCGACGTTACCGGTACCGACACGCGAGGCAGCAGAGATTGTGAAGGCCTTAAAGGCCGAGATGCCCTTGACCCCCTCGGAGATGTCAGACGGCTTTTCGGTAATTGCCTTGAACATCTCCGGGATGTACCGGAGCTGCACCACAATGGTCCGCCAGCAGAAGTACAGGCCTGCACCGCTGAGTAGCAGAATCATGAACAGCCAGTACTTGTCATTCCAGGCGTTGACCCAATCGGTCGCTTGTTCCATGAAGCTCATAAGGAAATTCTAGCGCTGACAGGTGGGACACAGATAACTCGATCTATTCCCAAATGGCAGACGGACAATTGCGCGCCCACACCTCGAGCACGGCTCCCCCGCTTGGCCATAGGCGTTCAAGCTCCGCTCGAAATAGCCACTTTCGCCGTTGACATGCACATATAACGCATCGAAGCTCGTGCCACCCGCCGCTAGCGCCCGCTGAAGTACCGCTTGCCCCTCGCGCAAAAGTTTCGCTAAACGACGGACCGAAAGGTCACACGCCGGCACGCGCCCATCGACCTTCGCTGCCCAAAGCATTTCGTCGGCATAGATGTTACCGATACCCGACACAATGTTCTGGTTGAGCAATACGGCCTTAATCGGCGAACGCGACTTCATCATGCGGTGTGCAAGTGCAACCACATCGACAGTTGGCTCCAATAGATCGGGCGCGATCTTGGCTGCGGGTTCCGGAACAAAGCGACCGTGGGATTCGACCATTTCACAGGCCCAGACCCAACCAAAGGTGCGCTGATCGTTGAAGTTGATAAGGTGCCGAGCGCCGTCCGGCAGGGCTATGTCAAATGCGGCCCTGGTGTGGCGTCCGGGCAGCGTATCGGGCGTGTACGGAGCTTCCACACGCAATTGGCCGCTCATACCCAGGTGGATGGCAATTGCGGAGTCGTCGTCAAGCGTGAGCCACATGAACTTGCCGCGGCGATCCGTAGCGATAACCGTGCGCCCGCGCGTGCGACCGATAAACTCTGCGGCACCACCGGGTTGGCGCCGCACGGCACGAGCGTTGTAGACGAAAGTGTCCTCGATGCGGCCACCGACGACGTAAGCGTCGAGACCGCGGCGTACGGACTCGACTTCAGGAAGCTCGGGCATTATGCCAGTGCAGTATGCGCCTGATGCGCGGCGTGCATCTCGGCTTCCTTCTTCGTGGCGCCGGTACCGCTGCCCTTAACCACGCCGTCAACCAGCACGTCAACGTAGAAAGTTAGGTCATGGTCGGGGCCGGTGGTGCGCACGGTGTACTCAGCAGCCGGTAGTTGCTTGGCTGCCAGGCGCTCCTGCAACAGCGTCTTCCAGTCACGACCGCGAGACTCCGTCGGGGCATCGTCAATCATCTGGTTAAACAGGCGAAGAACGGTCTCGCGGGCAACCTCAAAGCCATGCTGCAGGTAAATGGCACCCAGCAGCGCCTCGGTGGTGTCAGCGAGAATTGAGTGCTTATCCGCACCACCGGTGGCCTTCTCACCGCGACCGAGGAGAATGTGCTCCCCCAATCCGATACTGCGGGCCAGGTCAGCCAGCGCGTACATGTTCACGACACCTGCGCGCATCTTGGAAATATCCTGCTCAGCGCGGTCCGGGAAGCGACGGTAGAGTTCTTCAGCAACGCACATGCCCAGCACGGCGTCGCCCAGGAACTCTAGCCGCTCGTTATTGGTCAGCATGCCATTTTCATTCGCGAAACTGCGGTGGGTCAAAGCGAGCTTCAGGGACTCCTCTGATAGCTCAACACCGAGTTTTTCCAGCAGCGGGGCGTGATCGACGGCCTCGAAAGCCGCCTTTCTAGCCGCCTCACCGGTTAGCCGACGCTTGCGGCTCATCCGTTATATCTCCTTTAAAGTCTTCGTCTAAGTCGTCGTCGATTACTTCTCGTCGCCGAGCGAGCCAAACTTTTCCGCCAGGCCAGCCCAACGCGGATCAATGCGCTCCTCTTCACCCGAGATGCCGTCTGGCTCCGGCACTTCTGAGTCCGACTCAGCACAGCTGGAATCGAAATCCAGACAGGTCGGATTGAAGGGCAGATTCAAGCCCGCCTCATCGATGACGGCTTGAGTGATATCCACCGTATTGTCGACGATCTGGCCAACTTCGTCCTCAAGGTCTTCTTCCTCGGCATCGTCGCCTGTGATGAAGTCCTCGTTGTTGGAAAAGACAGCCGAAATGTGGAAGCTGAGCTCCGGATTCAGCGGGGCTAGGCAGCGGACACACTCGCCGGTGGCCTTGGCAGTCACAGTCGCGTCAACCATGACACCACTGCCGAGGTTCGTGACAATGCCGTCAACGACAACCTCCTCGCCAGCGGCGATGCCAATCATCTCGACACCAACGCGGACGGGGCTATCGCCTACCTTGCGGAACTGCTCGGGCATGCCGCCCTGCAGACATGTCGAAACGTCCAGAACAAATGGGGATGAGTCAGTCATGATAGACCTCAGTCTACCCCGAAGATGCGCTAACGCTCGTACCGGCGGCGTTCCTGCCCCTCGGAGAAGGAAGACGGCGCGCTCTGTGCCCCTGCACCACCGCCGACGGCACCGGCCCCCGAACGCAGTACCGAGCGATTGCGACCGACATTACGCAGGGTCTCCTGGAGAGTCTGTTCAAACTCGGCGAGCTTGGAATCAACGTAGCGGTCACACTCTTCACGGAGGCGAGAGGAATCCGCGTGTGCGTCGGAAAGCAGACGATTCGCCTCGTCGTTGGCTTCGCGGACGACCGTTGACTCAGCGACCAGGCGAGCCTGCTCCTCGCGGCCTTCCGCAACGGAACGCTCGTAGGATTCGTTACCAGCGTGAATCAGGCGATCGGACTCGGCAGAAGCACGATCCACAATGCTGTCGTACTCGTGCTGAGCATCCTCGCGGAGGCGACGGGCGTCGTCCTCAGCGGCCGCGACGGTGCCAGCTGCGTGGGCATTGGCATCCTCGACGGTGTGGTTAGCGCGGGCCTCGGCCTCGTCGACAATGCGATGGGCTTCTTCATCCGCAGTCGAAATGGTGTTGTTCGCCCGGGCTTCAGCATCGTTGATAATCTCATCCCGCTGGTCCAAGACATCCTGCGCGTCATCGAGCTCAGCCGGGAAAGCATCCCTCAGCTCATCGAGCAACTCGAGAACACGCTGACGCGGAACCATACAATTGGCCGACAGTGGCACGCCGTGTGCCTCTTCTAGGATCTGGACCAGTTCATCAAGAGATTCGAAGACGCGAAACATGACTTACATGCTACTTCAGTCGGCGCTGCAGGGCGTGCAAGACAGGCTCAGGAACTAGCCCTTCCACCGAACCGCCGTAGCGAACAACTTCCTTCATCAGTGTCGACGACACATGACCGTACTTCGGATCAGCTTCCACAAAGAGAGTCTCAATGCCCGTCATGCGCCGATTCATCTGCGCCATGGGCGCCTCGTACTCGTAGTCCGCCGCCGAGCGCAGACCCTTGACCAGGCAGGTGATACCCTGCGCGGAGGTGTAGTCAACCAACAGCTTCGACCAGGAGTCCACCTGCACATTGTCCAAGTGCTGCGTGCACTGCCGAATGAGGTCCATGCGCTCTTCGACGTTGAACATGCCCTGCTTATTCGGGTTGTGGGTAACCAGCACGGTCACCTGATCGAATTGGCGCGCGGCACGCTCAATCACATCGAGGTGACCAGAGGTCATGGGATCGTAGGAACCGGGGCAGCATGCGTGAGTCATAGAGGTCAAACCACCTTTGGCCGTCGTAAAGCGTAAAGAAGAACGTTAAGCGTTGTAGATAGCGGTGTCGAAGCGCGCCAAACCGTGAATGCGACGCTTCAGCTTCTGCTGGAGCTGTTCGTAGCCCTCGGGCCACTGCGTCTCCTCGTCATCGCGGTGACGCTCCACAGTCACGACCGCGCCCGGCGCGAGGAAACTGCGCAGCGCCTCCAGCATCTCTGTAACGGCCTCCCCCGCCAGCTCATAGGGCGGATCCGCAATAACGCGGTCAAAAGGCTCGCCCGGCGCGCCCGCAAGGTACGACGACACTTTCATCGGAGACACGGCCACATCAGGATGCCCCACGGTGCGAATGTTCTTTTCAATAGCGGCAATGGCGTTCGGATCGTTTTCCACCAACACGACGGAACGCGCGCCGCGAGAAGCCGCTTCCAAACCGAGCGCGCCCGAGCCAGCAAACAGGTCGAGAACGCGAGTTCCCTCTAGCCCAAAGCGTGTTGACCAGGAGGAAAAGATGGCTTCCTTCGCGCGGTCACTAGTTGGCCGAGTGGTCTCTCCCTTAGGCGCGACTAGCCTACGACCGCGTGCCTCACCTGCAATAATGCGGGTCATCTACTTCCCTTCGTGCGATGTGTTCTCGTTGCCGTTGTGCTGTGCCGTGGCGCTGTGAGTTGCTGGCGTGATTCTTGCCAGCAGCTGACCGCCTTCGACATCCACAAATTGATCTGCCGCCACCTCCGCGACCGTGCCCGGGCAGGGCGCTAAAACCGGCGCTTCTAGCTTGACGGCCTCCACGACCGCAATAACCTGACCGGTCGTCACCGAGTCTTTCTCGGCGACCTCCCAGCGGACTACTCCTGCAAAAGGTGCACAGACATCTACCATGCCCAACAGTCTACTTTGGTCTTACTAGGAGCGGTCCAAGTAGTTCGACTGCTCTTCATCGATATCGGAGATAAGCTCTCCCACAAGCCTCTCATCAACATCGAGAAGAGCCATGGCATCATGTCGGGTGCGCTCGATGATTTCGCCGTCGGTGGTGAGGTCCACCAGGCCGAGGCCGGTTGCCAGTCCCGATTGGTCATCGCCGAGCAGATCGCCGAAACTACGCGTGGCCAGGTCCAGCTCCGCCAGTTGAATGCCGTCGGTGGTGGCGGCAATGCGGTCCAGCCGGGTGCGCTCCGGTGTCTGCGAATGCGTGTGTGTACATAGGAAGCACAGGCCACCACGGTCACCACGGCCGACACGACCGCGCAGCTGGTGAATCTGCGAGATACCGTAGCTCTCGGCGCGGCGAATCATCATGATCGTGGCCTCTGGTACATCCACGCCGACTTCGATAACTGTGGTGGACACCAGCACATCCAGCTGTCCTGTGGCAAAGGCCTGCATCACGCGGTCTTTGTCCTCCGGTGCCATATTGCCGTGCAACTGACTGATACGTATACCGGGCAGTTTTTTCCTCGCTCGGTCGAACACCGCCTCCACGGACTCGTCGAGGAACTGTTCCTCGTCGCGGGTAATGCGGGGACAGACAATGAAGGCGCGGTTGCCCTTGGCCACTTCTTCCCCAATCCGCTCCCAGGTTCGTGCCTCCCAGCGCGGCTTTTCCAGCGTCGGTACGACAAAGGATTGGATTTCCTGACGTCCCCGTGGCAATTCCGTCAACTGCGAAACTGCGAGGTCGCCAAAAATGGTCATCGCTACCGTGCGCGGAATCGGGGTTGCCGACATCACCAACAGATGCGGTGTCATTCCACCCCGTCCCCTGCTTCGCAGCTGATCGCGCTGGCGCACACCAAAGCGGTGCTGCTCATCGACGACCACCAGCCCGAGATCGAAGAACTCCACGCCCTCACTGAGCAGGGCATGCGTGCCGACGACAATGTCAGCCTCCCCGTTGACTGCCTCCAACAGGGTTGCCCGGCGCTCCTTCGTCGACATCGATCCCGTCAACAGTCGTACAGTCACTGCTACTCCAGCTTGCTCCAGCATCGCTGTCAGCGATCGGTAGTGCTGTTGGGCCAGGACTTCCGTCGGCGCCAGCATCGCGCACTGCCTGCTGGCATCGACTGCTTGCAGCATTCCCAGCAGGGCCACCACGGTTTTACCCGAGCCAACTTCACCTGCTAGCAGGCGGTTCATTGGGTTAGGCCTCGCCATATCGTGCGCAATATCGGCTGCGACCGCGACCTGACCGTCGGTAAGCGAAAACGGCAACCCCCGGCGTAGCTCGTCGCGAAGTCCCCCGGCGACTTCCATGCAGGCCGGCGCGGTGAGGCTCGCTTGAGTACGCTTGCGTGCACCAACGGCGAGCTGGAGCTCAAGCGCTTCGTCGTACTTCAGACGGGCAAGCGCAATATCGGGGCCCGCGATGGAGGGAAAGTGTGCGCCACGCAGTGCGGAGTCGAAATCGGTAAGTCCCTCCGGCGTGGCGGGCAATGGGTCTGGCTGCAGCGGTAACCATTCGAGGATGCGCTGCATGTACAGAGCCAGGTGAATACCCGCTACTCCTTTACGGCCACGGTAAATGGGCAGATAGGGGCGCGTGAGCAGCCGCTGCATCTCCGCAATCCCCTTGGCTGTCTTCGTCAGTGTGGCCAGCTTGCCAGTGGCTGCGCCTACCGAACCATCGGCTTTAAGCACCATGCAATCAACATTCTTCAGCTGTAGCTCATTGCGGAACTCGCTGAGCGTGCCAACAATGAGTAGACGCACACCGGGGTGCAGCATATTGCGCAGCCATTCGGCACCGAAAATCGCGGCCGGAAGAATGCGCACGCCGTCGCTGACATAGATTTTCAGTGGCTTGCGTCGGTCGGCGAAGGCGGGCGCTGGCGAAATGCTGTGCACCTCCACGACTGTGGTGATGGTGTCGCCAATGTCGGAAAATGACACATCTAAGCTCTTACCCTGCGCCACGTAGCGCTTCGGGAAATTCGTCAGCGCATCCGAGACGGTCTCCATACCAAAAGCCGTATGCAGCTTCTTTGCAATCTTTGGCCCCACCACGATATTCAGGGGCGTGCGCGCATAATCCGAGCCGAGCCATCCGAGCATCGCGCTACTCGATTCCTACCTGCACCAGCTCATCGATGCCGGTCGCATCATAGGCTACGACCTCCACAGGCTTGTCCAGCCGCGCCCGCACTTGCGCTATGTCCACGCCCTCAGCTCCGCGCCCGAGCAGCAGAGTCACTAGTTCCCCGCCGCCAGCCAACAGGTCTGAGATGGTCTCTGTGAGCGCGTCAGTCAGGGGCTTATCGACGTCCGCAGCGACTACAGCCGTTCGCGTGCCATTGGCAGCCTCTCCCATCGCATACGCAGCAACCGCCAGCGGCAGCTCAGCCGAATGCACGGCCAAGGCAGCAAGGCCAGCCGGAATGGAGACTGTGGACACTACCGCGAGCGTCGGATTAGCCGCGGCAGCAGCGAATTCGATATCCGCCAATTCCTGGTCGCTGACCAGCCCATTTGGCAGCAGGATAACCTCGTCCGCGCCCCTCATGGCAGTCAGTGCCTTGGTGACCACATTGTCAGCGAACTCCTGGTCGGCGATGGCTGCTCGATCTGTGGGAGTGGATGTGGGAGTCGGAGCGGGGGTCGGGCTGATAGCAATCGCCCCAGAGGAGGTGATGAGATCATTCAGCGGACCGTCCGGCACTACCGCAATGAGGATGCGAGTGGACTCAGGTGTTGTCTCCGGCTCATCGAGCACCTCGATACGGATGCGTTCCGGACGACCGAAGTCAAGTGCTGCCTCGATAACCGCGCCCGGCTCCACTGTGTGGATGTGCACCATGTACTGCGCGGTCTCCGCATTACCAGCATCACCTGCGATGATGAGCGAATTGCCCAGCGGGTTCAACCGCTCTCGCAGCGCTTCCACCGCCTGGGTATCCGCCAAGGAAATCAGGTACATGACCTCCATCTCAACGGTGGCTACGTGTGGCGCGTCGACATGCAAATCGACCGGTGCGGCTGCGCGGCCGCTGACTTCGTCGGCAAGCGCGTCGAGCAGAATGACCAACCCCGCGCCGCCGGCGTCGACCACGCCCGCCTGCTGCAGTGCCGGGAGCTGGCTGGGGGTTTTCGCCAGCGCATCGCGAGCGGCATCCGCGATCGTGTCGGCGAGCTCCTCAATCGAGTCGCCCTCAAATTCCTCCGCGGCAATCGCGGCGTGCTGCAGGACTGTCAGAATCGTGCCCTCCACCGGATTGGCAATCGCTTGGGAAACATGTTGCACAGCTAGCTTTAGCGAGTGTTGTACCGACTCAACGCCAATGCCACTACCGGAGGCAGCCTCAGCCACCGCGCGAAAAACCTGCGAGAGCACAGTGCCCGAATTACCGCGGGCACCGCGCACTGCACCGGCAGCTAGGGCCGCGGTGACTGCGCGAACATCGGAAGCGTCAGCCTTTTGCGCTTCCTCATAGGCCGAACTCAACGTCGCGAGCATATTCGACCCGGTATCGGAATCCGGTACTGGGAAGACATTGAGACTGTTAATCTCATCGCGGCGGGATTGAAGCGCATCAATTCCCCGGGCAACCCAGCCGACAATCGCGGCAGAACCAATCTGCGAAGACATGAATTCCTATTCTAGCGTCCAGTCGATAGGGGTAGCTCCCTGACGAATCAGCGACTCATTGGCCCGGCTGAACGGGCGCGACCCGAAGAACCCACGGGATGCCGACAGCGGTGACGGGTGCGGCGAACAGATGCAGTCCACGCCCGGGAGCCAACGCTGCAAACTCTGCGCATCGCGTCCCCACAGAATTGCCACGAGAGGCTTGTCCCGAGCGACCAATGCTTTGATGGCATGCTCCGTGATTGCCTCCCAGCCCTTACCGCGGTGCGAGGCAGCAGCACCCGGGCGCACGGTCAGCACACGGTTGAACAGAGCTACGCCCTGCCTACTCCACGGAGTGAGGTCACCGTTGGAGGGAGTCGGGAGCCCCAGGTCGGAGGAGTATTCCTTAAAAATATTCGCCAACGACCGCGGTACCGGCTTCACATCCGGTTGGACCGAGAAGCTGAGCCCCATCGCGTGCCCCGGGGTCGGATACGGGTCCTGGCCGATGACGAGCACCTTGACCTCATCGAATGGGTAAGTGAAGGCGCGTAGCACATCGGTGCCCGCGGGCAGGTAGCCGTAGCCGGCCGCGTTTTCCTCGCGCAGGAACTGCCCCATCCGGTGGATGTCATCGGCCACTGGCTCCAGCGCCTTCTGCCACCCTTCTTCGACCGGCAACGGATCCATGTCATGCAGCCTTTCTTCTCAAAACCTCGTCGAACTCTTAAAAGGAAACCCAACCGGCATCGCGGGCAGGAGGTTTGCCGTCGATAAGCACCGAATCGAACTTTTCCTTCGACACCGTGCCGATAGCGCGGAACCCCGTCGGAGGCTCCCCCGGTGTCGAACCAATCAGTGTGTGGTCCTCCCCGCCGGTGAGCACCCACTCCCATGGATCGACGTCGAGGTATTCGCCAGCGGCAATCTGCAACTCATCGGGCGCAATCGCACTGCTGTCAACTTCCAAAGTAACCCTGGAGGCCTGCGCAATAGCACGGAGATCCACCACCAGTCCATCGGAATTGTCCGTCAGTGAACGCACGCCTGTGGCTCGCGCCGTAGCACCCCTGCGATATTCAAATTCGGGCGTACAGTGTGCGGCCACCAGCTGCGCAAACTCGCTTGGAATTTTTGCCGGGCTTCCGCAGTGCTGCAGCAGCGCAAGGCCCGCAGCAGAGTAGCCGATGCGTCCCGACGCAATCACCGTATCCCCCGCGCGTGCTGCTGAGCGCAGCAGCGGCCGCCCAAGCCCACCGAGTTCGCCCATCGCACTGATGGAAATCACCAGAGAATCTCCGCTGACCATGTCACCACCGACGAGTTCCGCCGGACATTGCTTGCCTTCCTGCCACAATCCCTCGGCGATACCGGTGACCACACTCACCGGAGTATGCAACGGTGCTGAGATGGCGAAAAGCATGGCCGTTGGACGCGCACCCATCGATTCGATATCGGCGAAATTCTGTACTGCGGCCTTAGCTCCAACTTGCTGAGGTGTCGACCAGTCCAGGCGGAAGTGGCGCCCTTCCACCAACATGTCGGTGGAAGTGACAAAACGGGCGTTGGGGGTTGTCTGCGTCAAGACGGCGGCATCGTCGCCATTGCGTGCCGACGGGGCGATAGCCCGGATGGCCTCAATGACCCCAAACTCGCCAATATCGCCAATGGTCAATTCAGTCACAGTGTCGAGTCACATTCCTAATAGTCGATGGTTAACCGTTAATAGCGGAACCCGTCTCGGTAGTGCCCCCAACCAATTGGAGTTGGTACCGGACAACGTAGAATCAGGCCCATGGTAGACGCACCCCCATCGGGAGAAACAGTTCAGTCCAAGGGTAGCCGGACACGCGCGGGCATCGCACTCGCTATCGCCATTATCGCTATCCTCGGCATTATTTTTGCCGCAAAGATTTACCAGGATAATCAGGCGACAAAGCCAGTCGCGATTTCCAATCCGGAGCTTCCCGCCAATGACTCGCCCGAGTGTGCGGAACTGCTCGACCGACTGCCAGATCGCGCCGCAGGTCTGGTTCGCGCCGACATTGCAGAGCCGGCTCCAGAAGGCGCCGCTGTGTACCGAAACTTGGAACAAGACCGCATCACGCTGCGCTGTGGCGCGAACGTACCTAGCCAGTACAACGAACTGGCTAAGACCGAAGAGGTCAAGGGCATTTCGTGGCTGCGCGTGGTCGACAGTACCGACGAGTCTTTGGCGACTTGGTTCACCGTCGGGCGCGAACCGGTTGTTGCGATTACCGCCGAAGGAAATGCAGAGGCGGAGGATGCCCTGAGTGACCTCGCCGAGGCGCTGCGCCCGGACTCCGAGTACAAGAACAAGCCGGAGCGCGGCGGCGTCCCGCTGGCAGAATTGGCAGCTCCGGAAGCTGATAAGCGCTGCAGCGGCTTGGAGGCTGCCCTCCCCCGCGAGCTTGGCAACCGTCACCTTCTGAGCGCAGAGGAAATGCCGGCTGACATGCCGAAGGACATGGTCATTTGGGGCGGCACCCCAGCCGATCCGGTGGTGCTGCGCTGTGGTGTCGACGAGCCGGCTGGCTATAGCACCACCACGCAGCAGCTGACGCAGGTTGGCGACATTGTCTGGTTCAACGAACCAACGCTCTCCTCCGGTACCTCCGCCACCTGGTACGCCATGGGCCGGGAGCGCTTCGTCGCCGTTGAAATGCCGATGTCGGAGGCCAGCTCACTGATGCCGGTGCTCTCCTCGGTCATCGCTGACAACCTGGAGAACATCTCGCCGAGCGAAGAAAAGTAAGAACCAACTTCTATCGACGAGCTACCAGCGCCCGCTCAATCAGGGCGCTGAGCAGCTCCTCGTAGGCAACACCGGAAGCCGCAAACATCTGCGGGTACATCGAAATCGGGGTAAAGCCCGGCATGGTGTTGACCTCATTGATAATCGGGCCATTATCCGTGACAAAGAAGTCCACGCGAGTCAGCCCATCAGAGCCCAGTGCCCTGAACGCCCGACGAGCATCCGTGTCCAGTGCCTTCAAAACATCCTCCGGCAGCTCAGCCGGGATCTGCGCCGAGACGACATCATCCAAGTACTTGGTCTCAAAACCGTAGAAGCCCTCGTCAGAGTCCTCCGTGCCACGCAGCAACGACGGAACTGATACCTGCAGGCTGCCGTCAGCGCGCTGCAGCACACCAATCTCCACTTCGGCGCCGTCTACACCGGCCTCTACAATGACCTTCCAGTCGTGCTCTCGGGCCAGCTCTACCGCCGCATCCAGATTCGCCCAATCATCGACGCGGGAGATACCAATCGACGATCCACCACGGGCAGGTTTAACGAACACCGGCAGGCCAAGGGTCTCCTTGTCCTCGTCGGAAAGCGACTCGCCGACATGCAAAACAACCTGCTTGCCAATAGGAAGCCCCGCTGCCTGCAAGAGATTCTTCGTGCGTTCCTTATCCATTCCCGCAGCGGAAGCGAGCACGCCCGGGCCGACATAAGCAATGCCGGAAAGCTCAAAGAGCCCCTGAATCGTGCCGTCCTCGCCGTGCGGACCGTGGAGGACCGGGAAGATAACGTCGACGGTGTCGAAAACCTCGCCGGCGCGATCACCGGTGACGAAGCGGAATTCACCGCGGCGTGACGGCGAGGTGCTCAGCGCAACTTCCTCGCCCGGGATGACCTCCGGCATCGTACGCCCCTGCGTGCGCAGCGTATCCGTCTCACGCGTACCGACGGTCCAGACACCATCCTTGGTAATACCAATGGGAACCACTCGGAAGCGGTCCTCATCCAGGTGATCCATAATTGCGCCGGCCGAGACACAGGAGACGCTGTGCTCAGGGCTTGCACCACCGTAGATCACGGCGACGGAAATGCGATCTGCAGACGAGCTATTCGACGAAGTCATGGTGACTAAGTTTAGCCCCGACCTCGTTTAAGTGGTTACTCCGACTTGCGGCTGCGCCCCATCAGCTTGCGAATTGTCTCATCGACCTTCGCGCCTTCGTGGCAGACGGCGTAAACGGCCTCAGTAATTGGCATTTCCACGCCATTGCGACGAGCGAGGTCACGGACCGAGATTGAAGAAATCACACCCTCAGCCACCTGACCGCGCGTAGCGTGCTGCGCCTGCTCCATCGTGTCACCGCGACCGAGACGATCGCCGAAGGTACGGTTACGCGACAGCGGCGAGGAACAAGTGGCCACCAAGTCACCGAGGCCCGCCAATCCCGCGAAAGTCTTATCTTCTGCACCAACCGCGTCGCCCAGACGCGTGATTTCCGCCAAGCCACGGGTGATAATGGTTGCCAGCGTGTTCTCACCCAATCCTTGACCAGCGGCCATACCGCAGGCCAACGCAATGACGTTCTTGCAGGCACCGCCGATTTCGCAGCCGATCACATCGGTGTTGGTGTACGGGCGGAAGTAATTAGTGGCAACTGCCGCCTGAATCATCTTGGCGTTGTTCTCATCGGCGCAAGCAATCACCGTTGCCGCTGGCTGCTCCATCGCAACTTCGCGGGCGAGGTTCGGGCCGGACAGCACCGCAATACGCTCTGCTGGCAGGTCTGTGACCTCCGCAATGACCTCACTCATGCGCAGATGTGTCTCGCGCTCCACACCCTTGGCCAGGCTGAGCAGAATCGTCTCCGGCCCGATGAAGTCCTTCCAGACCTTGAGGTTGTCACGCAGAGTCTGCGAGGGCACGCCCAGCACCACCACATCCGCGCCCTTCAGCGCGGCCTCTGCATCCGAGGTGGCTTCGATGTTGCGCGGCAGCCCCAGACCAGGCAGGTAGTCGTGGTTTTCGCGGCTGATCTGAATACGCTGTGCCTGCTCCGCACGTCGCGACCACAGCCGTACAGGATTGCCCGCATCAGCAAAAACCTTGGCGAGCGTCGTGCCCCACGAGCCCGCACCCATCACTGAAACCTGCACCATCGCCGCGACCTTCCTCCGTTAGTCTCTAATCTCCAACAAGTCTAGCGAGACGTTCTCACACTGCGATACTAAACTAGGTCGGCGACAAAGGATTGAAAGGGAATTCACGATGATGCACGAAGAGGACAAGGACCTCAAGGGCGATACCTCCGTGACCGGTCGCCTGCGCCAGATTCCAACGAAGCCAGGTCAGGATGTCACCAAGCCGACCTTCGCGGCCGGCGCGGTTCTATGGCGCGGCGATGTCCACAACCCTGAAATCTGCGTGATTCACCGTCCCTCCTACGACGACTGGTCGCTGCCGAAAGGCAAGCTCGACGCCGGCGAGAACCTCATTGCCACCGCTGTCCGCGAAATCTGGGAAGAGACCGGCTACCGCGTCCGTCTGGGCAAGCTCGTCGGCAACGTCTCTTACCCTGTCGCCGGACGCACGAAGCTGGTCTGGTACTGGACCGCTGAGGTTCTAGACGGCGAGTTCGAACAGAACTCCGAGGTCAACGAGCTTCGTTGGGTCTCCTGGGACGAAGCCGAGGAGCTGCTGTCCTACGACCTCGACCGCGACGTGCTGGTCAAGGCCCGCAAGCGCATGAACAAGGAACCGGACACCCGTCTCATTCTGGTTCGCCATGGGCGTGCGCACCGTCGCACCAACTGGAACGGCAATGATGCACTGCGACCACTGGATAAGAAGGGACGTCGTCAAGCGGAACTGCTCGTCTCTGCCCTGGAAGGCTTCCGCCCCGAGCGGATCTACTCCGCCGAGCCCGTGCGTTGCCAGGACACCGTCGCGCCACTCGCCGCAGAGCTGGGCATGCAGGTCACAGTCGACGAACGGCTTGGCGACGAGCACTGGATTGCCAACCAGGTTGAGTCCAAGAAGGCATTCGAAGACATTGTCGCGCTAGGCGGAGTCAGCGTCATCTGCTCTCAGGGCATCACCATCCCAGACCTGCTTGCCGCCTGGTCCGCTGAGGGTACCCTGCCCTTCGACGAGGAAATCCTGTGCAAGAAGGGCTCTGCCTGGGTGCTGGGCTTCAACGACGGTGTGATGACCACGGCTGATTACTACGCCTCGGCGCTGCCGGTGAAGTAACCCCTACAACCTCGGATCCATCGGCTCTGACTCCAGCGCCAACACGCCGAAGACAGGGACGTGGATTCGATGCAGAGGCTCGCCCGCCGCTAGACGCTCCAGCGACTCAATGCCGAGGGCATACTCGCGCAGCGCCGATGACTGCTTGTGCTGCAGATTTCGCCGCTTCAACTGCTCTTGACGCTGCGGGTGCAGGTAGTCATGCCCATAAATCATGCGCAGATACTCCCGCCCCCGCACCTTCATGCCGGGCTGCACCTGGCGGTCCACTGCCGCGTTTTCCATTGGCTTGACGACGGCCCCCTCCCCGCCCGACTCTGTCAGTTGCAACCACCACTGCGATGCGGCCTCCACCTGTTCCGGGTCACTGGGGTCGAGGACGAAGCAGCGCGTCTGCCGGTAGATCTTACTGTCAGCTGCTACCAGCTGGTTCGCGATATCCAAGTGCCATGAGTGCGGCTTGTAGTGCCAGGTGGCATCCTCACTTGCCAGCACTTGGAAGGGTGCGAACTGAATCTTGTTGTCGCTGTCGACATAGCGGTTGTAAGCAGCGCGGAACTTCTCGAGCTCGTCCAGAGTCTGTTCTGGAGCGGGACCGCCGACCTCTATTCTCCTGCCGGTAGCTGCCTGCAGAGCGGCCGCGAGCTGTCTGGCAGCACCAATACCGGCGGCAGCAGTGGGTGCATAGATGTCGTCGATAAGCCCTTGCGCCTTGAGATTCCAAGGCAATACTTCGCCGTCGAGCAGGACCCAGTCGCCGAATTGGTCGAAAAGCCCGGCGCGCTCTGCGGCCTTGGTCATTTCGTCGAGTGCTAGATTCTTACCGTCGAAGAAGGCACGCCCCGTCCGGGTATATGCGTAGGTGCTAGCACCGAAACGGGTCTTTGCTCCTGGCCGAATCAGGCAGAGCACAGCTCGGGAACCCATGTGCTTTTCCTGACAAATGACCTGGTCAGTGTGTTCAGCGTAGTAGCGGAATGCCTCCTCCGGGTGTTCCAGGAATCCCTCTCGCTGCGAGGTCGGCGCCGGTGACATGGTCGGTGGCAGGTAAGGAATTCCCTCGGGCGCGAGCGTGAAACGGCTGATGGTTTCCAGCGCTGCAGCCGCGCGGTCACTATCAATGCGGATGCGTCCATGGCGCCCAGTCTGGATACCATCGACGTCTAACACGTCAGTGATACGCAGCTCGGACTCCGGTCGGTTGGTGGTCTTGCGGGATGGGGCCTCCCACCACGTCTGCTTTGCATCGACCTGCACGTTCTCTAGTTCGGGATAGCGCAGTGCAGAGAGCTTACCGCCGAATACGCAACCGGTGTCGATGCACATGGTGTTATTGACCCAGCGCAGACGGTCCGCTTCCATGTGGCCATAGACAACACGGGCGGCACCGCGGTAGTCCGCCGCCCAATCCAGACGTTCTGGCAGGCCATTTTCATCGAGCTTGCCAGTAGTCGCACCGTAGAGCGCGAACTCGCGGACTTTTCCAGAGGCCCTGCCATGGAGGTGCTCAGGCAGTCCCGCGTGGGCTACGACCAGGGCTCCGTCATCAAGCACGTAGTGCACAGGCAGGTGGTCGATGAAGTCGCGGACGTCCTTCCGGAACTCCTCACTTTCGCCTGCGAGCTGAGTGAGCGTTTCGGCCAGCCCGTGGCCCGTGGTGACGTTGTGGCCGTCGAGGGCGCGCACCAACTTAGAGTCGTGGTTTCCGGGCACGCAGAGAGCATTGCCGTCCGAGACCATCCCCATGACCAGCTTCAAGACGGCTGGGCTATTGGGGCCGCGGTCAACGAGGTCACCAACGAAAATGGCCTTGCGGCCATCTGGGTGATGAGCATTGCTGCCATCCGCCGAGAGCTCGTAGCCGAGCTTCTCCAGCAGTGCGGTCAGCTCGTCGAAGCAACCGTGGACATCGCCGATGATGTCGAAAGGGCCGTGGAGATCGCTGCGATCGACCTTCAGCGGCACACGTTCAATGGTGACGTTGTCGATTTCCTCCGCGGAATTCAAGATGAAAACGTTGTGAATCTTCTCGCGCTTCAGGTGCTTGAGCCCTCGGCGCAGGTCACGGTGCTGGCGCTCCAACACCTCTACTCCGAAGTTGCGGTCAGTGCGCTGCCTGTGCCGCTCCTTCACCTCCGCCAACGGAAGATTCAAAACGATAGCAGCACTGAGCGCATGGTGTCTGCGCGCCAGCTTCACGAGCCGGGCGCGGTCCTGCGGTTTCACATTCGTCGCATCGACCACGGTGAGTAAGCCTGCTTCCAGCCGCTTGCCGACGATCGTCTCCAGCAGCTCAAAAGCAGGCGCCGTCGCCGCCTGGTTATTCGGATCGTTGGAAACAATGCCGCGACAAGTATCCGAGGATACGGCTTCAAACGGGCCGAAGTGCCGTGCCGCAAACGTCGACTTTCCAGCGCCAGAGACACCGACCAGCATGACCAAGCTGAGGTTAGGAAGTGAGATGGTACTCATAGTTAGCTCTCCTCTGCTGCGGTGAAGTCGTAGGAAAAGACCGCCATTTGTGTAGGTTGGCCGTAAGTTTCGTGCACGTCCCCAATACCGTCGAAGTCCACCAGATAACCGAACTTCTCGGCCACGCCCCTGGCCCACTGACGAAATTCCGCGCGGCTGAACTCGAAACGGTGATCGAGGTGCCGGAACTGTCCAGGCTCTAGGTTTGGGTAGCAAGCGTTGTAGTCACTATTTGGGGTGGTGACGATGACATACTGCGGGCGTGCGAGCCCAAAGACGTTGTTCTCCAACGCGGGCAGCCGGTCGGCATCAATGTGCTCGATGACCTCCATCAGGATTGCCACGTCCATGTTCGCAATGCGCTCATCGGCATAGGTGACCGAGGATTGGAAAAGCTCAACCCGCGCGGCTTGGCGCTCCGGCATGCGATCTAGGTTCAGCGCCTTGTGCGCCTTACGAAGCTCCCCCACAGAAACATCGGTACCAACGATCTGCGCGATTCGCGGATTCTCCAGCATCGGCCCCAGTAGCACGCCGGAACCGCAGCCGATGTCGACTACACTGCGCGGGCGCAGGCTAAGTACTTCACGCAGTACTCGCTCTTGGCGCTGTCGATTAAGTGGCTTGGCTGGCTGGTCACCGCGGGGCAGTTCGATTGCAGCGGCTTCCCCAGCAAGCTTCACGACGGCCTCGTTGACCAGGCCTTTTTGATCCGCAAGATAGCGCCCCAGGATTCTCTCCCGCTGTGGGTGCTCCGGTAGCCAGTCCCGCGCACGCGCGGCGAGCTTGTCGATTTCCCGGTCATCGACCCAATAGTGTTTCCCACCGTCGAGGACGGGCAGCAGAATATACAGGTGATTGAGCAAATCGCGGACGGTTGCCCTACCCGAAAGCGTTATCGTCGGTGAGAACTTCTGGCCGGCAATATTGTTCGAAAAATCGCAGGCGACGTTCCACCCCAGCGGTTCGAACAGAGCCCGGATTTCTTCCTCGGTGCCGGGTACCGCGGCGACTGTCGCGGTGAGGTCGCTCGGGGTTTCGTCGTAAGGCGAGGGCTTTTCCATGACCATCGCCGTGGAGAAGACGGACTTCAGCGCCACTGTCATAAGCGATGACGCGGCCCATTGCCGGTCATTGATGTAGCCGGTCAGATTGAACGTATCAGCGCGGTACTGCTTGAGTTTCAGCAGCTCATCGCGGTCAATATCAACCCAAAGGGCTGCCGTGCATTCGGCATCGGTAGCCGTGGGGAAAAAGACTCTGGCAACACCGAACTTTAACTCGGACTCATGCACGCGATCGGGATGCTTTCGCAAAATAAATCCCAAATCGCGTGCCGATTCAGCAGGCGAAGATTCACCGAGCCGAGAGTGTTTAGTGATTGCCAGATACATACGGCAAGTCTAACGCCTACCGCGGATTGGACTAGAGCATTTTTTGACCTACAGCGTCTTCGGCTTGTGGGCCGGACGACTCTTCTCGTAGGCCACAATGTCCGCTTCGTTGCGCAGGGTCAGGGAGACGTCGTCAAGCCCTTCCATCAGACGCCAGCGGGTGTAGTCGTCGACCTCGAACGGGAAGACCTGCTCACCGGCCTCGACGGTGCGGGTCTCCAGGTTGACGGTGAGCTCCATGCCAGGGTTAGCCTCCAGCAGCTTCCACAGCAGCTCGACATCGGACTGCTGCATCTGTGCGGCGAGCAGCCCCGCCTTGCCGGCATTGCCACGGAAGATATCGGCGAAGCGGGAGGAGATGACGACGCGGAAACCGTAGTCCATCAGGGCCCACACGGCGTGCTCGCGGGAAGAACCGGTACCGAAGTCCGGCCCTGCTACGAGGACGGAGCCCTTTGCGTATTCCGGACGGTTGAGCACGAAGTCGGACTCGTTGTTGCGCCAGTTGCTGAACAGGCCATCCTCGAATCCGGTGCGGGTGACGCGCTTTAGGTAGACAGCCGGGATGATCTGGTCAGTGTCGACGTTGGATCGCTGCAGGGGAACGCCGACGCCGGTGTGAGTATCAAACTTTTCCATAGTGAAAGGTCCTTAGAAGTTCTGCTTGGGTCTGTTGTACAAAGATCGGCAGTGAGAGTCAGTTAGAGATCAGCCGGTGCTGCGAAGTGACCGGCGACGGCAGTGGCTGCGGCGACAGCCGGGCTGACCAGGTGGGTACGACCACCCTTGCCCTGACGGCCCTCGAAGTTGCGGTTGGAGGTCGAAGCGCAACGCTGGCCCGGGGTCAGCTGATCCGGGTTCATGCCCAGGCACATGGAGCAGCCCGGCATACGCCATTCGGCGCCTGCCTCTTCGAAGATCTTGCCCAGTCCCTCTTCCTCAGCCTGCGCACGGACCTTTGCGGAGCCCGGCACGATGAGCATCTGGACGCCGTCGGCAACCTTGCGGTCCTTCAGCACGTCGGCGACGGCGCGCATGTCCTCGATGCGGCCGTTGGTGCAGGAACCTACGAAGACCACGTCGACCTTGACGTCGCGCATCGGGGTGCCCGGCTTCAGATCCATGTACTCCAGTGCGCGTTCGGCCGCGATGCGGTCGGAGTCCTCAGCGATGAACTCCGGATCTGGCACGGTCTCCCCCAGCGGCACGCCCTGGCCAGGGTTAGTACCCCAGGTAACGAATGGAGTCAGCGCGGAACCGTCGATTTCAACGACCTTGTCGAACTTCGCGTCCTCGTCAGTAACCAGGGACTTCCAGTATTCGACTGCCTCGTCCCACTGCTCGCCCTGCGGCGCGTGCGGGCGGTCCTTCAGGTATTCGAAGGTGGTCTCGTCCGGAGCAATCATGCCGGCACGGGCACCGGCTTCGATGGACATGTTGCAAATGGTCATGCGGGCTTCCATCGACAGCTTCTCGATGGCCTCGCCGCGGTACTCAATAACGTGGCCCTGACCACCGCCGGTGCCAATCTTGGCGATAATCGCCAGAATCAAATCCTTGGCGGTAACACCATCCTGCAGTTCGCCGGTGACGTTGACCGCCATGGTCTTGAAAGGCTTCAGCGGCAGGGTCTGGGTAGCCAGAACGTGCTCAACCTCCGAGGTACCGATACCGAAGGCCATAGCACCGAAAGCACCGTGGGTTGCGGTATGCGAGTCACCACAGACGACGGTGGTGCCCGGCTGAGTCAGGCCCAGCTGTGGGCCGACGACGTGCACGATACCCTGTTCGCGGTCGCCCATCGGATGCAGGCGGATACCGAACTCCTCGGCGTTCTTGCGCAGTGTGGCAATCTGGGTACGAGAGGTCGGCTCCTCAATCAGATTGATTTTGCCGCCGGCGACAGTGGTCGGAACGTTGTGGTCCTCGGTTGCGATGGTCAAATCCGGGCGGCGTACCTTGCGCCCTGCCAGACGGAGGCCATCAAAAGCCTGCGGCGAGGTAACCTCGTGGACGAGGTGCAGATCGATATAAATCAGATCTGGTTCGCCGTTGTCGCCTTGCTTGACTACGTGGTCATGCCAGACTTTCTCGGCCAGAGTCTTCGGGCTGGTGTCCGTGGTGCGCATAGTGGGTGAGCCGCCTTCCGGATATATCTCTTTTATCTCAAGGAATGAGATGTTAATATCATGGCATGGGACAGATTAGCACATCCGAGACGCCAGCTCTAAGTGGCATTAAGGTTCTCGACCGTTCGGTACTCATTCTCAAGTCTGTTGCAGAAACTCCACGCACCCTCGCCGAGCTCTGTGACGACACCGGCCTGCCCCGCGCCACCGCCCATCGGCTGGCCACGGCGTTGGAAGTACACCGCCTTGTCACCCGCACTCCGGACGGCCGCTGGACGACGGGCCCCGGCCTCACCGAGATCACGCCTGTCACAACCGACCTGCTTGCCGACGCCGCAGCGCACATCCTGCCGAAGCTAGTAGAGGTAACCGGAGAGTCCGTGCAGCTCTACCGTCTCACCGGCGATACCCGCACCTGTATTGCCTCCATGGAGCCCGCCACCGGACTGCGCAACACCGTGCCAGTTGGCTCTCGCATGCCGCTAACCGCCGGCTCCGCCGCACGTGTTCTCCTGGCCTTTGGCCCGGCCAACCTCGCTGAGCGAATGCTTCCCGACGCCGACTTCAACCAACAGGACCTCGACGACTGCCGACGTCTCGGCTGGTCCGAGTCCATGGGTGAGCGCGACCCCGCACTTGCCTCCGTCTCCGCCCCGGTTTTCGACAGCAACCAGCGCATGATTGCAGTCCTATCCGTCTCCGGCCCCGTGGAGCGCATGACTCCGTCGCCCTACGAATGCTGGGGCGCAAAGGTTCTCGGCGCCGCTGAAGAGATGAGCTCCCGACTGTAATGCCCGCTTACCGTCACCTTGTCCTTCTTCTGTCCATGTTCGCGGCGGTCGGTTCGTCCGTCGTTCACATGGGTGTGCCTTTTCTCATCCCATCCCTACAGGAAAACGGCTTAAGCCTCTCCGCCGCCGGCCTCGTCGCAGCAATGCCGGCGGCCGGTATTGTCTTCACGCTCATCGCCTGGGGCTGGTTTGTCGACCGCTATGGCGAACGCGCAGCTCTGTTCGCCGGCCTGACCTCTACTGCCTTAACGACGGGGCTTGCGGCGCTAGCTTCGTCGTCAAGCCCGGCTCTGCTCGGGGCCACGCTCTTTCTCGCCGGGTGTGCGGCGGCGAGCGTGAATTCGGCATCCGGCCGCGTGGTGTCGGGCTGGTACCCACCGCATCAGCGCGGCACTGCGATGGGCATTCGCCAAATGGCTCAGCCCCTCGGCGCTGCACTATCAGCGGTAACCCTGCACCCTCTCGCGCAGAATTACAGCATCGGAGTCGCACTCGCGATGCCCGCAATCCTGTGCGCCGTGCTGGCGTTGCTTGTACTGATAGGCGTGAAGAATCCCCCTCGCCCTGATGCCTCGAACCCCACCGTCACGGCCAGCCCCTACCGGGACGGCAAGTACCTCGTGCGCATCCACATCGCCTCGGCGCTGCTGTCCTGGCCGCAGTCGATGATGGGTGCCTACATTCTGGTGTGGTTGCTGTCTGTGGGGTACTCCGATGGCACGGCGGGCACAATTGTGATGGTCTCGCAGCTGCTCGGTGCCGGATCGCGAGCACTGATGGGTGTGGTCTCTGACCGAGTGCGATCTCGCATCCGCCCCTACCGCTGGGTCTCGGGTGCGACCTTTGTTTTGGCTGTCGCAATGATGATTGCCAGCTGGGCTGATTGGCGCACGCTTGGAACTTTGCTGGTCTGCGCACTGGCCGTTGCTGTGGTCAGCCCGAATGGACTCGCCTTCACCGCAGTTGCTGAATACGCAGGCCCCTTCTGGTCCGGACGCGCTATGGGTACGCAGAACACGTTCCAGAACATTATCTACGCTGCAACGCCTCCGGTTTCGGGTGCGATTGTGGCCGCTGCGGGCTTCCCCGCGCTGTTTGCCGTCACGGCTCTGTTCCCCGCCGCCGCGCTGGGTATTGCGCCACGAGAAGACCAGAACCGCAACGGGCGGGTGCGGGTCGAGCTTGACTAGCTAGCTCCGCATCCACCAACCAAATCGAGCCACGCACGCTACCCAGTGCACAGCCAATAAACACAGCAGTCCGGCACTAACGGCGTACAGCCACTGCGCGCCGATAGTGCCACCCAGGTTGTGCGTACCAAGACTCAGAGTGCCCACGGGGAAGGTTGCACCCCACCAACCAGGGCTGTATCCCGCCCAACGGATTACGGCGCGGGGGAATCGTCGTAAAGCAATGGCAGCGAGGAAGACACCGACAATGAGCACGGTGGTACCGTAAGCGACAGCGAAGGTTCGGTTGAAAAGCAGCTGGGCAGCGGCCGTGGACTGACCGACCAATCCGAGCGGAATCCAGGCAGTACCGGCGATGGAATCGGGGATACGCATGGTGCCGGAGAACAGCGCGACGTAGCAACGTACGAAAACCGGCAGAACTGTAATCAGCGCTATACAGAAGAGTATTTGTGCGCAGACCTGATAGAACGTGCCGTAGTCAACGCTCAGCTGCGCGCCGCTTGTCGCCGCCACCATCGGGGCGACCAGTGCAAGACCCCACTGAAAAGTCGGCTCGCCTTCGAATCCTCGCAGTTGACGAAGACTGACGTAGATTGCCAGCGGCGCGCCAATCCACCAGGACGCCAGCTGCCACACAGAATCGTTAAACAACGAGCTTGCGGCACTACCGAGAGACATAATGCCCATCGCGAACATGCCCCACGGCGCCTGCAACTTCGAGTGAAAAGCCGGGTTTCGAAATCGCAACCAACCGACCACTATGAAACCGAGAATGCCACCTGCCACGACGAGAAGCAGTTCCGGAACCACCGGCACATCATGAATGTGCGTAAGCGTGGCGAAGATGGAGGTGCCCATCAGCGATCCTGCCCACGCAGGCCCGGCGGGCGCAAGCACATCACTGCGAGGAGAGTTGGTCATGCCCATACCGTATTTGCGCTTGCTGCAGTCACCGCTATCACGAAACTCTGTGAGGGGTACCATTGACGCATGTACCCCTCCGCTGTGGCCGAACTCGAAGCACTTTTCACCGTCGCCCGTGCGGGGTCGATCTCGAAGGCCGCGCGTGAGCTCGGCACCAACCAGCAGACCATGTCCGCACGCATCGCACGGGCGGAAAGAGCGCTGGGAATCACCGTCTTCGAACGCTCCCCTTACGGCGTCTCCCCTACAGAAAAAGGGCAAGTGCTTATCGACGCCCTCCCAGATCTCCTCGCCGCCTGCCACAGATTTTCGGGCATTGCCGCCAGCTTGCGTTCCGACAATGTTCCCCGCCACCTCACCCTTGCGGTGTCCAACACTGTCGCTGAGCTCTACTACCCCGGCTGGGCCGCAGAGTTCCACCGGCAACATCCCGCAGTCAAGCTTTCGATGGTGCAGGCAAACTCCCGTGAGGTGCGGCAACTAGTAGCCGACAGTGCGGTGGACTTCGGGCTGGTAGAGGGCGAGGCTGGTCGGCACGACCTCGAAGAACGAATCATCGGCACCGACGAATTGGTCCTCGCCGTGCCGACTGGCCATCCGTGGGCTGAGCGGGCCGAGATATCCGTCGAAGAACTGCGCGCGACGCCACTCGTTATTCGCGAACCGGGTTCCGGTAGCCGACAGGTGGTGGAAGATGCACTGGGCACTCTCACCGAACCCGCCGGAGAATTTGGCTCCCTTTCGGCACAGCGCGCTGGCATGATTGCGCTGGCAGCGCCGACAATCATCGCCCGCGGCGCAATTCGCGATCAGGTAACGCTCGGGCGCATCGTCATCGTCCCCACCGACACCGTTTTTACTCGCAACCTCAGCGTGGTTATGCGTCGTGGCAGTAAAGCTAGTGGGGACATTTCGGAATTTATCCGCATTTCTAGTCCTATACTTAGCAAGCATGAGCAATCCCAATGATGACCTCTTTTCCTCCGACCGCTACGATGCCGGTATCCAAATCCGTCGCGAGGTAATGGGCGACGAATTCGTCGATGCCGCCCTCTCTCGCAACGCCGGCTCCGACGGAGAGACCCTGCAGAAGCACATCACCGCCACAGTCTGGGGTTCTGTCTGGAGCCGCGAAGGACTGGCCAAGCGTGATCGATCCCTGCTCAACATTGGAATGCTCGTGGCCCTGCGAGCCACCGAGGAACTGCGCGGCCACATCAAGGGCGCTCTCGCCAACGGTCTGACCCGCACCGAAATCACCGAAGCCATCGTCCACGCGTCTGGTTACTGTGGCGCACCGGCCGCACTGTCCGCGATGAAGGTCGCGCAGGAAGTGCTCGTCGCTGAGCTCGGCCCGCTTGACGACGACGATCAGTAGGCAGCCCACGGGCTATCAGGCCCTGGCCTCCGCGTTAGTACATCAGTGATGCGGCGCAGCAGCCACGACAATGGCAGGGCGATGGCAGTGGTGACAATTGCCACTGCCAACATCGAGCCCTGGAAGGTCTGATAACCCATCAAGCTCATTACCCAGTCCATGACCAACACGTGGACGAGGAAGAACTCGTAGGAGACCTCCCCCAACCACATCAAGGCTGGATGACGAAGCCACCTTACCTCCGTGCCCAGCGCAATCGGGGCCACGAATGCGCCTGCGGACAAGCCATACAGCGTGGTCTTCCACAAAGCCTGGTCAACATCATCTGGCACCAAGGTAGCCGGCCCCACATGCGTAGTAGTGGATAGAACGAACAGCACCAGAGCTATCAACCAGCTGGCGGCCAGATTAACGCGCCATCCGACCTTTCGACCGTAGGCCAGCAGCATACCGATGGCGAACCAGTCGAAATACGCCATCGGCCACAGCCGTGCCACCACCGGCAGCAGGTTTTCCTGGTGCGATAGCACGGTCCAGACCGGGCCAATGAGGCCAAAACCAATAATGATGGCCAACGTTGGACCAGGCCGTAGCCGCCCCTTTGTGATCGTCCAGATGCCAAGCCCCACCAGCGGCAATACCAAGTAGAAGCCGACTTCCACCACCATCGACCACATCTGCGGCAAGCCCGGGTGAATCCAGCCGAATTGGAGCGTCTGGGTAAACGACATCGTGCGCAACCAGCCCTGTAGCCCTCCACCAGATGGTGGTGGGTCGTCTGCGGTGTGAATGAGAAAGGCCGCAGTGACCACAATCCAGTAGGCCGGCAGGACTCTCTTCGCACGGCTGGTGAAATACTTCCGCAAGTCCGGTCGGTTCGCGGGGACGTCGTCAGGCGAACCGAGCCAGCGCCCTGTGAGCAGAACCGCACTGAGCACGAAGAAGATGGTGACGCCAATTTCGAATCGACCGTTGAGGCGCCCCCACCAATCGCCGGTGTAATTGCCCGTCCAAAACGCGGCATGCGTGAGCAGGACGCCGAACGCGCCGATGGCTCGGATGCTGGTCAGCTCCGGAACGTAGGTGGACTTGGCCGAATTCATGGCAATATTTTAGGAGCGCAAAGTACTTCCCCGTGTTATTTCGGCAAAAGTGGAATCTACATAATTTCTTCTACATGTTCTCGACGGTGCTCAAGATGTACTGAGCAGATTCACGCAGTCGCTCCAGCTCCCAGCTGTTTAGCTGTGGCGGCATACGACGAATGATTCCACCTCGGCCGATCACCGCTGGCATCGACAGCGAGACATCCGTCAACCCGTATTCACCATCCAAGCGTGTACACACCGGGTGGACGCTGTTTTGATCCAGCATCACCGCGCGGGCAATTTCCAAAGCGGAGCGTGCAACACCGGCATTAGTCCAGCCCTTGGCATTGAGAACATCGTAAGCTGCCCCGACTACGGCATCTTGAATTTCTTGCGGTGAAGGCAACTGCGTGCCATGCCATTTTTCCAGTTCTGTCCACCTCACACCTTGCACGTTCAGCGTGGACAAAATTGGGACGGCCGTAAGCCCGTGCTCACCCATCATGTAGCCAGTAACTGACTTCGGGTCGATACCGAGCTGTTTGGCAACTACCCACCGCAGTCGGGCCGAATCTAGCATCGTGCCGGTGCCAAAGAGCTTTTCCGCGGGGTAATCGAACTCGGTATGTGCCAAGTGCACCACCGCATCGAGCGGATTAGTAATAAATAGGACAATCGCATCGTGCGTATGCTTCACGATTCCCGGCATGACATCGCGAACCACTTCCCCGCTGAGCTTGGCTAATCCGGCACGGTCCGGACGGGAATCCGGGTCGTCCGGATCAGGGAGAATGGACGCACCAGCAGCGACGATAATCATATCCGCGTCGGCACAATCGCTGTAGTCGCCAGCATGCACATTGACATAGTCCGTGCCGGGAACACCAGTGGACTGGGATTGGTCCAGAGCCTCGCCATGCGCGACGCCTGGTGCTGTGTCAATTGTGGCAATCTCAGCGAACAGCCCGGATTCCATGGCATATGTCAGGACATACGAACCGACGTGACCGAGACCAATACAAACGAGCTTTGAATGTTTCATAGTTTCGATACTAGGACTGTGGAAATCCAGTGCCGCGGTGGAGGGGTGAGCAGAAAGACAAAAGCCTCCACTCGATTACGAGTGAAGGCTCTTGTCTCTGTATATCTTTGTACCCCGTACGGGATTTGAACCCGTGTTACCGCCGTGAGAGGGCGGCGTCCTAGGCCGCTAGACGAACGGGGCTTAGAACTTTCATCCGCGCGCTGCGGACTTGTTAAACAATACACTAGACGTGGATAGTAACTGCAAATCGCCCGGTCAAGGCGCTAAATTCCAAGTGCTTCCACATTTTTTGCCAGTGCGTTTTTAAGCTCCGCTTCATCCATTTTTCGCAGAGCCGCAACCTCGGCGACAGTGTCCCGCAAGGCCGCGACGACCTCGGCAGAGACCGCCTCCGCCGCGTAGCCGCTTCCAGGCTCGTGCGGAAGGTCAGTTTCCAGCAAAAGCCTATCGACGGGCACCTGCGACACATAGGCCCGTCCGCGTTTGGTCCGCAACATGAGCGGATTGACGGAGATATAGCCACCGGCTCGGATAAGCCTGGTCAGCTCATCGCTGGTGCCACCGAAACGGTGAAAGATGGGCACGAGATTCTGACCGAGCCCTACCCCTTTGTCGGAGTCCAAGCGTGGTTCCAGCAGATCAAGCACTGTATCGGCGCTGCGGACTGTGTGAATGGACAGGATATGCGACTGGCTCGAAGCTTGGACAGCATCGAGGATGCCGGTGAAGACGTGGATTTGGGTCTCGGCGGGAACGTCGTCAAGCCTGCGGGGCGCGAAGTCCAAGCCAATCTCACCGACGAAACGGGTGCGTGGAAGGGCCTCGCGAAATATCTCAAGCTCGCGCTCGTAGTTGCCGTCGATATACCACGGGTGATAGCCGACTGCGGCCATGGGGAGATTTTCGCGCTCTAGCTCGACAAATCCGGAGGGGCGGACTGTCTGCGCGATGATCTCCACGCCTTCCTGCGCAATATCGGCTTTGAAGCACTCGCGCGAAGCCGGTGGCAGGAAATCGTAGTGAAAGTGGGTATCGATGAGCCGCATCATTTTTCCGTTGGTGGCTGGTTTTCGTCGGCCGGACCGCCGATGCGCGGGGCCAGCGGGGTTTCCTCGAACCCGAGCAGACGGCGAATGACCTTTCCGGCCAGCATTTGCCCCATGATTGGCGGGATGTAGCTCATGGTACCGAGGGTTTCCGCCTTGGTACCGCTGCCCTTGTCCGCAATTCTCACTGGCTCTTCGGATGAGTACAGCACCTCAAGACCGCGAATGCGTCGGCGGATACACACCTGACGGACGACCTTCGCCAGCGGACAGACCTTAGTCTTATTGATCTTCGAGAAAGTCAGCCGAGCTGGGTCGAGCTTATTTCCGCCGCCCATAGCGGAAATGAGGTGGACACGATTTTCCGCGCACCACTGCGCGATCTCAATCTTGCCGGTGACATCGTCGATAGCGTCGATGATGTAATCCGGACGCGGGAACTGCTCGAAGGTCTCCGCCAGGTTTTCGCGTGTGAGAAAAAACTGGCGGGCATAGGTCGTACAATCCGGGTTGATATCGGCAACCATCGCCTCCATGACCTCGGCTTTGACCCGGCCAATCGTGGAGACAAAAGCCAGCGCCTGACGGTTGAGATTGCTCGGCTCCACGACATCACCGTCGATCAAGATGAGGTTGCCCACGCCGCCTCGGGCGAGAGCTTCGGCACAACTCGACCCCACGCCTCCGAGTCCGACAACCATGACGGTAGATTCAGCCAACGTTTCTAGCCCCTCCTCCCCTAGGAGAAGCTTCAGTCGTGCGAAACGTTCACTGGTCATAGTCGCCCCTGGTCATAGTCGCCTCGATGCTTAAAAAACAAAAACTCCCCAGCCGACTGACTGGGGAGTAACTTTGTACCCCGTACGGGATTTGAACCCGTGTTACCGCCGTGAGAGGGCGGCGTCCTAGGCCGCTAGACGAACGGGGCTTAGAACTGAATCCAACTCAACTGAGTGAGCGAATTCCGCTGGCCTACCAGGACTCGAACCTAGAATGACGGTACCAGAAACCGTAGTGTTGCCAATTACACCATAGGCCAATAAAGACTGGCGCTTTCACGCTATCTTTGTACCCCGTACGGGATTTGAACCCGTGTTACCGCCGTGAGAGGGCGGCGTCCTAGGCCGCTAGACGAACGGGGCTTAGAACTTTGCAGTTAGTGAATACATTCAACAATGAACTTCTTCACTGCTGGCCTACCAGGACTCGAACCTAGAATGACGGTACCAGAAACCGTAGTGTTGCCAATTACACCATAGGCCATCGCTGCTGAACGCAACGAGGAATAATATAGCCAATTCGCGCTAACAAGAGCAAATCACCTGGTCAAAGGCTCGTTTAAATTCGCGAGTTCCCCACAGCCCACCTCAGCAGTGCGCATAACTAATGCATAACTAATGCAGTGCATATAACTAACGCAGTCCCAGATCGAAAGCCCATTCGATCGCAGCTCAAAGCTGATCCGCCCTTCAGGAGACACTTCGTGGTGAAGCGGCTGGTAAACAGCCGACACACACCAAAAAACCAGACCTGAAAGGCAGGCACCATGACTTCCCCAACAACGACGGCAACAACCGCCCCCATCACGCTCGAGCTGGAGTTCTCCGACATCACGGAGCAAATGAACGGCACCATCGGTCGCGTCATCGGCACTGTCACTATCCGTCAGTTCGCAAAAATCATCTCGGCCCTCAACCTCGACGCCAACCCACGCGTGTCCCGCACCGGCCGCATCACCGATGCCATCATGGAAACCATCGACACCACGCCGGAGCTCTTCGCCTACAAGTCCAAGGGTGTGCTCCTGGCCTCCACTCAGTTCACCAGTGAAGACAATCTCTACCGCTTCACCTTCAGCAACCGTCGCATCGAAGGCATCCTCGACGGCGGTCACAACTCGCTGGCTATCGCACTATTCGTTCTGGGCAAGCTCACTCCACCACCTAGCCGCAAAATCAAGACGTGGTCCGAAATGAAGGAGGTCTGGTCGGAGCGTACGGAAGAAATTGAGGAATTGCTTGCCGACGAAAGCCTCACCGAGCTCGATGCCCGTGTTCCGGTAGAGGTACTCGTGCCCGGTGCTCGGGACGAGGACACTGTGCAGGACTTCTCCGATGCACTGCTCGATATCTGTGCCGCCCGCAACAACAATGCGGAGCTCAAGGCGGAAGCAAAGCTCAATCGCGCCGGCTACTTTGACGATCTGAAGCATGCCCTGCCTCAGGGAATTAGCGACAACGTGCAGTGGCGCACCAACGATACTGGTCGACTAAAGGTGGGCGATGTCATCGCTATGGCGTGGATTCCGCTGTCTTGTATTGACCTGCCGAAGGATGCCGACGGGAAGCAGATTGAAGCACCGACCCCCACCAGCCTCTACTCCGGCAAGGCCAAGCTGCTTGACCGCTTCGAGGATGTCATGAGCTCACCGGAGGTCACTAAGCCCAGCACTGAAAGCATCAATGAGCGCACCGAAGAGGTCGTTCTCTACAACGAGAAGGTCCGCAGCGCATTGAACCTCACGCGTGACTTCATCGATATTTTCGAGCGCATCAACGCAGAGCTACCCGATCTCTACAACAAGAGCGGCGGTAAATTCGGCGGCATTGATGCTGTTGACAAGGCCAATAAGAAGAATCCGCGGACCGGCAAGACTCCACAGAAGTACTCGAAGTTCTACCGCCAGCCCATCGGCTACGCGATTCCGGACGGGTTCATCTACCCGCTCGTGTACGCCTTTGCCGCACTGCTCAAGCGAAACGAGGACGGCACGGTCCACTGGGGAACCGACTGGCACGAGTTCTTCAACAACCACATGGGGTCGCTGGTCAAGGATTACCGCGAAACCTCCATGAATATGCTGAACCGCGACCCACAGAAGGTGGGCAAGGAAGCGGGCTCTTACACGAACCTGCTTCGCTCAGCCCAGCTCGCGCTCTTTACTGAGCAGCAGTAAAAGGAGTGACCTCGAGCGCCTTGCGCAGTCGGCCCAGGCTGCGGCTGCGACCAAGCAGCTCCATGGACTCGAACAGCGGCGGCGATACCTGCGCACCAGTCACGGCCACGCGCACCGGGCCAAAAGCCTTGCGTGGCTTCAGCTCCAGGTCCTCGATGAGGGCCTTCTGAAGTGCAGTTTCAAGCTTCTCGGTGACGAAGTCCTCTTCGCTGAGCGGCTCCACAGCTGCAATGGAGGCCTCCAGGACAGCGACGGCGTCTTCCTTGAAGTTACGGCGTGCCGAGCGCTCATCGAAGGTGAACTCGTCCTCTTCCACAACCAGGAACTTCGAGAGGTCCCAGGCGTCGGAAAGCGTCTTCACACGGGTCTGCAGCAGCGTTGCCAGGAAAGCGAACTTATCCGCCGGGTAGTCGGCCGGGAAGTCAAAGTGGCTTTCCAGGTACGTGCGCAGACGCTGCTCGAAGTCCTTCGGATCGAGCATGCGGATGTGGTCCGCGTTGATAGCGTCGGCCTTCTTCTGATCGAAGCGAGCCGGGTTGGACAGCACATCGTGGATATCGAAGGCCTTAACCATCTCGTCCATCGTGAAGATGTCCTGGTCGCCGTCCATAGACCACCCCAGCAGTGCCAGGTAGTTCAGCAGACCCTCGCGGATGAAACCGTTATCGCGGTGGATGAAGAGATTGGACTGCGGGTCACGCTTGGACAGCTTCTTATTACCCTCGCCCATAACGAACGGCAGGTGACCGAACTCCGGGGTGAACTTGGCGACACCGATGCGCTTCAGCGACTCGTAGAGAGCGATCTGGCGCGGGGTCGATGGCAGCAGATCCTCACCACGCAGGACGTGAGTGATCTCCATCAGAGCGTCATCAACCGGGTTAACCAGGGTGTAGAGCGGTTCACCGTTGGAGCGGGCAATAACGAAGTCCGGAACCAGGCCGGCCTTGAACTCGATACGACCGCGAACGAGGTCATCGAAGACAATGTCCTCGTCCGGCATACGCAGGCGAATCACCGGATTGCGCCCCTCTGCACGGAAGGCTTCCTTCTGCTCCTCGGTGAGGTTGCGGTCATAGTTGTCGTAGCCCAGCTTCGGGTCACGGCCCGCGGCCTTGTGGCGCTCCTCAACCTCTTCAGCGGTGGAAAAGGCCTCGTACGCTTCACCGGCGTCAATGAGGCGCTGCAATACATCGGCGTAGATGTCCTTGCGCTGCGACTGGCGGTACGGACCGTGCGGACCGCCGACATCGATGCCCTCGTCCCAGTCAATACCGAGCCAATTCAGGGCCTCGATGATTGCCTGATAAGACTCTTCGGAGTCGCGAGCGGCATCGGTATCTTCGATGCGGAAGACCAGCTTGCCACCAGTGTGACGGGCATATGCCCAGTTGAACAGGGCGGTGCGGATGAGGCCAACGTGCGGGGTACCGGTTGGCGACGGGCAAAAGCGTACGCGAACATCTGACATGCTTTCCCACGATACCCGCCCTCCCACCTGCAGGCATGCATAGGGTTTGCATAGGGTTACAGAGCCCACTCCCCGGCCACTTCGCCGGCGTATCCGGCGGCGCGCAGCCGCTCAACCCAGCTGCGCAGTGGTGCCTCACCGGTGCCCGGCGCGCCGCGGCCTGGGAAATCGGCAATCTGGACGTGCGCCGGCAGGCTCACTCTTCCAGTCTCCACCTCAGTGAGCCAAGCATCCACGTCGACGCCATTAGCTGCAAAATGGTAAAAGTCCGCGAGCACACCAGCACCAGTCTGTTGAGCTAACTCCTCGGCTTGCCACGGATCTGTAATGGGATAATCACTCATCCCGGACAGTGGCTCAATCAACGCGCGAACCCCACTGAGCTCCAGCTGGGCAGTAATCTCAGTCAGTCTTTGCACCTGCAAATCGGTCAGCTCCCCCGAGCGCCCCAGCAACACGTTCGAGCATTTCAGCCCAGTGGCCCGCGCAATCTGGCTCACTGCCTCCAGGTGCCCCGCGGGCAGCCCATCTGTATCGAGCACTCCTCGCTGCCCCGCTGCCATGTCCCCTCCCCACAGATTCATGGCATAAAGACCAAGGCTGTCGTCAAAGAGGTCACAAAAAGCGGAAACCTCATCGGGTGCGGGCACTGCGAGGCCAAATGGCCACCAGAATTCCACGGCCGCGTAGCCGTCGTCACGCGCGGCGTTGACGGCGTCGTGCGGGGACATGTGTGCGTAGACCGTAGAACAGTTAATAATAGTGCTCATGACCAAAACGGTAGTAGTAACTGGTGGCGGCGCGGGCATTGGTCGCGAAATTGCTCTGGCTTTTGCCGCCGATGGCTGGCACGTGCACATCTGCGGCAGGCGTATCGACGCGCTCGAGGCCGTTGCCGCCGAGGCGGACAACATCACCTACTCCAGGTGTGACATCACCGACCCCGAGCAGGTCCGTACGATGTTTGAGGACGCGCAGATGACTACGGGAACCATCGATGTTGCGGTGCTCAATGCGGGGCTGCCAGGCACGCCCGCAGAGTTCGGAGAGACCGACATTGAGGACTTCCGGGCGGTCATCGATACGAATGTGGTCGGCTCGTACCTATGCGCACGCGAGGCGTTCGCGCGGATGAAGCCGGGGCGTGATGGGAAGGCGGACCAAGCAGGCGGCCGAATCCTGGTCAACTGCTCTATCGCGGCGCAGGTGCCGAGAGCCCATACGGCGGCGTACGCGACGTCGAAAAGCGCGCTTGCCGGAATGACCCATGTGCTTGCCCTGGACGGACGCGAGTATGGCATTACGGCAACGCGCATTGACATTGGCAATGCGCAGACTGACCTGTTGGGGACGTTCACAGGCAGCGAGCCAATGTTCGATGCCAAGCAGGCTGCGGAGACCTTCCTCTACGCCGCGAATCTGCCGGCGAGCGCAGTCATCGATCAGCTGACGATTACCGCTGCGGGTATGCCCTTTTTGGGTAGGGGTTAGCCTGCCCCTTAAACTGAAGCACAACTGGGTTTAGATTGAGGAGGCGGGTTAGGGCTATGTCCATGGAAAACCACCCCTCTCTGGGCGGCGGAAACGAAGAAGAGAAGCAGGAGAATTCTCACCCGTCGAACGAGCCTGCAGCGACTCCGAAGCGTTCGACGCGCTGGGATACGTCCCGCCCGACCACCGCCCCGGACTTTTTGCTCTCCCGGGCACACGGCTCCATCCGCACGCAAGGTATTGAAGAGCAGCTTTCCGACCCCTGGCTCGCGGCCGAGGGACTGCACTCGGGCATTCACAAGATGGTAGTCGGCGCATTGCCCTTCGACTTGGACAAGCCCGCCGCCCTGACCGTTCCCCGGGAAGTCATCCGCTCCTCGCAGCCGCTGGAGCCACCCGCGCACTACCGTTGGAACGCACCGAAGCCCCACGCCAACATCGTCGCTTACGATCCCCCGCTCGACGAGCACGCTGAGCGCATCGCCGCAGCCATCCGCACAATCGAGTACTCGGCGCTGGAAAAGGTCGTGCTCGCGCGCGCCGTGGAACTCGAAATCGATCCCCCGATTGACCCGCTCCTACTCGCATCGCGGCTGATCGACGGATCCCCCAACCGCGATGGCTTTGTCGTGGATCTCTCCCCCGCCGGTTCCGATTATGAGGGCAAGTTGCTCATCGGTTCCTCCCCGGAGATGCTGGTCCGCCGTACGGGCGACATCGTTGAGGCGTTTCCCTTGGCCGGGTCGCTGCCGAGGTCCCGGAATGAAGAGGTGGACCGGGCGTCGGCCCGTCGTTTAGCGGACTCGCGCAAGAACCTAGACGAGCATGCCTTCGTCGTCGACGACATCGCCGACAACTTGGCGCCACTGTGCAGTTCGCTGGATGTTCCGGACAGCCCCGAGCTGATGAGCACCGCCGAGATGTGGCACTTGGCCACGCATATCCGCGGTCGGTTGAAGGATCCGTCGCTGTCCGCGCTGGATTTGGCGCTGGTGGTGCACCCGACACCAGCCATTTGTGGCACGCCGACGGAATCCGCCTTCGGCGTTATTCAGGCCGTAGAGACCAACCGCGGCTTCTACTCGGGCGCTGTCGGCTGGTGCGATGAGAATGGCGACGGTGAGTTCGTGGTCTCCATTCGCTGTGCCGAAATCGACACTGAGGGGTCCGTGGCACGACTATGGGCCGGAGGCGGCATTGTGTCGCACTCCGACCCAGAAGAAGAAGTCACGGAGACCAGCGCCAAGATGGGCACTGTACTCCGCGCTTTTGGAGTTAAGGGCGCTTAAGCCAGGGCGCATAGGCCCTAGCAGCTTAAGCCCTGGCAGCTTAAGCCCGCTCCACAGGGTTGGCCAGCTTGCCGATACCCGGGATCTCAATCTCGATGCGGTCACCCGGGAACATCGCAGCGGTACCGGCCGGGGAGCCGGTGCAGATGACATCACCCGGCAGCAGCGTAATCGAGGCAGTGATGAACTCGATAATCTCCGGGATGGACATAATCATCTGGTTGGAGTTGGAATCCTGCTTGGTCTCGGTAACACCCTCGTGAGTCAGGTGCGCCTTGATCGGCAGCTCGTTGTAGTCCAGCTCCGTCTGGATCCACGGACCAAGCGGGCAGAAGGTATCGATGCCCTTTGCGCGCGCCCACTGACCATCGGCAAACTGCAGGTCACGGGAAGAAACATCATTGACGATGGTGTATCCGAAGATCACATCGTGAGCGTTTTCCTTCTTGACGTTCTTGCACGGCTTACCAATAACCAGTGCCAGCTCGCCCTCAAACTCGACGTTGGTGGCGAAATCCGGAATGCGAATCGGCGCTTCCGGGCCAATGACGGCCGTCGGCGGCTTAATGAACATCGTCGGCGGCAGCGATTCTGCCGACTTCTTGAACACCTCGGCGACGTGGTCAGCGTAGTTACGACCAATAGCGATGACCTTCGACGGCAGCATTGGGGCGAGCAGACGTACGTCGGCAAGCGGCCAGGAACGGCCTGTCTTATTCAGCTGACCGAAAGGGTGCCCTTCGATTTCGTGCAAAGTAACTTCATTGCCTTCGCCCTCAACGAGCGCGAAGCACATGCCCTCTGGGTGGGCGATTCGAGCAATACGCATAAAAGTAGGGTACACGTCACATTGCGATAATTATGCAACGACCCCCACTCTCAAACATGTACGATTTAAACTCCGCGCGATTCCTGCGCAAGCCACACCAACGCACAAGCCAGCGCATCGTTGAACGCATGATGGGCCTTAAAACGGGGAATGCCGTACTTGTCGCACAGTGACCACAACCGCAGCTCATCACGGACCGGCTCGCGGTTGGCTCGCAGAATTGCGTCGTACTCGCGTGTCATCGTGTCCGCCACCGGCACATCAAAGCGCGCATCAAAGTACTTCCGGCACAACGGATCCAGGAAACCAACTTCCATCCGCGCGTAGTGCGCCAGCAGCTTCCGTCCCCGTAGAGCTTCTAACAGCTTGCCGACGGCCACCTCTGCCTCTACCCCGGTTGCGACCATGTCGTCGGTAAGCCCATGCACCGTCGCCGACTCGCCGACGCTCACCTCCTCGCGCTCTGGGCGAATGAGAAGGTGACCCGACTCTTCCAGCACGATGTCGCGGCCTTCGACGGCAACCCAACCGATGGAAAGCAACTGATCTTTGGAGGGATCCAGACCGGTGGTTTCCACATCGACCGCGAGCCAAGCATTGTCGCGGATAGGTGCGTCCAAGAGTTTCTTGCGGGGTTTGAAAAACTTCAACATTGCGCGCTCACGACATCGCCCGGATGGGATACTTCGCCCCGAGGCTCTGCTGCAACTTGCGGATAACACCAAACGCATCGCGCAGGTGCTCGCGTTCCAGGCTGGAGAGACGCTTCGGGTAGATGTGGTTATTCGGCTGCTCGCCAGCGTTGAACTGGGCCTGCTGGTGATGAAGCTGCACCGTGCACAGGAACTCGAACGCATCCGCCAGATCCTGCGCACCCTGACGGCTCACGCTTCCGGCACCCGCACTCGCCGCCAAGCGTTCACGCGTCGACAGCTGTGGCAGGCCGGCCGCCACAGTAAATAGACGCGCCATCTGCACCACAGCAGCAGTTCCCCCCTTTTTGATGTCCAGGGTCTCTGCGTGATCGCCGCCCTTTTCCAGCACTAGGCCCCGGAAGAAGCCGAGCGGCGGCTCCCGCCAGGCCGCGAGCTTGGCCAAGTGCGCATGCAGGCGCTGCGACCCCTGAGCCAGCGGCAGGTAGGCCGCACGAAGGCTCTCTACCAGTTGCACGTCGCCCGCTACCCCACGCATGTCGAAGAAGGTCTGTGCATGTAACAGGGCCTCTGCCTCCGGTGCCGTAATCCACCCGTGGAACGTGCGCAGCCACTGCGACTTGGTCATCCTCCACGCAGGATTGCTGGCCATCATGTCCCCTGGACAGAGCGGATAACCGACTCGGTCGAGGTTGGTGCAAATCTCGTCGCTAAGCGCGGCGAAATAGTCAGCATGAGCGTCGGCGTCGTAGTCGTCGGCGAGAACAAGCGCATTGTCCTGATCGGACGCGAGCCCCATCTCCCCGCGCCCATGCGAACCCAGTACCGCAAAGGCGTAGCTGACTGGTGGCGGCCCAAGCTTTTCCTCCGCCAGCGCAACCAGGCGTCGGGTGACAGCATCGGCCACGGCAGTCAGCAGCTTGGCGACCTCCTCCCCCGAATCACCTCGGTCAATAAACCGGCCGACAATCCGCCGCGCGTTCTGAGCAATCTCCGCAATCTCCGAGATATCGCTCTTCCGCGCCAGCGTCGCCGTCGCGTACACGGGATCGGTGTGCAGACTGCGCAGCAGGTCACCAATGACAATCATGCCGACCACTCTCGTCCCGTCGTGCACCGGCAGATGATGGTAACCGCGCTCAGCCATCAGCAGCATGGCCTCAAAAACCAGCAGGTCGGGACTGATGGTTTCCGGGTTCCCGGTCATCACTTCGCTTACAAGCGTCGCCGCGGGCTTCGCCTCTGCCAGCACTCGACGACGGAGGTCACGGTCAGTGATGATGCCGACGAGCGGGCTCTGGTTGGCGCCTGCAGACTCCATTACGAGCAAACTGGAGACATTCCGCTCCGTCATAATCTGCGCCGCCTCTTGTACTGTCGCATCAGCACTGCAGGTCACCAGCGATGTTTCCATCAGATCCGCAACCCGTGTGCGCAATGACTCCGATGCCGCAGTACTCCGCAGCTTCGATGCCACTGCGCGAATGCGCGCGTTCTCACCGCCGTAATAGCGCCGGACCTCTACGAACTGCTCATTGAGCTGGTCAAAAACCTCCTTGGAGATCACTAGGAATACGCAGTCCTCCACTGCCGTCATCGTGTATAGCGAAGGGTCACTGCTCAGCAGCGTCGAATAGCCGAAATGATCTCCCACATCTCGCCTGTCCAACAGCGTGCCAGCTGGGTCAAAGAGATCCACCATGCCGGAGCGAATAATGAAACAGCTGTTGTTATCCGCACCCGCCCGGATAATCTCCGTTCCACGACGGGCATAGCGCATGGTCAAAAGCGGTGGGATAGTCGCGCGCTCTTCATCGTTGAGGTCCGAAAAGGGGCGAGTATGGCTGAGGAAGTCTGCGATTTCCGCAAGCTCGACGGTCATGGGGTCAATTATCCCCTATTTTTGCTCCCAATAGGACTGATTTGCGGGAATACTCGACCTTATGACCAATTCCACACACAGCGCTTCAATAAATCCCGAATGGCCGCTCGACGCCCACATCCTCGGCAGGATGGACAAGCTCGCGGCACTCGTCGCGACGCTTGACGACGACACCTTCAACGCAACCCTCCCCATCCCAGCCATTAACTCCCTGGCCGTGCTGTTACGACACGTGACCGGATCCGCGAGGTACTGGCTCGAGCGCGTCTGCCTTGGGCGTGATTATGTCCGTGATCGCGATGGGGAGTTTTCTGCTCATTGCAGTGTTTCGGAAGGGCTGGAGATTTACCACCGTGACCGCGCGGCCATTGAATCCGCGCTGGTGGAGTTGCAAGGCGTGGACCGCGCTGGTGCTCCTGCTGTTATTCCTACCGATAAGGACCGTTGGTGGTGCGGCAGCATCGAAGGCGTGATTGTGCATGTCTTCCACGAGGCGGCTCAGCACCTGGGACATGCGGAGATTACGAGGGATGCGCTAGTGGCAGGACTGGGAGGGGATGATTCCGATAACGGCGCAGGAAGCTCATCCCCATACCCCCTTGACACCATCATCGATGTACTTCGCCAGGTCGGACATGCGTCGGACTTCATCGAGCACACCGCCGACGGTAAGACTCACATCACTACCGTCGATGGCAAAACTGTGATTGCCTAGCCCTCTCCCCCCCCCCTATTTTTTACTGCGCTACTTCAAAGCAGCAGCAATGCGGTCGCCAACCTCAGCGGTCTTGATCGGGCCACTACCGCGAGTAGCCATGTCAGCTTCCACAGCAGCCTCGATGCGCTGAGCGTCTTCCTCACGACCCAGGTGGCGCAGCATCATGGCACCCGACAGAATGGCTGCGGTCGGGTCAGCGATCCCCTTGCCAGCAATGTCGGGAGCGGAGCCGTGAACGGGCTCAAACATGGACGGGTTGGTATTAGAGGCGTCAATGTTGCCGGACGCCGCCAGGCCGATACCGCCCGACACTGCACCAGCCTCATCAGTAATGATGTCGCCGAAGAGGTTGTCGGTGACGATGACGTCGAAACGCGAAGGATTAGTGACGAGGTAGATCGTCACAGCGTCGATGTGCGAGTAATCGACATCTACCTCTGGGTATTCCTTAGCGACCTCATCGACCGTGCGCTGCCACATACCGCCACCGTGCACCAACACATTGGTCTTGTGGACAAGGGTCAGCTTCTTACGACGGGTCATAGCCAGCTCGAAGGCGTAGCGAACAACGCGCTCAGCACCGAAGCGGGTATTGACGGAGGTCTCGTTGGCAACCTCGTGTGGCGTGCCGACGCGAATCGCACCGCCGTTACCGGTGTAAGCACCTTCGGTTCCCTCGCGGACGACCACGAAATCAATTTCGCCCGGGTTCTTCAGCGGTGACTCGACACCCGGGAAGAGCTTGGAAGGACGCAGGTTGACGTGGTGATCCAGCGCGAAGCGCATCTTCAGCAACAGGCCGCGCTCGAGAACACCCGGAGGAACGTTCGCCGGGTCACCGATAGCACCGAGCAGAATAGCGTCGTGCTCACGCAGGGAGTCGAGATCGGCGTCGGTAAGCAGTTCGCCATTGCGCAAGTAGCGACGCGAGCCGAGGTCGTACTCGGTGGTGTCGAACTCGCCGATAGCAGCCTTGAGCACCTTCAGTGCCTCTGCCGTAACTTCCGTGCCGATGCCATCACCCGGGATGACGGCGATCTTCAGCTTTCCTGCCTCAGTCATTTTTTGAGATACCCTTCTCACTATATGGACACAAATGAGTGTAGCAGAACCTAGCGCTCACCCCCGTCACTGTCTGCGCGATTTTTACCATCTCCATCGTTTTCACAATCCACCCCGCCTACTGCTCTCTCCTTTTCCATATCCCGCCGCACCTTATCCACTAGGCCGCGGAGATTGTCATGCAATTTGCGACGTTTCTCATTGTGCTCAGCCAGCGCAGCGGTCTTCTTTTCAGTCTGCGAGGCAAAGGTGTAACGACCATGCCCAGTATGCTCTTTTTCCGACTGCGCAAACGGCCCTTCATCACAAGAGAGGAACGTCCAAGCTTCGATCCCATCATCACCTCGAACAACTCGCCACATACCGGCAGTTTTGAGGTTGTGGTGCCTTCGACAGAGACAATGGAGATTATCTGTGTGCGTGACCCCTTCCTTTTGCCGCTCACCACCGGAAAGGCTGTGATCAAATTCCACAATATGGTCGATATCGCACTTTTCCGCGGGGACATCGCATCCAGGAAAACTACACACACCGTCACGGGCACGCACGAATGCACGCTGAGACTCGGAGGGCCGATACCCCTCAACCGCACTATCCCCCAGCACCCGCAATGTCGATACCCGCTTCAGCCAAGACTCGGCCACCAGCGAAGAAAGCCAACCTGCGCCAGCGAGCCACACTGGAGTGTTTTCCGGTTCGCCATCCTCCCCGGGAGAGAGCACTCGGAAGAGTTCCAGATTCACCTCCACCTCACAAGTACCGCGTAACGCATGCATGAAAGCTGCCGCGCGACTCACTTTCATCTTCTTAGCCACTGCGTCGATAATTGCAAGGGCTTCCACTGCATGATGCCGCTCGAGGACAGTAGTCAGTGTCGTAACTCCAGCGTCACCATGTTCATCAACTGCGATAAACTCCTTAGCCGTCATACGATCGCCGAAGTAGTCGAGAGCCGCAGCTTGAACCTCCCGTACCTCCTCCGACTCCACGGGATTATCCGCCGACTCTCCATCCGCCTCGACCTGGTATGCCGCCGCATCAATTGCAGCATCTACGGTCGCCTCCACATTCCGGGCCAGGACCCTATCAGCCTGCAACCCAGCGACATCCACATCACGTGGCCGCACTTCCGGAGCACACTCACCAATCACTCGCTGCACCCGCGTTGCCATCGCACGCACGCCACGGAGTGCCTCCCCGTCGCGCCTAGGCTTAACGACGTCCACGAGACCCGACTCCACTGCGTCAACCTTGTCATCGGCTACAGGTCGGGTATGTTTACCAAGCATTGCTAAATGCCTCATCGACAAATGCCCGCGCTCCTGACACATTTCCGCTAGTTGCGGCATACGTCCAAGCATGTAGCCAATTTCCATATATTTGTTCACTTCGGCGCGTGAGATTCCAAGCACCACCGACCAATAAGCCAAATGAGCTTCGACATCGCCATCATCTGGTGGTGCGACCCGCTGAGCGATAACCATCTGCAGACGATTAATCTCGCGCATCACTTCAGCGAGCGAATGAGCCCTCACCTCATGGCTGAACCGAAATTCCCCACACGATTCCAACTCTGACATTGCACTGTCCCCTCCCTAACGAGGTCCCCTAACGAACAGTTCTTTATCAATTCGCCCACACCATATCCCCCACCCCGGATTCAAACCGCTGCGCACCCCAAAAATCTCCACATTATTCGAACACTATTTCGAACTAAAGCCGAAAGAAAATCCCGCCCTACGACGCAAACTTCGTCGTAAAGCGGGAACCGCACTAGAAACCTAGTCGACCGGCTTCATGGAACCGTTTTCGAGGAAACGACGGTGGAAGTCATAAGAAGTACCCAGGTCATGCGGAGTATGCAGGTACGGGGTGGCCCTCTCAGCACGCTCAACGTATTCGAGCAGCGCCTCCTTGTACATTGGGTGCGCACACTTCTCAATGACAACGCGGGAACGCTGACGCGGCGCCAGCCCACGGAGGTCAGCCAGGCCCTGCTCAGTGATGATGACCATCACGTCATGCTCAGTGTGGTCAACATGAGAGACCATCGGCACGATTGCGGAAATATCGCCATTCTTAGCCAGCGACGGGGACACAAACGTAGAGATGTAGGCGTTTCGGGTGAAGTCACCGGAACCGCCAATGCCGTTCATCATGCGGGAGCCAGCCACGTGAGTGGAGTTGACGTTGCCGTAGATGTCAGCCTCAATCATGCCGTTGGTGGTAATCAGCCCCATGCGGCGGACCAGACCCGGGTTGTTGGAGATGTCCTGCGGACGCAGAACAATCTTCTCGCGGTAGTCAGCAGCATTCTCATTCATACGAGCTGCGTACTCCGGGGACAGCGAGAATGCGGTACCGGAAGCCACGGTCAGCTTGCCAGCATCCATCAGGTCGACCATGCCGTCCTGGATAACCTCAGTGAAGGAGGTCAGGTTCTCATACTTGGAGTCGAGCAGGCCTGCGAGCACAGCGTTCGGAATGTTACCGACACCCGACTGCATCGGCAGCAGGTTCTCCGGCAGACGACCGGCCTTGACCTCCCCATCGAGGAAGTCGAGCAGGTAGCCGGCAATGGCCTTAGAGTCATCGTCCAGCGGCTTGAACGGCGAGTTACGGTCCTCGGCGTTCGTCTCGACGACAGCGACAACCTTATCGACATCGATCTGAACATCCGGAGTGCCGATGCGGTCCCCCGGGTTCACAATCGGAATCTCCTTACGGTTCGGAGGCAGCCCAACACTGTAGATGTCGTGCATACCCTCGAGATCCTCGGACTGCCAGGAGTTGACCTCAATAATGATCTTCTCTGCAGCATTCAAGTAAGAAATGCTGTTACCAACCGAAGAGGAAAGAATCAGGGATCCATCGGCCTTAATGCGAACAGCTTCGACCACAGCAACATTGACCGGGCCAAAGAAGCCCTGCTCAGTCATCGGGCCAGAGTGCGACAGGTGAATATCACTATAGAAGGCATCGCCTGCATTAATACGGTTACGCATTCCCGGGTCGGACTGGTACGGCATACGCCACTCAACACCATTGGCCTTCGCCAGCGCACCATCAAGTTCCGGAGCGGTAGACGCGCCGGTCAAGACCTTAATCTTGAACTCGTCGCCACGCTCGTGAGCGGCCTCCATGCGCTCAGCGAGAGCCGGCGGGACAACCTTCGGGTAGCCAGCACCGGTAAATCCGGCAAAGCCCACCATGTCTCCGTGGTTAATGAACTGCGCCGCCTCCTGCGCGGTCATCACCTTGGATTTGAGACCAGCATGGGCAATACGATCTGACATGAATTCACCTTTCTATATCCCCCAACGCGACTATCGGGGGTAGTGCCTCGAACACCAAAGCACACCCCCAACCCTATCAACGAAGCGGTTAGTGCCTTTCATTCAGATGCCCGAAAGCGCCCCCATTTTAGGCACACTTCACGCGACACTAAAGCCGACTACAACACCGTTTTATGCCCTACGTCACAACTGTCTGACAATAAGCCGTACGACACATTTACGACCCCTCGCCTAGCTCAATTCGCGCAGTAGTTATTGATAATCATTTTCAGTACGCTAATCTTGTCGGGTGACTTCTACCGAATTTTCTGATAGCACCACCGAGACCACTCCCGTCACCGTCCTGTCCGGATTCCTGGGCGCCGGCAAGACCACCCTCCTCAACAACCTCCTGGCAAACTCACAGGGGCGCAAAATCGCGGTCATCGTCAACGACTTCTCGGAAGTCAACGTCGACGCCGCCCTCATCGAGCAAGGCACATATCTCGAGCGCGGCGAGGACCGTTTCATCGAAATGTCCAACGGCTGCATCTGCTGCACGCTGCGAGATGACCTCGTTGAAAACGTCGGCAAGCTCGCGCGCAGCGGCAAGTTCGAGCACATCGTCATCGAATCCACCGGCATCTCCGAGCCCATGCCAGTCGCCGCTACCTTCGAGTGGGAATTCGACGACGGCCGTCGCCTCGCCGACATCGCCCCCATCGACACGATGGTCACGCTCGTCGACGCCTCTACATTCCTCGACAGTCTCCGCCAGGGACGCGCACTGCCTGACGACGAACGCACGGTCGCCGACCTCCTCGTCGACCAGGTGGAATTCGCCGATCTCATCCTCATCACCAAATCCGACCTCGCCGGCGAAAAGCTCACCGGCGGTACCGAGGAAACGATCCGCGCAATGAACCCCCGCGCACGCATCGTCCGCGTGACTAACGGCGAAATCGCCACCTCTGCCATTCTCGACGCATCGCTTTACGACGAAGGTACCGCGGCCACTTTCCACGGATATGCAGAAGAACTTGCGAATCCCCACACGCCGGAGACTGAAGAATACGGCATTTCTTCGGTTGTTTTCCGAGGCAATCGACCCTTCGACCGCGAACGACTAATCAAGGCTCTCCGCGGCACAAAGGGGCTCGTACGATCCAAGGGGCACTGCTGGATTTCCGACCGCCTCGAAGTCGCCCACGTGTGGAGTCAGGCGGGGCCGAACCTGAAAATCACCCCTGCCGTCATGTGGGCGCAGACCGATGTCCCACCATCCAATGAGGTCGTACTCATCGGTGTGAAATTTAACCCAGAGGCCACACTGCAAGCGTTCGAGGATGCCATGCTGACCGACGAAGAAGTGCGGGAATTGCTGTAACAAAGCCCCTGGAAGAGCGCCGATAAACGACCCGCTGAAGCGATCAGAGTGTCATAAATCACTTCTCAACCTGCGGGTGTGGCAACACACTGTTAGCGCATGCTAGGTTAGGCGACAAAACTAAAGTCGAACAGTCTATCTAGGAGATGACATGTCTGATCGCATCGCACATGCCGGTTTGCGCGGCAAGGTAATGACCGCCGACGAGGCTGCACAGTTTATCAATCATGGTGATGCCCTCGGCATCTCTGGCTTCACCGGTGCTGGCTACCCGAAGGCTCTGCCGACTGCGCTGGCAAACCGCGGCAAGGAACTCCACGCCAAGGGTGAAGAGTTCGCTGTCGACATCTACACTGGCGCTTCCACTGCCCCGGACTGTGACGGCGTGATGGCAGAAGCTGACATCATCCGCTACCGCATGCCGTACCAGGGCGATCCGGCACTGCGTAAGTCCATCAACTCGGGCAAGGCGAAGTACCAGGACATCCATCTCTCCCACTCCGCGCTGTACATCGAGCAGGGCTTCCTGCCGATTGACGCCGCAATTGTTGAGGTCACTCGTATTACGGAAGATGGACACCTCGTTCCGTCGTCAAGCGTTGGCAACAACGTCGAGTGGATGGACAACGCTGACAAGATCATCATTGAGGTCAACTCGTGGCAGTCCGAGGAACTCGAGGGCATGCACGACATCTACCGCATTCAGCACCTGCCTAACCGCACGCCGGTGCCGATCAACGCTCCGGGTGACCGCATTGGCACCCCTTACATCGACATCAACCTGGACAAGGTTGTCGCAGTTGTCGAGACCAACGCGCCGGACCGCAACTCCCCGTTCAAGCCGTTGGATGAGACCTCGAAGGCCATTGCCGGCCACTTCCTCGACTTCCTCGAGGGCGAAGTTCGCGCGGGTCGCCTGGCTTACGACCAGTACATCATGCAGTCGGGCGTCGGTAACGTTCCGAACGCCGTGATGGCGGGTCTGTTGGACTCCAAGTTTGAGAACATCAAGGCCTACACCGAGGTTATTCAGGACGGCATGATTGACCTGATTGACGCAGGTAAGATGACCGTCGCTTCGGCTACCTCCTTCTCCCTGTCTCCGGAAGCTGCCGAGCGTATGAACAACGAGGCTGCTCGCTACCGCGAGAACATCATTCTGCGCCCGCAGCAGATTTCTAACCACCCGGAGGTTGTCCGTCGCGTCGGCCTGATCGCCACCAACGGCATGATTGAGGCCGACATCTACGGCAACGTCAACTCCACCCACATCAACGGCTCCCGAATGATGAACGGCATCGGTGGTTCCGGTGACTTCACCCGTAACGCCTTCGTTTCTTCGTTCATCTCGCCGTCGCTGGCGAAGGACGGTGCGATTTCGACTATCGTTCCGTTCGCTTCGCACATTGACCACACCGAGCACGACGCCATGGTCATCATCACCGAGCGTGGATTCGCTGACCTGCGTGGCCTGGCACCACGTGACCGCGTGGCGAAGTTGATTTCCGTTGCACACCCGGAGTACCAGCCACTGCTGGAGGAGTACTACGAGCGCGCGCTGAAGACCGCTCCGGGCATGTCTACCCCGCACGATCTGCGTACTGCTTTCGACTTCCACGTCAACATGATTGAGAAGGGCTCGATGAAGGGCTAGGCAGTAGGGCTACGGCTGCATAGATCAGCTGGGAAACAAAAATCCCCTCCATGCGGAGGGGATTTTTCATGCAGTAGAAGCTGCGCTAGAGACTAGCTCTAAAACGTCTAGGCGCTCAGAACTAGTCCAGCTCAAGCTGCAGAGCGTGGGTAGCGGAGATCTCCTCGGTAATCTTTTCGACGAGCTCCTCCGGAACCTCCTTGGAAACGCGCAGCACCAGGATGGCAGTCTGATCTGCTTCCTGCGGAGACAGAGCAGCAGCCTCGATGTTGATGCCGGACTCACCCAGGGTGGTAGCAACGCAACCCAGAGCGCCCGGAACGTCCTTGTACAGCAGGAAGAGGTTACGGCCCTGAGCACGCATGTCGATGCCGCGGCCATTGATACGGACAATCTTCTCGACGCGGTTCAGGCCAGTGAGAGCACCAACGACGGTAGCGGTGGAGCCATCAGCACCGATGACCTTGACTTCGAGAACGGAGCGGTGGGAGACGGACTCCGGCTCGGTCTCGACAGTGAAGGTCACACCACGCTCTTCTGCGATACGCGGAGCGTTGACGAAAGTGACCGGCTCTTCCACCATGAGGGAGAACAGTCCACGGATTGCTGCCATACCCAGAACGTTAACGTCCTCAGTGTGCAGCTCACCGCGAGCGGTGACCTCAACAGCGGCCGGAGCGCCCTCGAGCAGACCGCCAGCAACCAGCCCCAGCTCACGAGCCAGCTCGAGCCACAGGGCCACCTCTTCACCGACAGCGCCACCGGAAACGTTGACAGCATCCGGGACGAACTCGCCAGCCAGTGCCAGCAGCACGGACTTAGCGACATCGGTACCCGCACGGTCCTGAGCCTCAACGGTGGAGGCACCCAGGTGCGGAGCACAAACAGTTTCCGGCAGACCAAACAGCGGGGAATCCGTGCACGGCTCGGTCGCGTATACGTCGAAGCCAGCACCGCGGATGTTGCCTGCCTTGATCGCGTCGGCAAGCGCCTGCTCGTCGACGAGACCGCCGCGGGCAGCGTTGATGATGATCTGGCCCTTCTTGGCCTTGCCCAGGAGCTCAGCATCGAACATGCCAGCGGTTTCCTTGGTCTTCGGCAGGTGGATGGTCACGAAATCAGCGCGAGCCATCAGGTCTTCCAGCTCAACCAGCTCAACACCGAGCTGAGCAGCACGAGCCGGGTTCGCGTACGGATCGTACGCAATGATGTTGGTCTCGAAAGCAGCGAGACGCTGCGCAAACAGCTGGCCGATGTGACCGAAACCGACGATACCGACGGTCTTGCCGAAGATTTCGACACCCTTGAAGGAAGAGCGCTTCCACTCTCCCTCACGCAGGGACGCGTCCGCAGCCGGCAACTGGCGAGCGGTGGCCAGCAGCAGTGCGATTGCGTGCTCACATGCAGAGTGAATATTAGAGGTCGGAGCGTTGACAACCATGACGCCGCGCTTGGTAGCGGTATCGATGTCGACGTTATCCAGGCCAATGCCGGCGCGACCGACGATCTTCAGATTCGGAGCAGCCTCGAGGACTTCCTGATCCACGGTGGTAGCGGAGCGGACGAGAAGTGCGTCAGCATCACCAACCGCAGCCAGGAGCTCAGCGCGGTTCGGGCCATCTACCCAACGGACCTCAACGGAATCCCCCAATGCGTCCACAGTGGACTGTGCCAGCTTGTCGGCGATGAGGACAACGGGGCGAGCGTTCTGGCTCACAAGCATCTCCTGGTTTGTCTCGAAAAGTTTATGCAGTATGTGCGGTGTCACTTAAGAAAACTACTAAAGCGTGCACGCGCATTACGTCTCATCATAAACTCTGGGGGTGAGACACGGGGGGACTTACCTAAGCAAAACGGCGCTTACTACCCTTTGTTTAGGGAGTAAGCGCCGTTGCCCCCGACATTCAAGTCGGCAAATATTTCGCGTTATATTTTTATTTCTGCTGGTCTATAACCTACTGGTACGTAACCAACCACGGACGCGGCTCGATGTTCATGGTCTCCTCAGGAGTAAACATCGGCTGATCCTCGTCGATGAAGTTCTTCCACGCCTCGAAAATCTCCGGCTGCAAATCCTGCAGCATGACGTTCCAGGTCTCAAACTTCTCCTGCGCGGTGCCATGGCCGTCGGCATGCAGAACGAATGCGAGCTCCGGGTGCGACAGATCCAGCGTCTCACGGTCGCGAATCATCTGTAGCTGGAACTGGTGCAGCATCAGCATCTTCTGCGGAAGGTTGTTCTTACGAGTTAGCTCAGCCAGCCAATCAGCAACGCGGTTGACTTCTTCAGCCTTAACGTGACCAACCTGGGTCGCCGGAACCTGCCCCGGTTCCATCTTCCACTCCGGGTCCAGCGCCAGACCGACGTTTGGCATCTTCAGCAGTTCTTCGTAGAACTTGGCCTGGTCCAGGAAGTCTGCACTACCCGGCTGCAGGTCGATGATGACGTAGCCGCCGGCCTTGGTCATGGCCTCGACGTACGGCTTCAGAGTCTCAACCGGAGCTGGCTCGGAGTAGTCACCGCGTGGACCCGGGTCAGCCTGCGCGACCGAAGCGATAATCTCGAAGGCCGGCAGTACCGGGTCATCAGCGAACTTCTCGTACTGCTTGACGTAGTCCTTCGCACGTGCGACGGCATCCTCCGGATCATCCTCGCCCATCACGCCCAATGGAGCGACACCTGGGTGACCATACGTTGCAATCAGATGACGACCGGGGAACAGCAGTGTGCCTCCACCTGGCAGCTCCTTAACCTTGTCATCTTTGGCAAGCTCGATGGACTGATCAAACTTGTCCTTATCGCCGAAAACCTTACCCAGAGCAATCAGGGACTCGCCGTCGCGAGCAGCGGAAATCGACTCAGAGGTAGCACGCGCGTCGCCCACCGGCAACCAACTGACCTTCAGGCCAGCGGCACGGGCCGTAGCAATGGAGGCCAAACCGGTACCCGGTGCGGCCAGTGCCAATGTGTCCTTGACCTCCTTCGGAGATCCCTTCGGCAGGGTGACGCTCTCCTGTCCCTTGTCGTCCTGCCCATCGCTGGCGCGATCCTGAGCCTCCTGGTTGGCTGCCCCATCCTTCGTTGCATCGCCCTCGACGACAGTTGGCTTCTCCGGATCCATCTCAACGACAGCGCGAGTCGGCTTCGACTCCGTCTCCTTGAGAACCTTAAACTCGGTACCGACGAGCTCCTTAAGGCCATCGGTCGTACCCGGATCCGCAATGATCTGACGGCCCTCTTCCCCAGTCAGGTCAACTGCCCCCACAGTAAGGACTGTCTTTGCGCCCAGGCGGTCAATCTCTTTTTCCACATCGGCGATATCGGCGCCGGTATCACGGCCACGAGCATCCTTCTTCGGGCTCTTGGCGGTACTGTCATCTTCCGCATCTTCGGCAGAACCAGCCACTAGCATCGGCAGACCAGCAGCAACCGCGATGCCTGCCGCCCTACGCTGCTCAGCAGAGCCTGCCGAGGAAACGACAACCGCTTCCGAACTGTCGATCAGGCTTTCCGACGCTGCGATGTCGTCGCTAAGCACCGTCGATTCAGCGTCCACCTTCTTCGTGGAAACAGCGCTGTCGGAATTTCCACACGCGACCAAGGCGCTTGACCCCAACGCCAGGCTGACCGTCAGGGCAACGGTTGCCGTCACGCGCCGCGTCATTGCGGATACTCGCACATTTACCTCCGTGAAATGATTTGATTTCAACGATTAGACTATCGAACGTCTTTGTTGAGGGAGACCTTTCAACCCAGATTAGAACCCCGGATAGGACTGGGGCTACACCCGTTTGGCAGTAGTTGCTTTTGGCTCAGACGTTTATTCCACACGTCTACCCCACACGGTTCAGTGAAAGAATACTAGTGAGAGAGATACGAAAAGGGCCTCATCACGGCGGTGAAGCTCAGTGATGAAGCCCTACTTCGCGAACAAGCGAGGGATTCGCTTAAGCAACAAACTTAGGCAGTCTCAGCGCGAGCGTCGACCTTAACCCAGCTCATCAGGTCGCGCAGCTTGGAGCCGACCTCTTCAATCTGGTGGTTGTTGTAGGAAGCGCGCAGGTCCTCGAGCTCCTTGTTGCCGCCCTCGACGTTGGCAATCAGGCGCTTGGTGAAGGTGCCGTCCTGAATGTCAGACAGAATCTCGCGCATGTGCTGCTTGGTATCAGCGGTAATAACGCGCGGGCCAGACAGGTAGCCACCGAACTCAGCGGTGTCGGAGACCGAGTAGTTCATGTTGGCAATACCGCCCTCGAACATCAGGTCAACAATCAGCTTCAGCTCGTGCAGGCACTCGAAGTATGCCATCTCCGGCTCGTAGCCAGCTTCAACCAGAACCTCGAAACCGACCTTGACCAGTTCCTCGGTGCCACCACAGAGAACAGCCTGCTCACCGAAGAGGTCGGTCACAGTCTCTGCCTCGAAGGTGGTCGGGATAACGCCAGCGCGGGCGCCACCGATAGCTGCAGCGTAGGACAGAGCCAGGTCGCGGCCCTCGCCCTTCGGGTCCTGGTCAACGGCAATCAGGCACGGAACGCCCTTGCCATCGACGAACTGACGACGAACCAGGTGACCCGGGCCCTTCGGAGCAACCATACCGACGGTGATGTTGTCAGCCGGCTTGATGAGGTCGAAGTGGATGTTCAGACCGTGGCCGAAGAACAGCGCGTCGCCGTCCTTCAAGTTCGGCTCGATGTCCTCGCTGTAAACCCTTGCCTGGGTGGTGTCCGGAACCAGCACCATAATGACGTCTGCCCATGCAGCGGCATCTGCGTTGGACTTAACCTCGAAGCCAGCTTCCCGAGCCTTCACAGCGGACTTGGAGCCTTCACGCAGACCGATAACAACCTCGACACCGGACTCGCGCAGGTTCTGAGCGTGAGCGTGGCCCTGGGAACCGTAGCCCAGGATGGCAACCTTACGTCCCTGGATGATGGACAGATCAGCATCGTCGTCGTACAGCAGTTCAATAGCCATTAAAGTTAGCCTCTTTTCGAATCGGATTCGTTAAAAATCTTAGCGTTTAGTTGTTAGCGGGCCTGGAGCATCGGCTTCGGCCCACGTGCCATTGCGACGGTACCGGACTGAATGAGCTCACGGATACCAAACGGCTCGAGGACCTCCAGCAGGGCTACAAGCTTCGAGCGCTCACCCGTCGCCTCAATGATGACAGACTCTTGAGAAACGTCCACCACACGGGCACGGAAGAGATTGGCGGCATCGACTACCTGCGGACGATTGGTGTTGTCGCAGGAAACCTTCACCATCAGCAGTCCGCGCGACACCATGGTCTCTGGGGGCTGGCGGACCACTTTCAGCACGGGCACCAGCTTGTTCAGCTGCTTAGTGATCTGTTCGATCGGCAGCGTCTCCGTCTCAACCACGACGGTGATGCGGTTGACTCCCTCGGTCTCAGTTTCACCCGAGGTAATCGACTGGATGCTGAAACCTCGACGGGTGAACATGCCCGCAATGCGGACCAGAATACCCGGCTCATCGAGGGTCAACACGGATAGAGTGTGCAGTTCAGCCATTTTGGGACTCACTTCCTGTTGCTTCGGATCCCGATTAGCGGGTCTTCATGGACGGGTGGTTAGCGTCGGGCTGCTTCGCGGCGTCCTCGGCGTTGTCCACAACAGTGCCGTGGATGTCAGCCGGGGCCTCAGCTGCTGAATTCTCATCGTTGAACAGCGGGCGCAGACCGCGGGCGTATTCGACCTCATCATTGGACTTGCCAGCTGCCACCATCGGCCACACCTGAGCATCCTCACCGACAATGAAGTCAATAACCACCGGTCGGTCATTAATCTCGCGTGCCTTCTTAATCGCCGCCGCGACATCTTCCTTCTTGGTCACGCGGATCGCCACGCAGCCAAGCCCCTCGGAGAGCTGGACGAAGTCCGGCAGGTAGGAGTTATCCTCCGGGCGCAGCTTGGTGTTGGAGTAGCGCTGATCGTAGAACAGCGTCTGCCACTGACGAACCATGCCCAGATTACCGTTGTTAATCAAGGCAACCTTGATGGGAAAACCTTCCATTGCACAGGTGGTCAGCTCTTGATTGGTCATCTGGAAGCAACCATCACCGTCGATGGCCCAGACTTCCTTTTCTGGAGCAGCCGCCTTGGCACCCATCGCAGCCGGGATTGAGTAGCCCATCGTGCCGGCACCACCGGAGTTAAGCCAGGTGCGCGGGTTCTCGTACTGGACGAACTGCGCTGCCCACATCTGGTGCTGGCCGACGCCAGCGGCATAGATGGCCTCTGGACCAACGATGTCGGACAGAGTCTGAATTACAAACTGCGGAGCGATTGCACCATCAGCGGGCTCTTCCCACCCGAGGGGGAACTCGTCGCGGAGACCGTCGAGAAGCTTCAGCCAGTCGGCAATCTGCGGGCGACTAAGACCGAGCTTGGTGTAGGACTCGCTAAGTGCGGCAAGGACCTCGCGGGCATCGCCGACGATGGGAACATCAACTTCGCGGAGCTTGCCAATCTCTGCCGGGTCAATGTCGGCGTGGATTACCTTCGCGTTCGGCGCGAAGGAATTCAGATCACCGGTAACACGGTCGTCGAAACGCGCGCCGATAGTGATGAGCAGGTCGGACTTCTGCAGAGCAGCGACGGCTGACACCTTGCCGTGCATGCCCGGCATACCCATGTGCAGCGGGTGCGAGTCCGGGAATGCGCCGCGAGCCATCAGCGTGGTCACGACCGGAACCCCAGTCTGCTCGGCGAACTCGACCAGCTCCTTGGAAGCATCGGCCTTAATGACGCCACCACCGATGTAGAGCACCGGACGCTTTGCCGCAGCAATCATCTCAGCGGCTTCGTCGATCTGTCGCTGGTGCGGGGTTGTCACCGGACGGTAACCCGGCAGGTTGATCTCCGGTGGCCAGGTGAAGTCGATCATCGTGTTCTGGAGGTCCTTCGGGACATCGACCAGAACCGGACCTGGACGACCAGAAGAAGCCAGGTGGAATGCCTCAGCGAGCGCGCGCGGGATGTCCTCAGCTTCGGTGACCATGAAGTTGTGCTTCGTAATCGGCATGGTCACACCGCGGATGTCAGCCTCCTGGAAAGCGTCAGTACCCAGCAGCGGGCGACCGACCTGACCAGTGATAGCGACAACCGGAACGGAGTCCATCTGAGCATCCGCGAGCGGGGTCACCAGGTTAGTAGCACCCGGGCCGGAAGTCGCGATACAGACACCAACCTTGCCGGAAACCTGCGCGTAACCAGTGGCAGCGTGGCCAGCTCCCTGCTCGTGGCGCACCAGGACGTGGCGGAGCTTTTCCGAGTCATAAATCGGATCGTAGAGCGGAAGCACTGCACCACCGGGAATACCGAAGGCTACCTCGACGCCGAGCTCTTCAAGGGATCGGACAATGGCTTGTGCACCAGAAATTCGCTCGGGGGCGCTGGTGCGCGCCTTAGCCGCGAATTGGGCGGGCGATGGGGTGTGCTGCTCGTGCGCGTTCACGATTTCGCTCCTGGATCATGGTGGGCAACTACTCAACACACATTCACGCAAAGAAGCTACGAATGTGGCGTTGGCTACAACCCTAACGTCCACATAGTGAGAAGTCAATCCCGTCAATTGGACACGCCACCCGTATCACACCCCGAGCACCCACCCGATTCCAACGAGAACCCCGCCCCAACTTTGGGAATCACTCTACCCAGAAACTCCCCGACCACGACCCCGGGGACACCCAAGCCTGCACACCCGAGCCCTACACGCCCGAGCCCCGCAAGCCCCAAGTCCAAAGCTCGTCTTTATGCATAATTCTTTACCTTTAAACTCAGCGCATATTAAGGCGAACGACCTACGGTGGATGGCATGGAATTCTTGCAATACATGTTGTTACGGACATGGCAATGGGTGGCCAATAACGGCCTTGCCATCGCATGTCTGGCCATTCTGCTAATTCTTGTTCCCCGTATCCGACGTTTCGTTCTGGCAATTGCGGACGGAAACATCTCCTCTTCAGAGGAGCAGTCCAAGGGACGGCGCGCACTGATTGGCGCTGTGGTTTACATCGTCGAAGTCATTGCATACTTCGTCTTAATCATCGCGATTCTGTCGAAATTCGGAATCTCACTGACCGCCGCCGCTATCCCCGCGACGGTTGTTTCCGCCGCTGTTGGTTTTGGCGCACAGGGAGTCATCGCCGACTTCCTTGGCGGACTGTTCATCATCGCCGAGAAGCAGTACGGCATCGGAGACTGGGTAGAGTTTCACTCCCCTTCGGGCACTGTCCAAGGTGACGTAGTCAATATGACATTGCGCGCCACCACGATCCGAACCCTCAACGGCGAGGAAATCATCGTGCCGAACTCCGAGGCACGCATGTGTATCAACTACTCCTCACAGTGGTCCCGTGCTGTTGTTGAAGTTCCCGTACCGATGACCGCCGGTGGCTCCATTAAGGACCTGGAAGAGCGCACTGTCGCCGCCGCCAAGAGTGCCATCGCACTGGACTCCGTCAAGGATGCAGTTCTCTCCGAGATCAAGCTGCAGTCCTCCACGGAGCTCAATCCGCCGACGGTTATGGGCCTGCCGTGGACCGTCACTATGCGCTTGATTGTCGACTGCAAACCGGGCGACCAATGGCTCATCGAGCGCGCCATCCGCGCCGCAGTCATCGACACTTGGTGGGATGACTACGGCGAGCGCGCCCAACAGACCCCGTTTGCTCCCGCCGAAGAAATCACCGGTCATGTCCGCGATGACACGATGATCGAACAGCTCAGGCAGGCCGATGCTAAGCAAGAGAAAAAACAACAGCTTGACGACGGCGACAGCGCTCCAACCGAAGTTGTCGAAGCGGTAGCGGACACTACTGCCCAGCCGGATACCGCAGAAACCAAACTGATGGAAACTCAGACCGTCGATAAGCAAGACGGGAACGAGCGATCCGACCTGCCGCATGCGGGTGCTGACCTCGATGATGCTCGACGCGAGCAAGAGGACAGCGGAAGCAACAACGCCATCCGCAAGCTGGTTAGCCACCCTGACTGGAAGACGCTCACGACGCGCCAGAAAATCCGGCGAATCCTCTCTGCAGGTGGACGTGCTCGCGTTTCGACAATCATGCTCTTGGCAACCCTAATTGTCCTCGGCGTTTTGAACCTGATGACAGTCGAAACTGAGGACGGCCCATCTGGATGGTTGGCACCGAGCAGGTGGAGCGATCGGGTAACGACACAGGAAGAGGACCCGGAAGAGTCGTCAGCTCCGCAGTCATCGAACCAGCCGACTAGCACTACACAGAGTGTGCAGCCCACCGAGACTTCGCAGCAGACTCAGACGCCACAGAATCAGCCGTCCGAGACTTCACAGCAGCCTCAGAGCACGCAGAACCGCGCACCTTCGACCGCCACCTCCACCGAGCCGGACTCTGACCAGAGCAACACCGACAACGAGAGCTCTGGCGGATCACAGTCGACAGACTCCACTAACAACGCGGAACCGAACTCCGCTGATACGCAATAACGCGCAACCGCCCACCGTGCATTGGCGAATCCGAACTACCCGCTACAATCAAAGGCCATGACTGACTCGACTCCACAGCCAAAAATTGCGACGCAGCGATTTCGCCCACAGAAGACGCATCTGTTCATCGTTGCGTTCATGCTCGTGCTGTGTGTAATTGCCACCGGTTTTGCCCCGTGGCTGGCCGTTACCTTCCTGGCACCGTTGATTTATACGCTTTGGATTTTCCGAGTACGCACCACTGTGGGACCACGCGGTATCACCGCGGTGTACCTATTGGCCAAGCGCCGCTCGGTGCCCTGGAGCGAATTTGCGGGCATCTTCTTCAACAAGGGCGGTCGCGCCTTTGCAGTGACCAAGTCCGATGAGCGCATCGCCCTGCCGGCCATCTCTTTTAATTCGCTACCGGAGTTGAAGGAAGCCACCGGCGGTCTGATTCCAGATCCGATTGCTTCGGCTCGCATGGCGGAAAATGACAAGGTCGAGGTTTTCGACCGCGATGGCTACTCGGTAATGAAGAAGGTCAGTGAGGTTGAGGCCGATGCCAAGGCTAAAAGCGCTAAAGCCAAAGGTGCCAAGCCTAAAAGTGACACCACTGCCGAGTAACATATAAGCAGTCCACAAAGCCCCTAAATCTCATTATGCGGACACTAGTGACCACGAAATGAGACATTAGGGGCTTTTTGTGATTAATATGGATAATTAATTACCTTGCACCCTATCTAGGAAGGGCAGCCCCCATGATTCCCCTTCGCTCTAAAGTCACCACTGCCGGCCGTAATGCTGCAGGTGCGCGTTCCCTATGGCGCGCAACTGGCATGACCGATAGCGACTTCGGCAAGCCGATTATCGCAATTGCAAACTCTTACACTCAGTTCGTTCCGGGGCACGTGCACCTGAAGGACGTTGGCGACATCGTCGCAGAAGCTGTGACCGCAGCAGGCGGTGTCCCCCGTGAGTTCAACACCATTGCTGTCGATGACGGAATTGCGATGGGGCACGACGGCATGCTCTACTCGCTGCCGTCCCGTGAGATTATTGCTGACTCTGTGGAGTACATGGTCAACGCTCACACCGCTGACGCATTGGTCTGTATTTCCAACTGTGACAAGATCACGCCGGGCATGCTCAATGCGGCTCTGCGTCTGAATATCCCGGTGGTCTTCGTTTCCGGCGGGCCGATGGAATCGGGATCTTCGGTTGTTATCGATGGCGTCGTCAAGCCCGGCTCTGACCTCATCTCGGCTATTTCTGCATCCGCGAACGACAAGGTCGATGACAAGAATCTGCTCGACATCGAGCGCTCGGCGTGCCCGACCTGCGGATCGTGCTCGGGTATGTTCACCGCAAACTCGATGAACTGCCTGACCGAGGCCCTCGGCCTGTCCCTGCCGGGCAACGGTTCTACCTTGGCGACTCAGCAGGCCCGTCGCGATTTGTTCACCCGCGCCGGTGAACTGATTGTGGACTTGGCGAAGAGCTACTACCACGATGGTGACGAGTCCGTGCTGCCGCGCAACATCGCCAACCGCGATGCCTTTGTCAACGCAATGACGCTCGACGTTGCCATGGGCGGTTCCACCAACACCGTGCTGCACATTCTCGCTGCCGCACAGGAGGGCGAGATCGACTTCAATCTCTCTGACATCGACGCCATTTCCCGCCGCGTGCCTTGTCTGTCCAAGGTGGCACCGAACTCGGACTACTACATGGAGGACGTCCACCGCGCCGGCGGTATTCCAGCCATCCTCGGCGAACTGCGCCGCGCGGGCCTGCTGCAAATGAATGTCCGCTCCGTTCACTCCCCATCTCTGGAGGAACACCTGGACAACTGGGATATCCGCGGCGGCAAGGCCACTGACGAGGCGATTGAGCTGTTCCACGCAGCCCCTGGCGGTGTCCGCACCACCGAGCCGTTCTCCACGTCCAACCGCTGGGAGAGCCTAGATACGGACTCCGTAAATGGTTGCATTCGCGACTTCGACCACGCCTACACGAAGGAAGGCGGTCTGTGTGTCCTGCGCGGCAACATCGCCGAAGACGGTGCTGTCCTGAAGACCGCGGGTATCGGCGAGGATCAGTTCCACTTCGAAGGCACCGCTCGTGTCGTAGAGAGCCAGGAAGAGGCTGTCTCGGTCATCTTGAACCGCACCTTGCAGCCGGGCGAAGTTCTCTTTGTCATCTACGAGGGTCCTTCCGGTGGCCCGGGCATGCAGGAGATGCTGCACCCGACCGCATTCATCAAGGGCGCTGGCCTGGGTAAGGTCTGTGCACTGGTCACCGATGGTCGCTTCTCCGGCGGTTCCTCCGGACTGTCTATCGGCCACGTTTCCCCGGAGGCCGCTGCCGGCGGTGCAATCGGTCTCGTCCGCAACGGCGACCCGGTGTACATCGATGTCGCTGAACGACGCCTCGAGATTCAGGTGTCCGACGAGGAGCTGGCCGCTCGCCGCGATGAGGAGCTCAAGCGCGACAAGCCGTTTACTCCGCACAAGCCGCGTCCGCGCAAGGTGTCCAAGGCGCTACGCGCATACGCCAAGATGGCGTCCAGTGCGGATAAGGGCGCGGTCCGCATTGTCGACTAGCTAGATCAAATCCGCTTAAAGGCCTGTGCTTACCGCACGGGCCTTTGGCGTTTCTAGGGTAGCTTTGCGCCCAGTCTTCCGCGTGGGCTTCACCAAATCCCGGTACTCGACGTCAGCAATCCCCTCAGCGACGTCCTCGGTATGTGCATATTTGCCGCCCTCGGTAATGGCCGCCATTACATATCCGGGGCCAAAAACAACGGAAGAGTGCCACGAACGCCGGTTGGACCAGCCCATCTTCGCGCCTTCAGAACCGGGCAGGCCGGCAAGACCAAAATTCTGTCGATAGCCATCGGCAGCAATCGGCGACCAGTGTCGCATCGCCTCAAGCACCTCAGAATTAGGATGCTTCAGACGAAGCTGGGAAATAAAAGACACCACATCGTCCGCGGTGGTCCTCGATACTCCCCACTTTTCTCCGCCGGAGGTGTTGAACAGGCCGTACTCGGTCGCAACGGAATCGACTGATTCCGGGTACTTCCGGTAGAAGTCGGCTGCCAAATCGTCGTCGGAACGCGAAATCATCTTTTCGACGCGCTCGGCATCGTCGGCAGTGCCGTGTTCGAGCACATACTGACCGATATACAACTTAATCAGGGATAGCGCCGGCAGCGGGCGTTGCGATGCCTGGCTGCTGTACCCCACGCCCACCGGCTCGTAGCTCACCGCCATTTGCGTGCGTGGGTCAGTCTCAATCAACCCTTCGGCGTTGAGGTCCATGCGTGGCAGACTCACCTGATGTGTCGGCCAGACGCTTGCCGACGAGACGGAGACTGCAACCTCACTGTGCTCGTCGGCAGCAGCTGCCGACGGTGAGTGGATCGACGTTGTCGCGCCTATCGAAGACATGAAAAAGACCACCGCGAGGGTGGTCTTTAGTGCGTGTCTCGACTTTGGCATAGGGGGCATTGTACCCCGCCCCTAACCGAGAACCTAGTTTAGGCCGCTCGACTGTTTGTGTAGCTGCGAGCTGCCTTAGCCAACAAACGGCAGCGTGCTGGTCGTCAGCCACCACAGGCCAATTGCTGCAGCGATGGACAGAATTCCGAAGATCCAAGACGATGCCAGTGGGCGACGAGCCCAGCCGCGTCCGAAGTCGATACCAATGCGGCCCGGACCGGTGAACTGCAAGCCAAGTGCCATGGCGGTCATCAACAGTTGTAGCTGAAGGTTGCTGGAATCTTGGCCGACGATATTCACGCCATTGGCAGAGGTAGCCACATCAAACATGCTGAGGTAGGCGGACAATGCCAGCGCCAATGCTGCGGCCAGCGGTGTCGCAAGCCCTAAGATGAGCAGGGCACCCGCGATGAGCTGAACCGTTGGGATGGCAGTGGCCATCACAGGGCCGAGGGCGAAGTTGTTCTGGCTAAACTGTGTCTCCAGCGCAGTGGTGCCACCGGAGTTACCCCAGCCGAGCAGCGTTGTCAGGCCATGGACCAACAACAGCGCACCCAATCCAAGACGCAGCAGCAGAAGGCCGAAATCGGTGGTGCCGCGACGGTGCTCCGGTTCGTTGTCGTCGTAAAAGTCCGTGTCTTCATCGTCGTCAGCAGCGGCGGTAGTCGTAGCAGCAGTTGCCCCGGCGGCCCCTACGCCTGCTCCTGCAACACCAGCGGCACCAGCGGTATCGCGAGAGGCAGCCGGTTCAGCGAAATCCGATTCATCGAAATACTGAGTCTCAGCTGCGGAATTGCGTGCAGAGCCATAGGTTGACTCCGCCTCATCGTCGAATGCTGACTGTGCTTCCGACTTATTTGCGGCAGTTCCCGCTGCGGACGCGGCTGCCGCTTCAGAAGCCGAGAAGGCTTGCGTCGGCTGACTGAAATCCTCATCTGAATCGACGCGCTCGCTACGGGCCGGCTGCTCAAAGATTTCGGTCGCCTCCGACTCCGGGGCTACCTCCGACTCTTTATCGGCCTCGGGTGCCAATTCAGTTTCGACCTGTTCATCCTGTGGCGAAGGCTTACCGGCAGGGCTAATCACCTGAGGTGCCGTGCGGCCTGCAGCGGCGTAGGCGTCGTAGCGCTTCTTCGGGGCTTCCTGAACTTCAGGCTCCGGCTCGGGGCTCGGCTCGGTCACTGTTTCTGTTTCAGACTCGGTTTCCGCCTCGGCTTCAGCACCGCTATCGGTCTCGGCTTCCGGCGGCAGGTTTTCTTGGTCTACCTCCGCCTCCGACTCCTCCTCTACGCGCTTTTCCGGCACACCCGGAAAAATCTGCGTTGCGGTGTTGTCGCTGTCGTCACGGTTTGTTTCTTCGTTCATTGGCTCAGCGAGCTTGCGGTAGGTCGGGACGTCGAGATCGTCATCGAATCCGTCCTCCACATTCTCGAGGGCGCGGTCGTTCGGGTACTTCTCTGAGTCGCTCACATCGTCCACATTAAAACTACTGCCTCACTTTTGGTCGCAGGCGTGGCCGTGAAACGAGACTGTATTGTGTATGCCTATGGGATTCCACCTCGTCCACACCAGCAGTGCACAGGCTCGCGCTCGCGGGCGGCATCGTCGTGCTGCACTCGCTGCTGGTGTTGTCGGGATGGTCTCTCTTTCCGGCTGCATGAGTGCCTCGAGCGCGCTTGAGTTGCCGTTTACTGAAGACAAGTCAGAACCGACAGGCATTGCCATGCCGAAGTTTTCCTCCCCTGATTTGCCCTCTACCCCGGTCCCGACCACGGAAAGCAAAGCCAAAGACAAAGGTCCCTGCGACCTCGACGATGTCACTCTCGCGGCCTGCCTACCGCTTACCACCGCGCTAGCCTCAACCGGCCCTGGGGAGGCTCTCGTCGCCACCGACGACGGTGCGCTCACCGTTGTCGCACCGGGTAAGAGACCGCGTGAGGTCGCACGGCTCGGCGCCCCTGCAAAACAACTGCTGCCCAGTCCCTCGGTTGAAGAGGACCGTCAGGTCTTTGTTTTGCGTAACGACGACACCATTGCGCGCGTCACCCTCGTAGAGGGCGGCACCGCCGATGTGCGCGAACTTCCGGACCTCAGCGAGCCTGGCATTCTCGGAATCTATTTTGACCGAACTTCGGACACCCTGTCCCCGCGCAAATTGCTCGTGGGAGATCCAGGCATTGAGTTTCAGCAGTTCTGCCATGGTCCGGACGGAATGCCGCCGTTGGCAACCGCCATTCTCGACGGCACCCCACAGCTGGTTCAGCTCACCGGCCCTGTGATTAACCCCCTCGGCGGTGTGGACCTGAACGATTCCATCGGTGGATGCGCAGTGATGGGTGACCGCGTGGTCATTGCCATCCCAGACGCGCAGAAGGTCATCTCCATGCCGGTGGGTCCGAAGTCAAGTGGGCCCGACGCGGCGTGGGAGGTCAAGGGTTCCCCTGAAGTGCTTGTCGACGGCGACTTCGGCCACATCTCGTATGTAGCGGCTGTCGCAGCGAATCAGGGTATTGAAGTTTGGGGTGCCACGACCAACAAAACCGCCGGGGCACAACCGTCGGAGTCCGACGAACGCGTCGTCAGACTGCCGAGCGATGGTGCCGCCGGCGGTTCCCCGGATTAGCTTTCAGGGAGGCTAGCTCAGCTTCTTCGCAATCAGCTGGTTGACCTGAGCCGGGTCTGCCTTGCCACGGGTGGCCTTCATGACCTGCCCCACGATGGCACCGACGACCTTCTTGTTGCCAGCTCGGTACTTCTCGACGATGTCCGGGTTAGCAGCCAGTGCATCGTCGACGGCCTTCTCAATAGCACCGTCGTCGCGAACGACCTCCAGGCCACGGGCAGCAACGACCTCATCAACATCGCCCTCGCCTGCGAGCACGCCGTCGACGGCCTTACGGGCCAGCTTGTTGGTCAGCTTGCCCTCTTCAATCAGTGCAATCACACGTGCAACCTGTGCCGGGGTAATCGCGAGCTCAGCCAGCTCCACGCCTGCCTCGTTGGCCTTCTGTGCCAGGTAAGCGACCCACCAGGAACGAGCCTCAGCCGGGCCGGCACCAGCCTCAACGGTGTCGACAATCAGGTCGAGAGCGCCGGCGTTAACCAAGTCGCGCATTTCCTCGTCCTTCAGACCCCACTCTTCCTGAATACGGGCACGACGCACCCACGGCAGCTCCGGCAGAGTTGCGCGGATTTCCTCCACCCACTCACGCGGCGCAATCACAGGTGGCAGATCCGGGTCGTTGAAGTAGCGGTAATCCGACTGCGATTCCTTCGGGCGGCCCTTGGAGGTCGTGCCGTCGGTCTCCTGGTAGTGGCGGGTTTCCTGAACGATCTCCTCGCCATTAGTAATCGCAGCAGCCTGGCGCTGCATCTCGTAGCGAACAGCCTGTTCAACCGACTTCAGGGAGTTGATGTTCTTAGTCTCAGTACGAGTGCCGAACTCCTCCTGGCCGATTGGGCGCAGGGAAACGTTGGAGTCCACACGCATCGAGCCCTGGTCCATGCGGGCATCGGAGACACCGAGGGACTTCACCAGGTCACGCAGCGCAGAAACGTACGCACGAGCAACCTCTGGGGCACGCTCCCCTGCACCGAGAATTGGCTTAGTAACGATCTCAATCAGCGGAATACCTGCGCGGTTGCAGTCCACCAGCGAACGCGTGGCGCCGTGAATACGACCATCGGCACCGCCCAAGTGCGTCAGCTTGCCGGTGTCTTCTTCCATGTGAGCGCGCTCGATTTCGACACGGAACTCCGTGCCGTCGTCAAGCTGAACGTCAAGATATCCGTCGTAGGCGATTGGTTCGTCGTACTGCGAAATCTGGTAGTTCTTCGGCTGGTCCGGGTAGAAGTAGTTCTTGCGCGCGAAGCGGGAGGACTCAGCAATCTCGCAGTTCAGCGCCAGGCCAATCTTGATGGCCCACTCAACGCCCTGACGGTTAACCACAGGCAGCGCGCCAGGTAGGCCGAGGCTGCAGGGATCGACGTTGCTATTCGGCTCGGCACCAAAGTGCGCCGAGGAGGAGGAGAACATCTTGGTATTCGTCGAGAGCTCGACGTGAACCTCCATGCCCATTACCGGGTCAAAACGTTCGAGGACCTCATCAAAGTCCATCAAGTCATCAGCGTATGCAGCGGTCATGTTTGTAGAGTCTACTAGCGATGGCCCCGCACGCGTGCCCTAGGGTATAAGTCGTGCCCGGAGTTAACGAACACCCACCGATTCCACCGACGTCAGCACGCGATACGCCAACGTTTCGCGACGCCGCTGACCGCCACCGCGCAGGCGCTACTTTCGACAACGACCTGCAGGAAAGCGCCGACGGAGCCACGGGCTACCACCGCGTGCGCCCCGGATATCCTCCAACCGTCATCGAAGCGCTTACCCGTCTCGCACCGCACCCACAGGTAGTCGCCGATATCGGCGCCGGCACTGGGAAGCTCACCGCCTCGCTTGCCGACGTCTACCGCGATGCCACCCTGCTGGCACTCGATCCCTCCACCGCGATGCGGCAAGCACTGATGCACAATGTGCCAGCGGCGGAATGCCTGGAAGGCACTGCGGAGCGCACGGGACTGGAGCCCAACAGCGTCGATGTAGCAACATGTGCGCAGACATGGCACTGGGTGGACCCGACAGCTGCAGGTAAAGAACTCACTCGGGTGCTACGCGCGGATGGCGTGGCTATGTTGGTGTGGAACACCTTGGATGTTTCCGTACCGTGGGTGCATCGGCTCAGCCGCATAATGCACGCCGGCGACGTGTTGCGTCCCGGCTTCTACCCCGAGGTTGACCCGGAGCTGGAGCTAGTCGATGAGGTGCGTCTGGCCTGGGAGCAGACACTGACCATCGAGGACATCGTGCTGCTGGCACGAACCCGTTCCTATTGGCTTCGTTCCAAGCCCGCCACTCGCGCCAAGGTGGAGGCGAACTTGCATTGGTATCTCCACGAACACTTGGGGCACACATACGAAGAAGGCATCGCCCTTCCCTACCGGTGCGATGCCTTCTATTTTCAAGCTGCCTAAATATTCGAGCTGCCTAGTCGCGCTAGTTACTTTTCTTTCTTCGGCTTAGGGTGAGCCACGCGCTTGAATGCATTCTTAGTCTGTCCGGCAAGCTTCTTCGGCGCAGTGGCTGTGGCCTCGCCTGGGAAGGAGTCCCTCGCGGTCTCGCGAGGATTGTCATCATCGGAGGCTTCCTCGATTTCGGAAAGTTTCTCCAGGCGCTCATTATCCTTTTCTACGATGCGCTCGGCGTCATCCTCGGTGAATTCAACATTATCGTCGCTGACCAGTTCCTCGACGATGTCGTCGCGGACGCTCTCCTGAAGATCGACGTTGGAAATGTTGGAGTTGGCCAAAGCGCGGTCGAGCTTCTTCTGATCGGCGGTGGTGAACTTCTTGTTCGGATGCATCTTCCGGCGTGCGAGCTTCCGGATACGACCGCGGCGCTTCGACTCCTCCATCAGCTTGTTGCGTCCTGCCAGGTACGCACCGCACAGAATCACGATTAGGGCGATACCGACATAGCCTAGTGCCGGGTAAATGGAGCCAACCAGAGCCTTGAACCCAAAGAAACTTAGGCCAAAGCCAATCAGCACGGTCACGATGAATACCAGGCGGAAACGGTGCGGGGTATTGCGTGTTAGGCGGCGGCCCAGCGCGTAGAACATGCCAATGGCCGTGTTAAAAATCATGGCGTAGATGATGATTGCCATCACGGTACCCAGGACCGGGTGGATGTCATTGACGATTGCCAGGGTCGGCATATCTTCGTGGCCAACATCCTTGACCTTGAAGAAGAGGGCAAAGGTCACCAGCGTCAGCAGACCTGCATAGATGCTCCCGCCCATGAGACCACCGATGCCAGCTTCACGCGGATTCAGGTAGCTACCGCCGATGACAATCGACATCGATACGGCCACCATCACACAGAAACCGACATAGTTCAGGGCAGAAATAGACCAGTGTGGCAGCGATGTCGACAGTTCATTGGTGTACTGCGCGGCCTCCGACATCGACGTGTCGGTGGTGAACAAAGTGTAGATACCGGCTCCAAGCAGGAACACGATAATGAATGGAGTGATCATGCCAATCACGCGGCTGACCTTGTCGGCATCCAGCATGCCTACACCCAAAGTCAGGGCAACCATGATGACGGCGCCGATCCACACCTCAAGTCCGAACTGCTGGTTCAAGTTCGCACCGGCACCGGCGAACATGACGAAGCCGGTACAGAACAGCGTGATCATCACGGCGATATCCAAAATCTTCGAAACCCAACTGCGGGTGATTACGTCGAAGACCTCGGAGTGCTCATCAGCCTGCAAGTAGCTGGCAATTGACAGCACTGCCAGGCCACTGGCAATCATCACGACGGAGGCAAGTACCACGCCCCACAAGCCGTTAGTGCCAAATGCCACGAAGTACTGCATCATTTCCTGGCCGGATGCGAATCCGGCACCGACAGTTAGGCCGACAAAGGCCATCGCGATTGTTGTGGCTCTTTTCCACATAACGAGAAAATCCTAAATATAAGTCTATTTTTCAAAAACCGGAACCTTACAAAGCATACTGCCCGAGCTGGTGATTGATACACCAGCTCGGGCAGTAAGCCTATTTTGTTACGAAGATGTGCCTAAATGTTTAGCAACGCGTGCTTAACCGACGCGTTTAACCAAACAGCGCAGCAGCTGCGCGGTAACGGCCATCCGGCACAACCTTCAACTCAGCAACCGCATCGTCGATGTCGATACGCTCGATGTTCTCACCGTGCAGAGCGACGATCTTGCCGAAGTCCCCCTCGTGTACTGCTCGGGTGGCGTGGACACCGTAGCGGGTAGCAAGCACGCGGTCGTACGCAGTCGGCGTACCGCCACGCTGAATGTGACCCAGCACCGTGGTGCGAACGTCGTACCCGGTGCGCTTCTTAATCTCCGCACCAATAACCTGACCAATGCCGTTGAAGGTTTGGTGGCCGAACTGGTCGACACCGCCCTCTTCGTACTCCATGGTGCCCGGCTTCGGGGTGGCGCCCTCAGCGACGACGATAATGCCGTACTTCTCACCCATCTGGAAACGGCGCTCCATCGACTTCACAATCTCGTTGATGTCGAATGGCTTTTCCGGAATGACAATGTGGTGAGCACCGCCGGCCATACCCGCATGCAAAGCGATCCAGCCCACGTGTCGACCCATGACCTCAACAATCATGACGCGCTGGTGGGATTCCGCAGTGGTGTGCAGACGGTCAACCGCGTCGGTGGCAACAGCCACAGCCGTGTCGAAACCGAAGGTGTAGTCCGTACCGTTGACGTCATTATCAATAGTCTTCGGAACACCGACGACCGGCACCCCATTGTCCGAAAGCCACTTGCCGGCCTTCAGCGTACCTTCGCCACCGATTGGGATCAGGGCATCGATACCCGCATCAGAGAGATTTTCCTTGATGCGGTCGAGGTTAGACATGAGAATGTCCGGATGCACGCGGCCGGTGCCCAGCATCGTGCCGCCACGCAGCAGCATACGGTCAATCCGCTCATCGTCGTAAAGCTGGACCCTACGGTCTTCCATAAGACCAATCCAACCGTCCTCAAAACCGACGACGGTTGAGCCGTACTCGCTCGAGCTGGTACGGACAATTGCACGGATAACGGCATTCAGACCGGGACAATCTCCACCGGAGGTAAGGGTCGCAATTCGCATGATGCCCACCTTAGTCGCGTTAGTCAGTTCGTGCTTGACGGCCTTGGTCGAAACTACTTCTGCAGGTACTCCTGCCCTGGTAGCTCAGACGGTAGCTCCATCTTCGTCGTCACCTCCGACGCCGGCACAAGACCATATTCCTCGAGCGCCTTGCGCACGTACTCTGCGGCATCGACGTTCAGCGGAGACTCCGTCCACAATGCAATCGGCAGGTTAATAAAGCGGTTCTCCTTGACCGCCTCGAGATCCTTCGTTGCCGGATTCGTGCGCAAAACCTTGATTTTCTCTTCGAAGGTCTGACCTGGGTAGTCCACAAGCGCGATGAAGTCAGGATTCATCTCCGCGACATGCTCCCAGGAGGTCGTAGTCCAAGTGTCCTTAATCGACTCGGTCGCATTGATTGCACCGGCCTTTTCCAGGATGCCCTGCGGTGCGCCAAAGGAACCCGAGGTAAATGGTGCTTCACCGACAGAATCAAAGAGGAAGCCCACTGGCTTCTTATCTCCCTTTGGCGCGGCATCCAGGGCCTGCAGTCGGTTATCAATATCTGCAATAACCTTGTCGCCCTCACCGTCGTGTCCGGTCAAGGTAGCGATATTCTTCAAATCAATTTTGACAGCTTCCCACGGATCCACCAGACCACGAGTATGCCCCGGGTCGCCACTGCCTTCCTTGCCCGCCGAGGCTGCGTCACCAGTACGGCAAGATTCCGTCAGGGTGTAGGCACCGATACCGTGCTCGGAAAGCGATTCCGGGGTAATGCCCTTGTCTTCACTAAAGCCATAGCCCCAGCCCGTCAGCATCACATCCGGTTCGGCCGCAATGACCTGCTCCAGATTCGGGTATTCCTTCGCAACTTCTGGCTTCTGCGCAATTGCATCGCCATAAGCTGCGGTCAACACCGGCAGATGCGAGGCCATAGAGCTCACCGCTGTGATCTCATCCGCAGCACCGACAGCCAGCGCCAGCGAAGCAATATTGCCGTCATTAATCAGCAGCTTTTTAGCTACACCCGGGTAGCTGACTTCTTCACCGCAGTTGGTGAGGGTAAGGCCTGACGACGAGGCCTGCGTTCCCTCATCAGAGCCACAGGCGGCGGCTCCGAATGCCAGAGCAGCCACAGCGATACCAGCTGCTGAGGCACGAAGCGGACGTCGGAAAGCATGTGCGTTATTCAAGGGAGTACTCCTAGTTGATGGTGGCAGCATCCAGCTCGCTATCGATTGCGAGGTGGCGGCGGCCAGCGGGGGAATTGAGCTGACAGGATTCAACCTGAAAGATTTGGGCGACAAAGTCGCGGGTAAGCACTTCTGCGGGAATGCCGTCGGCCGCGATACCGCCGTCCGCGACCACGATGACGCGGTCGAAGTGGTTCATCACCAGATCCAAGTCGTGGATCGCGGCAATGACACACGCTCCGCTGGAGCGGGCCAGGCGGAGGACGGATTGTTGATGGCGCACGTCGAGGTGGTTAGTGGGCTCGTCGAGAAGCATGATTGGCGAGTCCTGGGCGATGGCACGCGCCAGACACACGCGACGACGTTGCCCACCCGAGAGTTGCCCACACAGGCGTTGCGCAACCGCTTCCAACCCCACGAGCTCCAGCGCACGGTCGACGTGGGAATTGTCCTCGGCGGTGTTGCCACCAAAAAGGCGCTGGTAGGGCAAGCGCCCCAGGGAGACAAAGTCGCGCACGCGCATTTCGGCGGGTGGAACCTCGTTTTGCGCGACGAAAGCCAAATCGCGGGCGCGGTGCTTCGAGCTGATTGAGCTCATCGATTTGCCGTTAATCTCGACCTCGCCCGTGGCCGGTTTCGTGATTCCACCGAGCGCACGCAGCAACGTGGATTTACCCGCGCCGTTAACACCAATGATGGCGGTCATGGGTTCTGCACCGAAGTTGAGGTTGACTCCGCTGACAATCGTGCGCCCAGCGATATCACAGCGCACATCTTTAGCGGCGAGTACAGATTTTTGTAGAGCGCTCATTTACTCGGCACCTCCGTAGCTGTAGTGCGAGCGGCTCATGAGGTAGAGGAAAAGTGGTGCGCCAACCAATCCCGTGACTACTCCCAGCGGCATTTCCTGGCTTCCACCCACTACGCGCGCGATGATGTCCACCCAGATGAGAAACAGTCCACCCATGAGTGCAGCAACCGGTAGGACAACGCGGTGCGTGGCCCCTACCAAGATGCGGGTCAAGTGTGGAATCACCAGGCCGACAAACCCGATGCCGCCAGAGACCGCAACGAGCGTGCCAACGAGGACAGCCTGGAGCACAAATACCTGTGTGCGTAGCCGAGAAACATCAATACCTACGGCCGCGGCGGTGCTCTCACCAGTTGCCAGCGCGTCCAGATGACGGGCTTTGACCAGGAAAAACAACAGTACTGCGATGAGGACAATGAGCGGGAACAGCGTCTTCAGCCATGTCGCACCGGCAACAGAGCCCAGCATCCAAAACATCACGGACTGCGCGGCCCTCGGGTCTGGCCCAGCGAAGACCATGAAGCTACTCAGCGCGGAAAACGCAGCGGAGAGCACAACGCCAGAGAGCACCAAGCGCAGCGGAGTCAGCCCACCGCCTGCAGTGGCGAAAGCACCGACTGCGAGGGTGGCCATGACTGCACCGAGGAGTGCGCCGAATGTCAGCGGCGCGATGGGGCTACCGGAGAAAGCACCAAAGATAATCACCGCGGTCGCACCGGCACCGGCGCCGGCGGAAATACCTAGCAGATATGGGTCTGCCAACGGGTTACGGACCAATGTCTGCATAGCCACACCGGAGACAGCTAGCCCCGCCCCTACAATCGCTGCGAGAATACCCCGGGGAGCGCGGAGATTCCAGACGATGGTGTCCGAACTGGCGGGCACAGATTCATCGAGCTCAGTACCGAAGATGTGATGCGAAATGACCTGTGTCGTGGTGGACCAGGTGATATCCGCCGAGCCGAAGACCACCGCAGCGACCAGACTGACGGCAATGGCTATGACAATGACCAGCCCATAGATCCAAGGCATAAATCGTGGTGGGTTTTTAATTCTGACTCTCTCCATGTTTGCGTTCCTGCGCATGCATGAAACTTCCCGTGACGCGACAACAACCGCCGCTCTCCCACTTCAGTGAGAAAACGACGGTTGCAGAAAACCGACTAACGCTTATTGAGCGCTTTTATGCAATCGAGCCGCGAACCTTTTCGTAGGCAGCGCCGACCTTGTACAGACGATCGTCACCGTGGCGCGGAGCCATAATCTGCAGGCCTACCGGCAGGCCCGTGTCTTCAGCCAGGCCCGACGGCACGGACATGCCACACATGCCGGCCAGGTTGAGCGGCAGAGTACACAGGTCGAACATGTACATGCTCAGCGGGTCGTCAACCTTCTCGCCCAACTTAAACGCAGTGGTCGGAGTGGTCGGCGAGATCAGGACATCTACCTGTTCGAAGGCCCGCTCGAAGTCCTGCTGAATCAGGGTACGGACGCGCTGTGCCTGGATGTAGTAGGCGTCGTAGTAACCGACCGATAGCGCGTAGGTACCAATGATGATGCGTCGCTTAACCTCATCGCCGAAACCAGCGGCACGGGTCATAGCCATGACCTCATCGGCGGAGTGCGTACCGTCATCACCAACACGCTGGCCGTAACGCATGCCGTCGAAACGAGCCAGGTTGGAGCTGACCTCACACGGCAGAATCAGGTAGTACGCGCTCAGAGCGTGGTCAAAGTTCGGGCAATCGACCTCGACGACCTCAGCGCCAGCTTCCTTAAGCTTGTCGACGGCCTCGTGGAAGCTATCCAGTACGCCGGCCTGGTACCCCTCGGTGCGGTCAAACTGCTTGACGATGCCGACCTTTACCCCCGTGAGGTCACCGGTAGCACCTTCCTTGGCAGCAGCAACCACATCGGCAATTGGCTGCTCCGTGGAGGTCGAGTCGTTCTCGTCGTGGCCAGCAATGATTTCGTGCAGCAGCGCGGTGTCCAGAACGGTACGCGCGGTCGGGCCACCCTGGTCCAGTGAGGAGGCACAAGCGACCAGGCCGTAGCGGGATACCGTGCCGTAGGTCGGCTTCACACCGACCGTTGCGGTCAGAGCTGCTGGCTGACGAATCGAGCCACCGGTGTCAGTACCAATAGCCAGCGGAGCCATACCGGAGGCCAGCGCCGCGGAAGAGCCACCACCGGAACCGCCTGCGGTGCGCTCGACATCCCACGGGTTGTGAGTCGGACCGTAAGCGGAGTTCTCAGTCGACGAGCCCATCGCGAACTCATCCATGTTGGTCTTACCCAGGATTGGGATGCCAGCTGCACGCAACTTGGCAGTAACCGTTGCGTCGTAAGGGCTCATGTAGCCCTCGAGCATCTTGGAAGCGCAGGTGGTCGGCGCATCGGTGGTAGTGAAGACATCCTTCAGTGCCAGCGGAACACCGGCCAGCGCGGAGGCTGGCTCCTCGCCAGCATCCAGCGACTCATCGACCTTGCGAGCTGCAGCCAGGGCCTCTTCGGCACCGACGTGCAGGAATGCGTGAATGTCCTCATCAATTGCCGCGATACGGTCGAGGAACGCCTGGGTGACCTCTACCGAGGTCAGCTCACGAGCGTGAATCTTCTGTGCGAGCTCAAAAGCGCTCAGCCCCAGAATCGGGTCCTCAGCAACAGCGGCATGCAGGTTCGGGTTAGCTGCAATCATTTCTTCCACGTACTCCTACTCGCCGAGAATCTGGGGAACTTCGAAGCGCTGGCGGTCCTGCGACGGCGCCTGGTCCAGCGCCTGCTCCGCAGTCAGCGTCGGCTTGACGACGTCCTCGCGCATCACACCGGACAGCGAAGAGGGGTGACTCATCGGTTCCACATCATCCGCAGCCACCTTTTGAACGGCCTGGACGTGGTTAATAATGCCGTCGATCTGACCGGCGAACTCGTCGAGTTCCGCGTCAGTCAGAGCCAGACGGGACAATCGCGCTAGGTGTGCGACCTCATCGCGTGAGATAGCTGGCACGCTAGTACCCCTTTCATTTCTTCGTACGAAGCTAGTGCACAGAAGTTTAGTTGAAACTGATTTTGAACCGCGCGAGCGGGCTGTACTTGCCAACAGTAGTCGTTGTCGCCAAGTAGTTGTCCGCAGGGTCTTACATTTCAAAGGTTTACCCTGTAGCCTAAATCACTACTTCTATAGTTACACCGCAAGAATCACTCTCAATTATTCGAAAGGTTGTACACACAGCCATGAGTTACCTCCTTCGCATCCAGCTTCCCGACGAACCAGGCGCACTTGGCTACGTCGCGGCTGCCCTGGGCGAAGTAGAGGGTGATATTCGCAGTGTCGATGTCGTAGATTACGGCGCTAATGGCGTTGTTGTCGACGACATCGTGGTTGACCTGCCCATGGGCCTGCTCCCAGACACACTGATTACGGCGGCTCAGTCCATTAGCGGAGTGGAAGTCGATTCAATTAGGCCTTTTTCCGGCTCGGTCGACCGCCGCGGACAGATTGCGCTGCTGGCCAAGTTCTCACAGCACACGAAGAATTTGGATCGTGCCCTCGGAGATGTCGTCGACGGCCTGCCTCAGACTATGACTGCCGGCTGGGCTATCGTCCTCGGCGAACAGAGCGATGGCCGGTGGGTACGTCGCGCTTCCTCTACCGCTGCTCCAGAGGATAACGGCCGGACTCTGCCGGAAGCCCCGATTGACTCGCCACGAAACCTGGATCCGGACGAAGAAACGTGGCTTCCGGAGGACTGGACGGTTATGGACTCCTCCATTGCCGCTACCCCAATGGGCAAGGGCCTCGTTCTCGTTATTGGCCGGCCCGGCGGGCCAGACTTCCTGCCAAGTGAGGTTGAGCACTTGGGACGTATTGGCACGATTGTCGGTGCGATTATCGACTAGCAGCGGCTAGTGGGCTGCTCCCTTCTGTGGGCTGCTCCCTTCTGCTCGAAGCTCTTACCCTATGGCTCCTCCCCTATGGAGCGCAGTGATTCACGCTTAGCGGTAAAGTCTGGAAATGATACCAGTCAATAAGGAGCTTCTTTGATGTCGAACTTGAGTGACCTCGTCGGATCCCACGTGCGTGCCGAATCCGGCCGTGTCCCCCAGTCGTCCACTGAGATGGAATTCTGGTCCGGTCTGTCACGGGTTGTTGTCGATGACCTAGCGGACAACTGGCAGCGCACCACGGAGGCATACGCTGCTACCCGCCAGCAGCACTACTTCTCCGCCGAGTTCCTCATGGGTCGCGCCCTGCTGAACAACCTGCTCAATGCAGGCCTCGTGGATGAGGCCTCCGCTGCGGTGGAAAAGTACGGCAAGAATCTGACAGACGTGCTCGAGGCCGAACACGACGCCGCTCTCGGTAACGGTGGCCTGGGGCGTCTGGCCGCCTGCTTCCTGGATTCCTGTGCCACGCAGAATCTGCCGGTGACCGGTTATGGCATCCTCTACCGCTACGGTCTGTTCAAGCAGAGCTTTGAAAACGGCTTCCAGGATGAGCACCCGGATCCGTGGATGGAAGAGGGCTACCCCTTCGTTATTCGTCGCGAGGAACTGTCCAAGATTGTCACCTTTGATGACCTGGTCGTGCGCGCTGTTCCATATGACATGCCAATTACCGGCTATGGCACCGATAACGTCGGCACACTGCGCCTGTGGCACTCGGAGCCAATGCGTGAGTTCGACTATGACGCCTTCAACTCACAGCGTTTCACCGACGCCATTGTCGAACGGGAGCGCGTCCATGACCTGTGCCGCGTGCTCTACCCGAATGACTCGACCTATGACGGCAAGGTCCTGCGCGTTCGCCAGCAGTACTTCTTCGTCTCGGCTTCGCTGCAGACGATGATTGATTCTTACATCGAGAATCACGGCGAGGACCTGCGCGATTTCCACAAGTACAACTCCATTCAGCTCAATGACACCCACCCGGTGCTCGCGATCCCAGAGCTGATGCGTCTGCTCCTGGATGAGCACGATATGAGCTGGGACGACGCCTGGAACGTCGTGTCCAACACCTTCGCCTACACCAACCACACCGTTCTGGCAGAAGCGTTGGAGACCTGGGAATACTCCATTTTTGACCGTCTCTTCGGCCGCGTTCTGGAGATCACCCGTGAGATCGACCGCCGCTTCCGCGAAGACCTCGCGGAGCGCGGCTTCGACCAGGGCAAGATTGACTACATGGCGCCGATTTCCCACGGGCGTATCCACATGGCATGGATTGCCTGCTACGCCGCGTACTCCATCAACGGTGTTGCCGCTCTGCACACGGAAATCATTAAGCGCGAAACGTTGAAGGACTGGCACGATATCTGGCCGGAGCGCTTCAACAACAAGACCAACGGAGTCACCCCGCGCCGCTGGCTCAACCAGTGCAACCCGCGCCTGTCGGCACTGCTGACTCGCCTGTCGGGTTCGGACGCCTGGGTCACCGACCTGGACAAGCTCGCTGAGCTCGAAAAGTTTGCTGACGACGAGGCCGTGTTGCGTGAGATTCTCGACATCAAGCACGAGAACAAGAAGGACTTCGCCACCTGGCTGGAACACCGCCAGGGTATTTCGGTGAACCCGGACGCCATCTTCGATACCCAGATTAAGCGTCTGCACGAGTACAAGCGCCAGCTTCTCAACGCGCTCTACATCCTGGATCTCTACTACCGCATCAAGGAAGACCCAGCGCTGGACGTGCCACCGCGCGTGTTCATCTTCGGTGCCAAGGCCGCCCCAGGCTACGTTCGCGCGAAGGCCATCATTAAGTTCATCAACGCTATCGCGGACAAGGTCAACAACGATCCGGACATGGACGGTCGCCTGCAGGTCGCCTTCGTTGAGAACTACAACGTCACCCCGGCAGAGCACATCATCCCAGCCACCGACGTCTCCGAGCAGATTTCCACTGCCGGTAAGGAGGCTTCGGGTACCTCGAACATGAAGTTCATGATGAACGGCGCACTGACGCTGGGCACCATGGACGGCGCAAACGTCGAAATCGTCGACGCCGCCGGCGAAGAGAACGCCTACATCTTCGGTGCGCTGGAAGAGGAACTGCCGGAGCTGCGCCGCACCTACAGCCCGCGTGGCACTTACGAAACGGTGCCGGGGCTCAAGCGCGCTGTCGATTCGCTTGTCGACGGCACTTTTGCTGACGGTGGCAGCGGAATGTTCCACGACCTACACTTCTCGCTGCTGGAGTCCAACGGGTACGAGCCGGCCGACGTTTACTACGTCCTCGGCGACTTCGCTGACTACCGCGAAACCCGCGACCGCATGGCGGAGGACTACCGCGACGAGCTGGCGTGGGCCAAGAAGTGCTTCCTGAACATCATCCGTTCGGGCCGCTTCTCCTCCGACCGCACCATCCGCGATTACGCCAATGAGGTCTGGAAGCTGGAAGAGACCAAGATTTAGGCCCCGGCTGGGTCAAATCCTGGCTGGGCCAAGCCCCAGCTAGGCCTGACCAGTTTCCAGCAATCGCTTGAACCCATCCTCGTCGAGGATGGGCAAGCCCAGCTCCTCGGCCTTTGTGGCCTTGGAACCGGCGTTTTCGCCAACCACCACGTAGTCGGTCTTCTTCGACACCGACCCTGCGGCCTTACCGCCACGGGAGATAACGGCTTCCTTCGCGCTGTCGCGAGTGAAGTCCTCCAAAGAGCCGGTGACTACCACGGTCAATCCCTCTAGCACCTGATCTGGACGATCGGCGACCTCATCGGCCATACGCACACCGGCAGCTTCCCAGCGCTCGACAACCTCGCGGTGCCAGTCCACCTCGAACCAGTCAGCCACGGAATCGCCGATGATCTCGCCAATGCCATCGATGGCCGAAATCTCCTCGCGGCTCGCAGCGCGCAGCGCCTCCATCGAGCCGAACTTCTGTGCCAAGGTCCGCGCCACTGTTGGACCCACATGACGAATGGACAGGCTGACCAATACGCGCCACAGCTCTTTATCCTTAGCTGCCTCGATGTTGGCCAACAGTTTCTTACCATTGGCGTTCAGGGTTTTCCGCGAAGCCGTAGTGTAGACCTCAGTGCCGAGCAAATCTTCCTCGGTGAGGTCGAAGAGGCGGGACTCGTCGGCAAGCACGCCGCGATGAATCAAATCGGCAGCGCCCCTCTCCCCCAGGTTTTCGATATCGAACCCGGAGCGGGAGGCGAGGAATTCAATTCGACGCCGCAGCTGACCTGGACAGTAGCGGGTATTGGGGCAACGCCAATCGGCATCGCTGTCCTTTGCCGGAGCCAAACGAGTACCGCACTCGGGGCAGAGAGTCGGGTAAATGTACTTTCGCTCGCTACCATCTCGGAGATCGGCTACGGGGCCGAGTACCTCTGGAATCACGTCACCGGCCTTGCGGATGGTCACACGGTCCCCGATGAGCACACCCTTTCGGTGCACCTCGGAAGGGTTGTGTAGCGTCGCCATCTCGACAGTTGACCCGGCCACGAAGACCGGCTTCATCACGGCATATGGCGTCGCACGACCAGTTCGGCCGATGGAGACTCGAATGTCCAGCAGGTCCGTGGTGACCTCTTCTGGCGGATACTTGTAGGCAATCGCCCAGCGCGGCGCCCGCGAGGTCGCGCCCAACGCGCGCTGCTCGGAAAGGGAGTCAACCTTGACCACAAGCCCGTCCATCTCGTGGATGGCGTCGTGGCGGTGCTCGCCCCAGTACTGCATCTGCTTAACGACGTCATCCGCGGAATGAACCTGCTTTGTATACGGCGACACGTGGAAACCCCACTCGTCCAAGGCACGATATGCCTCGTGCTGGGACTGTGGACGCCAGCCCTCGATATGACCAATTCCATGGCAAATCATGGACAACCGGCGCTTGGCCACTTCTGCAACATCCTTCTGTCGCAGGGAACCGGCGGCGGCGTTACGGGGGTTGGCAAACGGCTTCTGACCCGCTTCGACGCGATCGGCGTTGATGCGTTCGAACTCTTCCAACGAGATAAAGACTTCACCACGCACCTCGAGCACGTCGGGGATGTTCTCGCCGCTGATTTCATGCGGAATATCTTCGATAGTGCGCGCATTGGCGGTGACGTTCTCCCCCACGCGGCCGTCTCCGCGGGTGGCCGCCCGGACAAGGCGGCCATTCTCATAGACCAGATCGATAGACAGGCCATCGATTTTCAGCTCGGTCAGATACGTGCTGGCCGGGGTGCGGGCCAGCCAGCCGCGCAACTCCTGCTCATCGAAAACATTGTCCAAGCTGTAAAGGCGTTCGAGGTGCTCAACAGGCTCGAACACTTCCCCGTCGGCAGGCGTGTCGACCTGCGCACCGACCTGCTGCGTGGGGCTGTCCGGCACCACCAGATCGGGCCACTGCTCCTCTAACCGCTGCAGTTGACGGAACATCTCGTCGTATTCAGCATCGGAGATAACCGGCTGCGCGGTGTAGTACAGCGCAGCGTTTTCACGAATGCGAGTTGCTAGATCTTGCCACTTCTCCCGGACGTCCGCCGGCGCTGGCTCGGAGGCGGGGGCGCTGGAAAACGAAGACAAATCGGAGGTTGACAGGTCGGAGTTCTCATCGGTCGAGGAAGTCACGTCGCTCATTCTATGTCATTGCCCGGATGCGCCGGGGGACACGGAAATTCTCTTGACCTTGTTCCTGCCCCTCAGCGAATCCGCACTCTCCGCTACAGTTGAGACATGCATAATTTCGATCCGCGACGCATGCTCGCGTTTGATCTGGAGACTACCGGCACGGATCCTCGCACCTGCAAGATTGTCACTTCCGCACTGGTCCGACTGACTGAGCAGGGCAAAGATTCCACCATCATGCTCGCTAATCCCGGTGTCGAAATTCCGCAAGCTGCGTCTGATGTGCATGGCATCACCACTGAAAAAGCTCGCGCGGAGGGGCGCCCGCACGATGAAGTGCTAGCGGATACCATTGCCGGCCTTCGAGCTGCCTGGCGCGATGGTCTGACCGTAGTGGCCTATAACGCGGCTTATGATCTGACGGTACTGCGCTCGCAGGATCCCAGTTTTACCGTTGACGGCCTCGTCGTCGACCCCTTTGTGCTGGACCACTATTTTGATCCGGAACGTCGTGAAAAACGCACATTGACTGATGTCTCCCGCCATTATCAGGTGCGCCTGGACGGGGCACATGATGCCACCGAAGATGCTCTGGCGGCTGCGCGCATCGCATGGGTGATGGCGCGCCACTACCGGGAGCTAACCGAAAAATCGGGAGAAGAGCTGATGGAGCTGCAGGCCGTCGCGTACTACCAGTACAAGAAGAACCTGCAGCAGTACCTGACCGAAAAAGGTAAGGATACGTCGGACTTCACCTTCGGGTGGCCGATGGACTGAGCAGCGGCCCCCTCACCCTCCCCGGCTCTCCCAATATCCAGAGTTTTGTGATTATCCAATGGAAATCGAATATCCAAAATTCGGCGGAATATCCAAGTTATCCAAGCTGATGTGGATTATCCATTGCTATGATTGATGCGTGACCACTCGCGGCGACAAGGCCATCTCCATCCCACGCAATCCTTTCCACCCCACATTCGGCCGATCCCCGGCCATCATCGGTGGGCGCGATGTCGAGCTGGACTCGTTTGAGCTGGCTCTGGCGGAAGGCCCCGGTAATCCCTGGCGAACCGCGCTAATTTCCGGTACCCGCGGAATCGGTAAGACGGTACTTCTCAACGAGTTTGAAGCCGCAGCAAAGCAACTGGGATGGATTGTGCTGCGTGCTCACATCGGCTCTGAAATGATTTCTGAACTCACCGATGTCAACACTCCGCGCACTTTCAGTGCCATTGACAGTGCACCGATGGGCAAGGGCCGTCACCTCACCGGCCTGTCCATCGCCGGCATTGGCGGGTTTAAGACGGAAGTCAGCACTTCTCAGCCCGAGCCCGGCAGGAATCTGCTCAGCCAACTTCAGGATCTCTCGGCTCTCCTCATGCCACAGGGATCCGGCATCTTGCTCACTCTCGACGAGGTTCAAAGTGCAGACCCCGCACAGCTCAACGAAATTGCCCATGCAATCCAGGACCTAAATCGCGACGATGCGGAGATTGCCTTTGTCGCAGCCGGGCTGCCCAGCGGTATCGAAGACTTGCTCCAGCTAGAGGGCGCAACATTCTTACGCCGTGCCGAGCGCGTGTCTCTGGGCCGATTGGACTTGGAGACCACCAAGGACATCATTCGCAGAACTGCAGAACTCGGCGAACGCGCGATGACCGAGGATGCCGTCGAGCTGGCCGCTGAACTCAGCCACGGCTACCCGTATCTCATACAGACCATTGGCTCAGTCGCTTGGGCTAAGGCCAGGTTGGCCCACTCGGACACCATTACCGCTCAGCATGTCTCGGATGCCGCAGCGGAATCCATCCGCCGCATCGGGCTGCAAGTTCATGCGCCCAGCCTGCGGAAAGTGCCACCTCGCCAGATTGATTTTCTCAAAGCGATGGCGCGCCTCTCCCCCAATGGAAAGCCCGTGGCCACGAGCGCCATCGCAGAGACCATGGGACGCAAACTCTCTGGCATCTCACAGCTTCGCCATGACCTGATTTACCGCGAGTTGATTGTGTCAGCGTCGACGGGATACGTGGAATTCACACTTCCCTACTTCGCCGACTACCTCAATACGCTGGTGGAATAAGGTCGCTATTCGTCGCGAGCCAAGTCACCGGCTGCCCGACGAAGAAGTTCCGTGGCATTACGGCCTGCGCCGAGTTGCGCCTGTGCTTCTTCATTGGAGCTGGCAGCAAAGCCGCCCATCGGCGCCAGATTCAGGCTCTCAGCAATCTGTAGGCGCGAATAGCCCAGCTCATCCCAGAACAGCGCTGCTTGCTCAGCGAGTGCTCGAGCCGGTGTCGCCACCGGGACGCCCGTGTGCTCTTCTCGCTCCGTGACCGTCACTGGCACAATACCCAGCTCCAGGGACATATCGGCACCGACCACGGCAGCCGCAAAATCCAGTTGCTGCGTGGTGGTCAGTTCTTTGCGAGGTAGCCACACTCCGGCCGCACCGGAATCCGCCAAGGCCTGAACAGCCAGGCCATCGGGGCTCGACAGCGCGATGGTCACTTCGATTTCGTCGTCACGCAGCGGCCCTGTGACTTCAAGGAAGATCTCCGCGATCTCGCGGTGCCCCTGGGCGGGGAGATAACCCGCGTTGCCCATCAGCATGGACGGGGCCTTGATTTTGCCCTGTACGACTGCGCCGAGTGCGGGTTCTGCCAGAAGTACTTCGATGTCGCTGTCGAAACGCCGACGGACATCGGCGATGTGGGAAGCCAATCCCGCGGCCAACGACTGCGCGAAGTACTTCACGGCGCCGCGGTCAACGGCGATGAGATGGCCTGCGGCATTTTCCACCGAAGTCGCCATCGTCCATGGGCCGAGAGCGGTCAGGCGAATTTTCTGCGGGGTGCGTCCCCACGCTTCCTCGCACGCGTCGATGTCTCGGTGGAGATAATCAGTGGCCAAGGCACTCGCGCGACCACGACGGTCGGCGACTTTCCAGGAGCGCGCTCCCCTGTCGACGACGAGGTCAGCCATGAGGGCGGCCGTGCGACCGACGGCATCGGCGCCGAACCCACGGGCGGGCAACGTCGGTAGCGTGACGTGGCCTTCCAGGCATTCGCCAATGATAATCTCTGCCGCCTCGTGTGGATTGCGGCCCGGCATCGGGCCAAGGCCGACAAAGGAGGTCACGACAAGTCCTCTTCACGGGCGGTCGAGACAATCGTGCCGGAGCCCAGCACGTAGTCGCCCGCGGTGTCAGTGTGGTACAAAACAGCGGCCTGACCAGGAGCGACACCACGAAGCGGACCGCTCAGGTGCAGCCGGAAGGCGCCACCGCGTCCGGTGACGTCATCGTCAGGTCCTGCCAGCACTTCAACGCGGCAGTCGATGGGGCGACCGTGCGCACGCACCTGCACCTGCAGCTTGCCGGCCTCCGAGGCAGCGAGTACCTCATCCGGGTTGGCCAGCCAGATGGCACGGTCGGCCTCGAGCACGTTGACATTCAAGTCCGCAGCCGTGCCGATTGTCACCGTGCCGGTCTCTGCATCAATGCCGGTGACATAGCGCGGCTTGCCATCCGGCATCGGCCCCGCCAGGCCAATCCCCTTGCGCTGACCAATGGTGAAACCGTAGACACCGTCGTGCTCAGCGACGGTGTCGCCAGTTTCCTTATCCACAATGGTGCCCGGGCGACGGCCAATCTTCGCGCCCAGGAACGCCTTGGTATTGCCATCCGGGATGAAACAGATGTCGTAAGAGTCCGGCTTGTTGGCGGTGCCTAGTCCCATCCCGCGGGCTTCTTCACGAATCTCTGGCTTCTCGGTGTTTCCTACCGGGAACATCGAGCGCTGCAGCTGCTTGCGATCCAGCACGCCCAGGACATAGGACTGGTCCTTCTTCGCATCGCGGCCGCGGCGCAACAGGCCGTCGTCGCCAAGCAAAGCGTAGTGCCCCGTGACCACAGCGTCGAAGCCGAGCGCGATGCCGCGCTCTAGTAGAGCGGCGAACTTGATGCGTTCATTGCAGCGCAGGCATGGGTTCGGCGTCTCGCCGCGCTCGTAGGAGTCGTAGAAGTCATCCATGACCTCTTCCTTGAAGCGCTCGGAGAAATCCCAGACGTAGAAAGGAATGCCCAGCTCATCGCAGACGCGGCGGGCATCGCCGGAGTCCTCTAGCGAACAGCAGCCGCGGGATCCGGCGCGAACGGACTGCGGATCTTTCGACAGCGCCAAGTGCACGCCGACGACCTCGTGACCTGCGGCCAATGCACGCGCCGCAGCCACGGAAGAATCCACACCACCGCTCATTGCTGCAAGAACTCGCATTGCGTTGCAACCTTTCCCCTCTAGATTTTGTGCACGTGTCACCGTACCACCACGGGGCAAAAACTAAGCCATGCCCGCACGCCGCGCCCGCTCGACCGTTTCCGGCAGCGCCGAAATGACGGCGTCGACATCCGCCTGCGTCGAGGTGTACCCCAGCGTAAAACGAATCGACGACCGCGCTTCCGGCTCCGAAACGCCCATCGCCATCAGCACGTGCGAGGGACGGTTAACGCCCGCGCTACATGCCGATCCCGTAGAGCAGTCAATTCCCGCCGCATCGAACAGCATGATCAAACTATCGGCCTCCGCGCCCGGGAAGCTGGCGTAGACGTGCCCCGGCAAAGCGAGCTCGCTGGTGTGGATAATCGCACCGTCGATGTGCGCGATTGCCCTGATGAGCTGCTGCGTCAGACCGCGGATTCGTTCATTGTCCGCCGCCATCGCGTCCACCGCCGCGCGCAGTCCTGCCGCCATGCCCGCCGCCGACGCCACGTCCTGCGTGCCCGAACGCAGTCCGCGTTCCTGCCCGCCGCCGTTGTTATGCGGGGTAAGTTTCGCTTCACGACGAACAAGCAGCGCCCCAATCCCACGGGGACCGCCGAACTTGTGCGCGGAGATGGCCATTGTAGTGGCGCCACTTGCGTGGAAATCAATTGGCAGATGTCCGGCTGCCTGCACAGCATCGATATGGAAAGGCACGCGAGCCTCCTTCGCCCGCTTGGCAATCTCCTCCACCGGCTGGATGGTGCCGGTCTCATTGTTCGCCCACATGCACGTCACCAGCGCGGTGTTCTGCCGACTAATCTCCGGGAACTGCACCATGTCAACGCGACCATCAGCACCTACAGGAGCCTCAACAATCTTGGCCCAGTGTTCCTTTTCCAGATGGTGACATGTCTTCAACACTGCATCGTGCTCGATTGGTGGAACCACAATGTCCGAGCCAGAGGCCTTGAAGTACAGGCCTGAAATCGCTAGATTGTCGGCCTCAGTTCCACCGGAAGTAAAAACTACCTCGATGGGATCGGCACTGAGCAGCTCTGCAATTTCTTCTCGGGACTCTTCCAGAACCTTTTTCGCAATGCGTGCGGTGGCGTACTGCCCCGAGGGGTTGGCCAGACCTAGGTTCTCGACCATTGCCGTGCGCGCTTCTGGGCGCAATGGTGTAGTCGCGGCATGATCCACAAAGTAACGGGTCTTCGCAGCAGACTTCATTTCACTCTTCTCGTCCGGAGCGGCAACGATGTGGTCATTAAGCATGCAGGCAGTATAACGCTGCGTGCGCCTTATGCTCACTATCCGCCATAGTTAAACCTCACTGTCTGCACGAACAGATGAGTAGGACCAAAAAAATGCTCGGGGCGGGAACAGACAGGAAATCTGTGCCCACCCCGAGCGGGTAGTTGCTAGCCGAGTTGACTCTCGGCCAGCAGCCTTACGCAACTAGCAGCCTTAAGGCAAGTGCGTATTACTTCAGGTTCTCGATAGCCTGCGGGACAACGTCGAACAGGTCACCGACGACACCGAAGTCAGCAATCTCGAACAGCGGAGCCTCTTCGTCCTTGTTGACCACAACGATGGTCTTGGAGGTCTGCATACCTGCCTTGTGCTGGATAGCACCGGAAATACCCAGAGCAACGTAGAGGTCCGGGGAAACGGTCTTACCGGTCTGGCCAACCTGGAACTGACCCGGGTAGTAGCCAGCGTCAACAGCAGCACGGGAAGCACCAACAGCTGCGCCGAGAACGTCTGCCAGCGGCTCAACAACGTTCTTGAAGCCATCCTCGGATGCGACACCGCGGCCACCGGAAACAACCAGCTTAGCCTCGGTCAGCTCCGGACGGTCGCCGCCCTCAGCCGGTGCGAAGGAAACGATCTCGACAGCGTTGTTGCCGATCTCTGGGAATGCAATCTCGGTAACGTCAGCGGAACCGGACTTCTCCTCCGGGTCAACGGAGCCCGGACGCAGAGCGTAGACCGGGGATGCGCCGTAGCCGACACCGTCAACGATGTACTCGCCACCGAAGATGGAGTACTTAACGGAAGCGTCATCGTTGATAGCAACAACGTCGGACAGCAGACCGGAACCGGTCAGCGCAGCGACGCGGCCAGCGATTTCCTTGCCGGTTGCGGAAGCGGAAACCAGCACCGGAACCTCACGCTCGGAGGCCAGGCCGACGAGAACGTCAACCTCAGGGGTGATCAGGTACTTGTCGGCATCGTCGGACTCAGCAGCGAGAATCTCGCCAGCGCCGTAGGAGGCCAGGGTGTCTGCGAAGCCAGCAGCGGTACCCGGGGTACCCACGACAACTGCGGCCGGGGTGCCGAATGCGGAAGCAGCGGTCAGCAGTTCAGCGGTGGTGTTCTTCAGCTCGCCATTTGCGTGCTCGACGAGAACGAGGACGTCGGTCATAGTGATCTTTCTCCTACTTGTATCTCTATTTGTCTTCTATTCGCGTCAAGCGCCTTAGATGAACTTCTGAGCCTTGAGGTACTCGGCCAGCTTGGCGCCGCCGTCTCCCTCATCGTTAATGCGCTCACCAGCGGTCTTAGCCGGCTTCGGAGTGGAGCCAGTGACACCGGTAGCAGCGTTTTCGAGACCAACCTGCTCTGCCTCAGCAGCAACATCGTCCAGAGTCAGCTCGGTGACCGGCTTCTTCTTAGCGGCCATGATGCCCTTGAAGGATGCGAAGCGCGGGCTATTAGCCTTCTCAGTGACGGAGACGACTGCCGGCAGGGATGCCTTGAGCTGGTAGATGCCGTCTTCGACCTCACGCTCACCGGTGATGGAGTCACCTTCGATAGCGACAGAGCGCAGGTGAGTCAGAACCGGCAGGTCGCGGTAGACACCGAGGATAGCCGGGACGGAGCCGGTGCCACCGTCAGTGGAGGCATTGCCGGTGACGATGAGGTCAACATCCTCGAGAGTGTCGATGACGTTGGACAGAGCCCATGCGGTCTGAACAGCGTCGGAACCTTCAAGTGCGTCGTCCGAAAGAATGACGGCGTCGTCTGCACCCATGGACAGAGCCTTGCGCAGTGCCTCGATGGCACGATCCGGGCCAACAGTTGCGACGGTAACGTTTCCGCCGTGCTCTTCCTTCAGCTGCAGGGCAGCCTCAACAGCGTTCTCATTAATTTCGTCGAGAACTGCGTCTGCAGACTCACGATCGAGGACAAACTTGTCATCGGTGAGCTTACGCTCGGACCAGGTGTCCGGAACCTGCTTGACCAGAACCACGATGTTCGGCATTTTTCTGTCGTCCTTACTGGTTGATTACTGGTGAACGTTTATCTGACCTTACTTCGCAAGCCGCCTCACAATAAAGTGAACCAGGCCACGCTCTAGGTCGTCTGTGTTGAAGATAACAGAACCTATCGCCAATGCGAAGGTGATCCAGATAACAATGTCGTTATTTTTTTAAATTTTTTTCTACACCACGAGCACAGCCTGCCCGCCAACATGCCATTTCCGCATGTCAGACGTTAATAGTACGCAATCAACTGCAGCTGTCTCCGCAGTATTCGCCGACAGCAAACACCGATCCCCAACGGGCTACCCCCACCAGTTTTCCGTCGTAAAGCGGTCCTTAACCGATCTCCCGGGGCTGACAGATAAACGCCGTCGCGCTCCGTCCGATGCGCGTGACAACCACCGCCAATGCCCTGGAGCCCTTAAGTTTCCACTGCTTGCGCAACGCGTCGGGGTTGACGTCTACGCCGCGCACGAGAATCTCCACCGATCCGCAATCCAACGCTGCCAGTGCCTTGCGAACCTGCTTCAACCCCACTTGCTCAATAACTTCGAACCCGGCAATCCCCTGCGGCAAAACATCGCCACTGACGTGCGCAATCCGCTCATCGAGCTGCCAGAGCCCATGCGCCGCCGCAAAATGCCGCACCAGCCCGGCGCGCACAATCGCCCCATCCGGATCAATGATGTACCGGCCGGCAGCGCGCACATCGACGTCGTCAGGCATGGTGTCGTCGTATGTCTGCACGTCCACCGCCGACAACTCTAACGGCCTGTGCTTATCGACGGTCTGGATAACCATCGCCGATCGCGTTACGGATTGCCCATCGGTAACTCCGACCAGCCCCGGCGTATATAGACATGCCTCCTTGACCGCACCGTCCACCGAAGTGACAGCCACTTCCCCGCTCCACTCGCTGAAGTCGAGGCCCGGCGCACATTTGATAGCTAGTTCTTTGTCGGGCCAGGCGGCTATGAGCGCCGGCAGCGACGGGAGCAAGTCCTCCGGGTTGGTGATCCTGCGACCACCGGCGCGGCGTGCAGGGTCAGCGACAATGACGGGTGCGTCAAAGGCCGGTTGCAAAGCATCGGCCTGCGCGAAAATGTTCTTGCCGACGTTATGCCGCGCCATGGCCAGCCGCGCAAGGTCGAGATCAGACCCGACAACGGTCAGGCCCTCGTGGTCAATTGCTGCCACCTCAGTACCGATGGAGCAGGTCACATCGGCCACTGCTTCGACACCGAGATGCGCAAGCCTACGAGCGCGAGCCAGCGCGACGACAAAGGGCGTGGCCTGTTGCGCTGCTTCGGAAGAGAAGATCCAGTCCCCTGGCAGTTTGCTGACCGCAGAACGCCGAGCTGCCGCGACTTCAATGACCGCGCGACCAAACTCGCCACAGTGTTGGCGTAGATGCGCGGAGTCTGCAATCAGAGACTTTTTAGTGAGCGCGAGCTGGTCGGCCTCATCTAGCCACTCCGGATGAGCAGCAACAGCGGCCACCTCTGCAGCGGACAGGGACACTCGTTATCTCCTTCCAACTAGGGATCAGCCGGTTAACGGGGGGGTGAGTAGTCGGCTAACGATTCATACCTTTGCGCAAATGCCCCATGTGGGTGGCAACGGCAAAGTACTCATCCATAAAAGGTTCCCCGAGGAAGTCACTACTTGTGCGTCGCACCGGAGTGTTTCTGGCCGCCTCGAGAGCCTCCGCCACAGTACTGACACGGTCCAAGCGAGTCAGTTGCGCCCAGGTCGGAGGCATGAGGCCAAGTAGCCCACGGCGCCATCCATCCAAAATCGTAGTCGGTCGGAACCAACCTGAAGATGATGCCTCAGAGGTGTCACCGTCGGCCCTTTGACCGTCGGGAAGCGCGGCGAGGAAGAAATAGGTGTCGTAACGAATGGGGTTGGATTCGGGTGTCACCCAGTTAGCCCAAGGACTGACGAGTTCGGCATCGAGCGCCAGATTTTCATTGCTAAGGAAATCCGTCAACGACAACTCGTGGGCTTCCAACTGTCGTCGCTGACGGTGGAAGCGGTGGCCATCTGCGACAATCTCACCGCCAGCATCGCGAACCAGCAGAGTGCCTGTTTCCTCAAAGGTCTCACGCACGGCCGCGCAGGTGAGCGCGTGCGCCCGCGCGCGACCGACGTTAAAAGCCTGCGCGATCCGCGACTCGGGGTCGGCTTCCGACGGTCCGGTCACGGCCATGACCTCATTCGCGACAGCTCGGAAATCACGCCGGTCTACTCCACCGCCAGGAAACACGGTCATGTTGGCCGCAAAGCGCATTGAGGATACGCGTTCTTGAACGTAGACCTCGAGCCCGCAGTGGGTGTCGCGGAGCAGCAACACGGTCGCTGCCAGTTTCGGCGACGCGGGCGTATTCGGGGTTTCAGGTGTCGGAACCGCCATGAGCGTCTACTTCTTCCGGTGCTTTCCAGCAGGCCGTGCCCGGCGCGCAAAGTAGCGATCATCGATGCGATCGACGACGATTTCCTGGTGGAAAGCCTTGGTCAGGTTCTCACTGGTCAGGACGTCGTCAATAAGCCCCTGTGCGATGACATTGCCTTCGTCGAGGAGCATCGCATGGGTGAAGCCGTACGGAATTTCTTCCGGGTGGTGCGTAATCATCACCATCGCCGGCGCATCCGGGTCGAGTGCGAGTTCGCCTAAGTAACCGACGAGGTCCTCGCGACCGCCGAGGTCGAGTCCGGCTCCCGGCTCGTCGAGAAGCAGCAATTCGGGGTTGACCATCATGGCTCGTGCGATGAGCACGCGCTTGCGCTCTCCCTCACTGAGAGTGCCCCAGGTGCGGTCTGCAAGATGCTCAGCACCCATGCGCTCGAGAATCTCGGAGAGCTGTTCGAAATCCATCTCTTCATAGGTCTCACGCCAGCGCCCCAGGACGGAGTAACTGGCGGAAATAACAAGGTCCGCGACCTTTTCGTCATTGGGAATGCGGTGAGCAAACGACGATGATGTCAAACCAATCATGGTGCGCAGATCACGCATGTCGGTGCGCCCAATCTGCTCGCCCATCACATGGGCCACCCCTGAAGACGGGAACTCCTCCGCTGCAGCAATGCGCATCAAAGAAGTTTTGCCTGCACCGTTCGGCCCCATGATGACCCAGCGTTCGTCAAGTTCTACTTGCCAATCGACCGGCCCGACCAGCGTACGGCCACCACGGATGAGGTTTACGTCGCGAAAGTCGAGTAGCAAATCTTCGTTAAAGTCTTCTTCCAATTCAGCCACACATCCATGGTGCCCTAACTTTGCCCAAATGTGCGCTTGGACATTCTCATCTATCCTCGGTAGAGAGCAAATCGAGTTCACTCGAGATGGTTTTGCTTCGATTTTCACCTAGCTCGCCGACAATTAGGAGAACGTCTTTTATGACTGGTCGAATCGGTATTGATGACATCCGTCCTCAAATCAACGGTGGTGCAACTCCATCGAAGGCCGTAGTGGGTGAAGTCGTCCCAACCTTTGCCGTCATTTGGCGAGAAGGCCATGACGCGATGAACGCCACGCTCAACGTCAAGGGGCCGAAGGAATCAGCTTTTGCTTCCCGCTCACAGCGCATTCCAATGCACTTTTCTGACCATGATCCAAATCAGGTCAATGCCACCTTCGTCCCAGACGTTCCGGGGCTGTGGACCATTCGCATTGATGCCTGGTCCGACCCGATGGCAACGTGGCGCAACGCTATCACCAAGAAGTTCGAGGCCGGTCAGAGCGAAGCTGAACTCGCTAATGATCTAGAAATTGGCGCCGCTCTCTTCGACCGCGCCGCCGCTGGTGCCGCTGCTATCCACCGCAACCACCTACGCTCCATCGCCGCAGGTCTGCGCGGCGACGGCGATCTTCGCGCCCGCATTGCAGCCGCGCTTTCCGACGAGACCCGCGCCATTTTGCAGGCGCACCCGGTGCGCGACCTTTTGACCCGCGGAAAGACCCGCAAGATCAAGGTTGACCGCCGCGAAGCCCTGTACTCCTCTTGGTATGAGTTCTTCCCCCGTTCCAACGGTGGTTACGGCGAAAATGGCGAGCTGCTGCACGGCACATTCAAGACTGCGGTTGCACAGCTTGATCGCGCTCAGCGCATGGGCTTCGACACGGTCTATCTGCCCCCGATTCACCCAATCGGTGAAATCAATCGCAAGGGTCGCAACAACACCCTGACCCCGGAACCGGGCGATGTCGGATCTCCGTGGGCTATCGGCTCCGCAGAAGGTGGCCACGACGCCATCCACCCGAGCCTCGGTGACGAAAAGGACTTCAAGGAATTCATCAAGGCTGCTAAGGAGCGCGACCTCGAGGTCGCTATCGACCTAGCGCTCCAGTGTGCACCGGACCACCCCTGGGCTAAGGCTCACCCGGAGTGGTTCACCGTGCTGCCGGACGGCACCATTGCCTACGCCGAGAATCCGCCGAAGAAGTACCAGGACATCTACCCGCTGAACTTCGACAACGATGCCAAGGGCCTGTACGCAGAGGTTCTGCGTGTAGTGAAGTTTTGGGTCAAGCGTGGAGTCAAGGTCTTCCGCGTGGATAACCCCCACACCAAGCCGGGCAACTTCTGGGAATGGCTGATTGAAACCGTTCACGAAACCAACCCGGAGGTCATCTTCCTCGCCGAGGCCTTCACCGCCCCGGCCCGCCTCTACGGCCTGGCCAAGGCTGGCTTCACTCAGTCCTACATCTACTTCCCGTGGAAGACTACGAAGGAAGAGCTGACCGAATTCGGCAAGGAGATTACCCGCCATGCGGACATCGCTCGCCCATCCCTATGGGTCAATACCCCCGATATTCTGCATGACTTCCTGGTCAAGGGCGGCCGTGGCGCCTTCGCCATCCGCGCCGCGCTGGCTTCAACCCTGTCTCCGCTGTGGGGCATGTACTCCGGCTTCGAGCTGTTTGAAAACGTTCCGGTCAAGGAGGGCTCCGAGGAGTACCTCGACAGCGAGAAGTACCAGCTCCGCAGCCGCGATTACGACCAGGCACTGGCCACCGGCAACTCGCTGGAGCCGTTCATTGCGACGCTGAACAAGATTCGTCGGGAGCACCCTGCTCTGCAGCAGCTGCGCAACCTGCACTTCCACGACATCGACAATGACAACCTGCTGGCTTACTCGAAGCTCGATCCGGTCACCGGCGATGCCATCCTCGTTGTTCTCAACCTCGATCCGTGGAATGCCCAGGAAGCTACCGTGCACCTCGACATGGATTGCATCGGGCTCCGCAACCACGACCGCATGGATGTCACTGACCTGATTACCGGCAACCAGTTCAACTGGGGCAAGGACAACTACGTCCGCCTGGCACCGTGGGAAAACGTTGCGCACATCATCAAGCTGCCGGAAATCGACGTCAAGCTCCGCCACAAGTTGGCTTGGCGCGACGTACCCGACTACGAGGGCTAGAACGCTTGCTGGGAACTTTCGGGGTTAGTGGGCCGCTGACCTGACCACTGTCGCAACGATTCGTCGTTAGGCTGGCGGGTGAGTTAGCAGCCCACTGTCCCCTACCTCCCTCTAATTCTTTAGAACTGAACTCAACAACTTCACATTCACCTACCTAGAAACGCTTCGGAAGGACCTTCCATGGGAGCCCACACAGATCCCCGCCTCGCAATTGATTCCGGCGATATGGATCGCCTGCGCTACTGCACCCATCACGATCCGCACAGCATCTACGGCGCACACGTCGTGGACGGTGACACGGTTATTCGCACGAGGGTCTTCGGCGCTCAGGCAGTTACTGTCGTCAGCACGCGCGGCGAGTTTGAAGCGGAGAACCTGGGCGACGGTTTCTTCACCGCCCTCGTCCCCGGCGGCGATGACTTCGACTACCGTCTGCGCATTACGTGGGACTCCGGCGAGACCGTAGAGCGTGCCGACGGCTACCGTTTCCTCCCCACTATCGGCGCTGGTGACCTACACCTAATCGGCGAGGGACGTCATGAGGAACTGTGGAAGGTTCTCGGTGCTCACCTTCGCAGTTACGACACAGAGCTGGGTACGGTCGAAGGCACCTCGTTTACGGTCTGGGCTCCGAACGCACGCGGCGTCGCCGTGGTCGGTGACTTCTGTATGTGGAACGGCGCGCAGTACCCAATGCGCTCTATGGGTGGCGCAGGTATCTGGGAGCTGTTCATCCCGGGTGTGGGTGAGGGCGAAATCTACAAGTTCGCGATCACGACACCGGAGGGACAGCGCCGCGATAAGGCCGACCCTATGGCGCGTGCTGCTGAGCTCCCACCGGCTACCGGGTCGATTGTTGCGACCTCTGACTACGCCTGGGGTGACCAAGCGTGGATGGAAAAGCGCGCCAACACTGACTGGACCGAAGAGCCCATCTCTATCTACGAGGTCCACTTGGGTTCCTGGAAGCAGGGCCTGAGCTACGAAGTTATGGCGGAGAAGCTGGTGCGCTACGTGGTCGACATGGGCTACACCCACGTGGAGTTCATGCCGGTATGTGAGCACCCGTTCACCGGTTCCTGGGGTTATCAGGTTTCCGGCTACTACGCTCCGACCAGCCGCTTCGGCACCCCAGATCAGTTCCGCGGTCTAGTTGATGCCTTCCACGCCGCTGGCATCGGTGTCATCATGGACTGGGTTCCGGGGCACTTCCCGAAGGACGAGTTCGCACTTGCCCGCTTCGATGGCACGGCTTGCTACGAGCACCCGGACTGGCGCCGCGGCGAGCAGCGCGACTGGGGCACCTACGTTTTCGACTTCGGCCGCAACGAGGTACGCAACTTCCTCTACGCCAACGCACTGTACTGGGCGGAAGAGTTCCACATCGACGGTCTGCGCGTCGACGCAGTGGCTTCCATGCTGTACCTAGACTACTCCCGCAATGAAGGCGAGTGGCTGCCGAACCAGTACGGTGGCCGTGAAAACCTCGATGCTGTTCAGTTCCTGCAGGAATTCAACGCCACGGTACACAAGCACAACCCGGGCTTCCTCACCGTGGCCGAAGAATCCACTTCTTGGCCGGGTGTGACCGCACCTACCGAGCACGGTGGCTTGGGCTTCTCTATGAAGTGGAACATGGGCTGGATGAATGACACGCTGGAGTACTTCAGCAAGGAGCCGATTTACCGCTCCTACCACCACCATGAGCTCACTTTCGCTATGGTCTACGCCTACTCGGAAGAGTTCATTCTGCCGATTAGCCACGACGAGGTCGTGCACGGCAAGGGCTCGCTGTGGGAGCGCATGCCGGGCGGCGATTGGGATAAGGCCGCAGGCCTACGTACTTTCCTGACCTTCATGTGGGCACACCCGGGCAAGCAGCTTCTATTCCAGGGTCAGGATCTTGGCCAGAACCACGAGTGGAACCACGATGAGTCCGTGGCTTGGGACAACCTCGAAGGTTGGAGCGGCGAATTCCACCGCGGCATTCAGCTGCTGGTTAAGGACATCAACGCCATCTACAAGGAAAACCCGGCGTTCTACACCCAGGATGACCGCCCAGAGGGCTTCCAGTGGATTAACGCGGATGATTCCACAAACAATGTTGTGTCCTTTGTCCGTTACGGCACCGATGGATCGGTCGTCGCCTGTGTCTATAACCTGTCGGGAACCACGCAGGAAATCTACAAGATTGGCGTACCGCGCGGTGGTCAATGGACGGAGATCCTGAACACAAACGCATCGCGTTACGAGGGCTCCGGCTACGGTGAAAACGGTACTGTGACCGCGGTTGAGCACGGTTGGAACGGCCAGGCTCACTCGATTGATTTGGTGCTGCCGGCCAACACCGCCGTTTGGCTGAAGTGGCAGGGCTAGTCCCGAATCAAGCCAAACAAAAGACAATCTCATAGGAATTGCCCGTGCTGCACGGTTTTCAGTGATCTGAGTTTCGGCCTGAAAACCTGACTCACGGGCAATTTTGTTTTAGGGAGCGTATCCAGGTCCTATCCTCGGAACGGATTGAACCAGTCAGGTTCCAAAGATTCGTTGTAATTCGCAGAATCTGAATCATCGGTGTACGCGGATCCATCCATGCTGTCGGTTCCGATACGATCCGGAATGCCGTCGCCATCCTCATCCGCGCTCCACGTCGCAGCCTGCTTGGCAGTCAGTGGCTTGCCATCCTTACCAAGGCGATTGTAATCCGGCAGAAGCGGGGCTATTTGGGAACCCAGCTGGCCGAGCAGTCCGTCGGTAAGCTCATTGAGCGGCACCTCATCAAAGCGCGTCGTAATGGCGTAAGCGATGGGTCCGGCTGCGGTGTACAAAATACCGTGGTCATTAACGCCCTCGGCAGTGTCACCGGTCTTCTGGACCGCGGAGCCGACGTACATCACAAACTTCTGCGAACCACCGTAAGTGAGGTAGGTCAATGCAGTTTGTGCCGTGTCCTTGGTAATGAAGTTGTGCTTTGAGGTGCCATCGGCCACTTCCTGGAGACGTGCCATGAACAGCGCAGCTTGAGAGGGAGTAAACCAGGACCGATCACCGCTGGGATTGGGGATGTTGAACTTGTTGCCCAGGTGGTAGCGCTTGTCATCAACACCGGCTTCCTTGATGGTTTTGTTGACCTCGTCGAAACCACCGACAGCGTCAATCAACCCATTCGCCGCGGTGTTGTCCGAATACCGCATCACGTACTGCAACAGCCCGTCGAGCGTGTATTGGCCAGGGCCAATCACGCTTCCGCCAACACCATTGTCCCAATCGACCGTCACCGTCTTGTCTAGGTCATCGCCGAATTTCTTCAGCGCAGTAACCACTAACGGAGCCTTGATGGTCGATGCGGAGTACTCCTTCGTATCCTCGCCTACCGACGCCGTGAGCCCTTTGTATGGACCGTCAATGACACGCAAATAGACACCTAAATCAATGCCATAGTTGTCGGAGAAACTCTTAGCCGCAGTATCGAGGACGTCCTGTGCATCAGACCAGGTGACTTCCTCGGAAGCATCCCAACCGTTATCTGGAGCATTAGGTTTTGTGGTAGCAGTGGTGGCCTTGGACCCGGTGGTGCTTGGGACATCGATGGTGCACCCTGCCAACAGAGTCGAGGCCGAAAGCGCAACAATGACCGAGGCGGAAGTAGCGCGAAGGGCTTTGGGGCGAAGTCGCATGCAAAACTCCTGGCTGCAGAAAACTGAAGACCAAAGGCACCTAGCGCAGTATGAACTGTCTGAGGTGAACAGGTGGATGAGATGCAGTGGTAACTGCTGTAAACCACTGAGAACTGTTGGAAGATTACCACCTTCCGAAAAATCTCGTTGCACTGGGGCGCAGCTTTTGTGCAACAATGGATTAAATATAGACATGATTAAAAGAATCAATGTCCAACGGTGCACCCAGGCAGTTGAGCTGCACATTTGATGCTTAATGCTTCAACGATGCCTCGTCCGAGACCGCTGCTAGAAATAGCGCACGGCACCGAAAATCGGAGGAAGTGAATCGCAATGAAGGAAAAGGTACATCGCTTGATGGACCGCATGCAGATTCGCCATGCCCATATGCGCAACACCTGGTATGGGCCGGTACTCTCCCCGGTTCTTCTCGTCGCAGGCTTCGTATTGCTCATTGTTGGCATTATCATTTTGCCAACTCCTGCTCCCGGATGGCTCTGCATCTTTGTTGCACTGGGAATTCTCTCGTTGGTGCATCCGCCGACACGTCGCCTGAACATCTGGTTGGCAGCAAAATTGGACGCCTTTTACGCCTGGTATGCGGAGCGTCATGTGGCAATGAAAGCAACACTTTTCCTGTTGCTAATGGCGTTTATGGCCGCTGTAATGGGCAGCGTCTACTACTTCATGGCTCCGGATGACTGGCCATACACCGACGCTTCAAGCTAGGAGCCTGAGCGCTTTCCAGGCTCCTAGTACAGTGCCCCTAGTCCAGTACTCCTAGTACAGTGCGCTAGCCATCCTCCGGCGTGCATCCAATGCCACTGGATCTGCGGTATCGAATAGCACAAGCAGCTCTAGTAGACGCGACTTGATGGCCTCACGGTCATCGCCAAACACCTGCGGGAGCAACTTCAACAAACGATCGAGCGCCTTCGCTGGATCGTCGACAAGCATCGTGACATCCGCGGCATCGAGGGCGAGCGCGACGTCCTTCGGCGCAGCGTCGGCCTTTGCAATTGGATCTGCGCTGCGATCGATTTTGGCAGCGCGGGCGAAGAAGGACACATTCGCGTGAGCGCGCTTCAGCCCCTGATTTGCGGGCTCGGACTGCAGCATAGCGTCATACAGCTCCAACGCTCCGTCGAAATCGCCCTCCTCGAGCAACTCTTCAGCCTGCTCCAAACGCGGGTCATCGGTGGGTACGGGATTGCCGAAGAAGTCAGTCGGCTCCGGAGCCTCCGGCCCGCTGCCCTCCCCAGCCATACGAGTTCCCGCCGGCAACCCCTTGAGACGACCCCGAGTGGCCTCCATAACCTGCGCCAGCCACTGCTCCAGCCAATCCCTGGTTTTCTCGCCGACAAACATGCCAATGGGACTGCCCATAGCCACAGCCGTGACTGTCGGCACTGCCTGCACACCGAATGCCTGGGCCAGCTGCGGATGCTCCTCAGCATCTGCCCACGCCAGGATCCAGTTCAAGTTAGCCTCACGGGCCATGCCTTCTAGCTCAGCCCGAAGACGCAACGAATCAGCTGCTCCAGCCATGCCGATCAAGACAATAACCGGGACCTGCTCCGAGCGCAGAACGACTTCTGCCTCAAGGGTCTGCGGGACAATCTCAACTACAGGAGGAAGCCCATTTCCCTGATCACTGGTTGCCCGCTCGATCTCCTCTCGGCGCTTACGTTCGGCTTCGGCGCGCTGGTGGAGCTGCTCCAAATCAACCGTGCCGGGTGGTGGCGGCGGAGTCGAGCACTCGCGGTGACCGTGTGCTCCATGCGAGTGACCATGAGAATGGCCATGTGCGTGACCATGTCCAGCTGGCATCGTCAAAGGGGTTCCTCTCCAGTGTCGTCGTAAAGCCTATGTAAAGACCTATGTAGAGCCTACGTGTCCAATCCGAACAAGAGACTAGTCGGTGGCTTTCAGCGCATCCTCGACCGCATCCACTTTCGCACGCAGCTGCCCGGTATATCCGTTGCGAATGTCCGCTTTGATGACCAGAGAAGTACGCGGACTGACACGGCTGACTGCTTCCGTGGCTCGCTTAATGACATCCATCACCTCATCCCATTCGCCTTCAACAAGGGTGAACATGGCATTGGTCTCGTTGGGCAGGCCAGATTCGCGCACAACACGCACGGCTTCAGCAACAGCCTCAGCCATTCCCTGCTCAGGATCGGAGAAAGTGGGGGCAACAGAAAATGCGACAATCATGGCGCCGATAATAGCGAGTACCCTGGGAACTATGAGTGAGACACAGATTCCCGTTCCCCATAAGTACGTAGTCGCTGTTGATCACGTCGGCGTCGCAGTCCCGGATTTTGATGCCGCTATTGAGTGGTACCGCGCAAACCTTGGTTTCATCAACTACCACGATGAAGTCAATGAAGAGCAGGGTGTCCACGAGGCCATGGTCGGCCCGGCTGACAAGGTTGAAGGTGGCACTCTCGTTCAGATTCTCGCGCCGCTGAATGACCAGTCCACGATTGCAAAGTACCTGGACAAGAAGGGGCCAGGAATCCAGCAGTACGCCGTTCGCGTCACTGACCTGGAAGCGCTGATGGCGCACCTGAAGGAGCAGGGCACCCGCGTGCTGTACCCGGAGCCGAAGATCGGCACCGCAGGCTCGCGCATCAACTTCATCCACCCGAAGGATGCCGGTGGCGTCCTGCTGGAGCTCGTTGAGCCGGCTAAGTAAATCTATCCCCAGCGGCGCGTGATAGTGCGGTGAGCTCTATTGCGCCAGCAGTTGGTGTGCCAATGGCGCCGGTCATCGGCGCCTGCACCATAATCCTGCGGCCATGCCACGATGTGCGAGGTCCCGGGCATGATTTCCTGGTCGCACCCCGGACAGCGATAAACCTTGTTCGACTGGCCAGCGCTGATGTTACGCACCGCAAAGTCCACGTCCTGCCAACCGGCAGGCCCAGATTCAGTGCGAGTGTTTTGGAAAGAACTGCCAAATGCGGGCAGGCTGCCGCGATTCTGGCCGTGGTTATTACGCCCGCCGCGTTGATTACCTCGTTGATTACCGCGCCGCTTGTGGTTTCGCCTAGGCATGGCTAGAACAACCGCAACTCATTGGACTCCAGGCCACGCAGGGCGTCGTAATCCACGGTCACACAGCGAATCCCACGATCCTCTGCCAGAGTCTTGGCCTGTGGCTTAATCTCCTGGGCAGCAAAAATCCCTTCCACCGGTGCCAGCAGCTCATCGCGGTTCAGCATCTCCAAGTAACGGGTTAGCTGCTCAACACCATCGATACCGCCCCGACGCTTAACCTCGACTGCAACGGTGGCGCCGTTTTCATCGCGGCCAAGCAGATCCACCGGTCCGATCGGGGTTGGGTATTCGCGCCTAATCAGGGTGTAGCCCTCGCCAAACGTTGTGAACTGATCTGCAAGCAGTTCCTGTAGATGCGCTTCTACCCCGTCTTTCTCAAGGCCAGGGTCCTCTCCCAGTTCGTACGTGCTATCAGCCAGCACCTTGCCGATAGTTATACGAAGCTGCTCGCCCTTCTTATTCTCGACGACCCAGAGCTTTTCACCAGTGTCTTCACCCGACTCGTCGAGAATATCCTTCTCCGTCAGCGTGCACGGCGGTGTCATCCAGTTCAGAGGCTTATATGCACGGTCGTCGGCATGCACAGAAACAGAACCGTCAGCTTTCACCAACAGCAAGCGCGGGGCATGAGGCAGATGGGCATTCAAGCGACCGACATAGTCAACGGTGCATTCAGCAATCACAAGGCGCATTCCCCTACCCTAACGTGACTGCCGCGCGGGAGAAAACAATACCCACTAGAGCCTTAGCAATAGCCTGTCGTCCGAGGCTAATACTGACTTCCTCGGCCACGGTTATAAGCCGAACGGAAACGGCGCTCAATGTCTGTAGGAAACTCACGAGTCTGGCGTGACGACGGCTTCGACTCCACCCACGCCACCAGCGCAGTGTCCGAGGACGAGTCCACGGCAAACTCCCATTCGGTATTTTTCCCCGTTTTAATCCTGACTACCCGAAGCCCGGGCGCGAAAAAACCCGCCTCGATGTCAGTCGGATCTCGGCGATCCACAATAGTGACATCGTGACGGGCAAATTCGGCATCACAGCCAGGACGCAGCGAACGTAGCTTGTACATCTTCAACGTCGACTCGGAATAAACAATGACACCATGGCGCCAATGACTGCCATCACCTGCAGGAAGGCGACGAGCAATAACAGGAGTACCTTTTGCATGCAGGCTGGCGAAACGCCACAGGGCAAGGACCCCGCCGACGATCAACATCGCACCGATAATCATGAACATGATTGACATCATGGTTACGCTTGAAAACACTATCTGCCAGCCTCGCATCCGGGTGAATAGACGACGAACCTTGGTTCAAAAGCGCTTTAGAGGCTTTTTACAAACCCTACCCGATTGTTGCACTGACATGAAAAATAACTAAGAAAAACGGGGCGGGAAGCTGGCAAGATTTCTCTTGCGAGCTCCCCGCCCCGTTTAAAGAAGCAGGAAGAATACGGTCGTGCGACCGGATGTTCAGGCGAACAGACTAGTTGGTGGAAGCGCGACGAGCCGCGCGGACCTCCGACTCAGCCTGAGCCTTTACTGCAGGGTCATCCGAAGTCAGGTTGGACTCGGCCTCGGAGAGGTTAACCTCGTCAGCCCAGACTGCCTTATCCGCGAGGATCGAAACCTTCGAGGTAGACACGGAAATGAACCCACCCTGTACCGAAGCGACAAGAACCTTGCCGTCTGCGGTCTTGATGGTCACCGTACCGTTGTTGACCAGCTGGCCAAGCAACGGCTGGTGTCCGGGCAGCACGCCGATCTCACCCTCGGTGGTCTGAGCAGAGACCAAAGTGGCCTTGCCCTTCCAGAGCGGTCGCTCAACGGCAACCAGTTCAGCGGTGATTTCAGCCATGAGGATGCCCCTTACTTCTTCTGCATTTCAGCGTACTTCTTCTCGACATCGTCGAGGCCACCCAGGCCGTCGAAGGCCATCTCCGGGTAGTTGTCGAAGTCGCCCTTGCAGATGCGGTCGAAGGCAACGATGGTGTCCTTCAGCGGGACGTACGAACCAGGCAGACCCGTGAACTTCTCAGCAACGAAGAAGTTCTGACCCAAGAATCGCTGGATACGACGTGCACGCTGCACGGTCACCTTGTCCTCCTCAGACAGCTCGTCCATACCGAGGATGGCGATGATGTCCTGGAGTTCCTTGTTCTTCTGCAGGATGTTAATAACCTGCTGAGCAACGCGGTAGTGCTCCTCACCGACGATCGACGGCTCGAGGATACGAGAAGTCGAAGTCAGCGGGTTCACTGCCGGGTAAATACCCTTCGATGCAATCGAGCGGTCGAGCTCGGTGGTTGCATCGAGGTGGGCGAAGGTCGTTGCCGGAGCCGGGTCGGTGTAGTCATCGGCAGGCACGTAGACGGCCTGCAGAGAGGTAATCGAACGGCCCTTGGTGGACGTAATGCGCTCCTGCAGAACACCCATCTCGTCAGCCAGGGTCGGCTGGTAACCCACGGCGGAAGGCATACGACCCAGCAGGGTCGAAACCTCAGAACCGGCCTGGGTGAAACGGAAGATGTTGTCAATGAAGAGCAGCACGTCCTGGTGCTGAACATCGCGGAAGTACTCTGCCATGGTCAGACCCGACAGCGCGACGCGCATACGGACTCCCGGAGGCTCGTCCATCTGGCCGAAGACGAGGGCGGTGTCCTGGAGAACGCCCATCTCTTCCATTTCCAGGAAGAGGTCGGTGCCCTCACGGGTACGCTCACCAACACCGGCGAAGACCGAAGTACCGGAGAACTCGCGTGCAATACGAGTAATCATCTCCTGGATCAGAACGGTCTTACCGACACCGGCACCACCGAACAGACCAATCTTGCCGCCCTTAACGTACGGGGTCAGCAGGTCGATGACCTTAATACCGGTTTCCAGAATCTCGGTCTTGCCCTCGAGCTGGTCGAAGGCCGGCGGCTCACGGTGGATGCCCCACTGCTCACCATCGCGACCCAGGCCCGGCTCATCCAGGCAGTCGCCCATTGCGTTAAAGACGTGACCCTTGACGACGTCACCAACCGGAACCGAAATCGGCTTACCGGTGTCCTTGACCTCTGCACCGCGGACCAGGCCGTCGGTCGGAGCCATAGCAATGGTACGAACCATGTTGTCACCGAGGTGCTGTGCAGTCTCGAGGACAATGGTCTTGGCGACCGAAGGAAGGGTAACTTCCACGGTCAGCGCGTTGTAAAGTGCCGGCAGTTCGTTACGCGGGAACTCCACGTCGACGACGGCACCGATGACACGCACAACACGGCCCACAGCCGTGGTGGTGTTCTGCTCACTTAGAGCTGTGCTCATATCTAGTCACTTTCTCCGCTGTCGTCGAGCGCACCGGCGCCACCGACGATTTCTGTGATTTCCTGGGTAATCTGTGCCTGACGTGCCTGGTTAGCAACACGCGAGAGGTCCTTGACCAGCTCGGTAGCGTTGTCCGTCGCGGACTTCATAGCGTTACGACGGGCAGCGGACTCAGAGGCAGCGGCCTCGAGCATCACTGCGAACAGAGTGCGGGACACGTACTGCGGCAGAAGCTCTGCCAACAGGGTGTCTGCATCAGGCTCGAATTCATAGTCCGGCTTGAGGTCATCTGATCCATCGGACAGCATGTCCTCGCCCTGAGCAATCTCGACATCCTCGTACACAGGCTCAATCGGGAGCATCTGGTGTGCACGCGGAATCTGAGAAAGCATGGACACGAATTCCGTGTAGACAACGTGGACCTGGTCGAAGCCCTGAACGGCCTCGCCGTTGGTGCCACGCAGGCCTTCGCGGTACTTGGCAGTGCCCTCGGCCGTAGCGTTGAAACCATCAATGAGGTGACGACGCACGTCGTGGGTTGCGGCGTAGTCCGGATCCTGGGAGAAGCCCTCCCACGTACCGGCGAGCTCGACACCACGGAAGTCGTAGTAGTCGGTGCCCTTACGGCCAGTCACGTAGAGAACGACCTCATGCCCCTGCTCTTCCAGAGCGGTACGCAGTTCTGCAGCCTTCTTCAGGACGTTGTGGTTGTAGCCGCCACACATGCCGCGGTCACTGGTGACAACCAGGACTGCAACACGCTGGTTACCCTCACGCTTTACGAGCATCGGGTGATCCAACGACGAAGCCGATGCGAGACGTCCGATGACCTTCTCGATTTCGTCGGCGTACGGCTGGGAGTCTGCTACGCGACGCTGCGCCTTAGTAATGCGCGAGGTTGCGATAAGCTCCTGGGCCTTGGTGATCTTCTTGGTCGAGTTCACCGACTTGATTCGGGCTCGAAGTTCACGAAGATTCGCCATGTCCTATTCCCTCCCTTCAATTGCGAAAACGGTCATTGAGTAGCTCAACCTGCCTAGTTCTGGGCAGTCTTGCGGGAGACCGTAATCTGCTGCTTCTTGAGCTCGCCCTCGTCGAGTGCCTCGACCGGAGCCTCGGAAGCCAGCGGTGCGCCCTCAGAAGTCTGGAAGGACTTCTTGAAGTTAGCGGTAGCGGACTTCAGAGCAGCCTTGGACTCGTCAGAGAAGGCGACGCCGCCGTCAATCTGCTCGAAGACTGCAGGCTGAGTGTCCTGCAGGTGCTCAAGCAGCTCGGCCTCGAAGCGACGGACGTCCTCAACCGGGACATCGTCGAATTCGCCCTCGCCAGCGAGGTAGATGGAGGTCATCTGGTACTCGACCGGCTGCGGGTGGTTTTCCTTCTGCTTCAGCAGCTCAACCAGACGCTGACCGCGCTCCAGCTGACGCTTGGAGGCATCGTCCAGGTCGGATGCGAACATTGCGAATGCTTCCAGGTCGCGGTAGGACGCGAGGTCCAGACGCAGGTTACCGGAAACCTTCTTCATGCCCTTGGTCTGTGCGGCACCACCAACACGGGAAACCGACACACCGACGTTAATAGCCGGGCGGACACCCTGGTTGAACAGGTCGGACTCGAGGAAGACCTGGCCGTCGGTAATGGAAATGACGTTGGTCGGAATGAAGGCCGACACGTCGTTTGCCTTGGTCTCGATGATCGGCAGTGCGGTCAGCGAGCCTGCACCCATGTCGTCGGAGAGCTTCGCAGCACGCTCCAGCAGACGGGAGTGGAGGTAGAAGACGTCACCCGGGTAAGCTTCGCGTCCCGGCGGGCGACGCAGCAGCAGCGAGATGGCACGGTATGCCTCTGCCTGCTTAGTCAGATCATCGTAAATGACCAGGACGTGCTTGCCCTGGTACATCCAGTGCTGACCCAGTGCGGCGCCTGCGAATGGTGCAAGCCACTTGAAGCCTGCGGCATCCGACGCCGGGGCAGCAACGATGGTGGTGTACTCGAGTGCGCCCTGCTCCTCGAGAGTCTGGCGCACACCAGCAATGGTGGAGCCCTTCTGACCGATAGCAACGTAGATGCATCGCACCTGCTTGCTCGGGTCACCGGACTCCCAGTTAGCCTTCTGGTTCAAAATGGTGTCCAGGCAGACCGCGGTCTTACCGGTCTTACGGTCACCAATGATCAACTGACGCTGACCACGACCAATTGGGGTCATTGCGTCGATGGCCTTAATACCAGTAGCCATCGGCTCTTCAACCGGCTGACGCTGCAGCACGGTCGGTGCCTGCAGCTCGAGGACGCGGTCCTCTTCAGCCTCAATGTCGCCCAGGCCGTCAATCGGCTGGCCCAGGGGGTTAATTACGCGACCGAGGAACTTGTCCCCGACCGGAATCGAAAGGACGTCACCCGTCCGCTTTACCTCGTCACCCTCTTTAAGCGACTCGAAGTTACCCAGCACCACAACGCCGACCTTGTCGGTGTCGAGGTTCTGAGCGACGCCAATAACGCCGCCCGGGAACTCCAGAAGCTCATTCGTCATGACCGACGGCATTCCCGAAACCTGGGCGATACCATCAGCTGCACTGATAACAACGCCAACCTCCTCGCGGGAGGCCTCCGGGGAGTAGCTCGAGGTGTAGTTCGCAATCGCGCTACGGATCTCGTCGGAGGAGATCGTCAGCTCCGCCATGTTCTTCCTGCTCTCGGTAATATTCTTCCAGTGATTAATCGTCTAAACCATCCGTCAGCCGAGGCCGACGCGCAGCTTCTCAAGCTTTGTTGAAAGGCTACCGTCGATGACCTCGTCGCCAACCCGGATGACCAGTCCACCGAGAATCGACTTATCGATCACGGTGTGGATGGACATCGCCTTGCCGTAGACTCGGCCGAGCTTGTCCGCCAGTGCTCGCTCTTGCTCGTCAGAGACGGCCGTGGCACTGGTCACGCGAGCGACGACGTGGTTCCGCAGGCCGGCGGCTAGCCGGGACAGGGAGTCAATGTCGTCCGCGGGGCGCTTGGATGGGCGGCCAACAGCCTGCAGTGCGAGGGTTTCGGTCACGGAAGTGACCTTGCCGTACAGCACAGAGGCGAGGAGCCCACGCTTGGCTTCGGGGGTTGCGGCCTTGTCGGCCAGCAGCTGTTCAAGCTGCGACTGCTCAGCCAGGATGTGTCCCAGTTGGAACAGCTCAGACTCAACAGTCTCAAGCTGTCCCTGGCCTTCGGCAGAGCGAAGGAGGGCTCGACGGCCCAGCTCTACCAAACCCTCACGCATTTCACGCGGGGTGGACCATACCTGCGCGGCAGCATCCACGACGAGGTTAAGAGTCGTCTCAGATACCTTGCCCGCGAACAGGCTCCGGACAAGGCCGGAACGCTGTTCCGCAGTCGCCGAGGTGTCGGCGACAGCGACACGCAGGCCGCGGTCGGAGTCCAGGACCTCGACGATGTCGAAAAGCTCGGAACCAGTCTGAGCAGCCTGAGCAACAGCGACATTGTCGCCACTGATAGCGGCGTCCAGTCGCTGGCTAAGGGCTGCCAGGGATTCGCGGCTTGCTGCGTGCATGTCGCCTACTTTCCGGCCGGGGCCACGGTGTCAAGGTTGGACAAGAAGTTGTCAATCGTCGACGAGTTACGAACGTCGTCGGAAAGCTGCTCGCCCAGAAGGCGCTCAGCGAGATTGATGGAGTTCTGGCCCATTTCCTTGCGCAGCTCTGCGACTACCTGCTCACGCTGGGCAGCGAGCTGCTTCTCACCGGACTCGATGATTCGTGCGCTCTCGTCATTAGCCTTGGTCGTAGCGTCTGCAATGATGCGCTGACCCTGTGCACGGGCTTCGTCGCGAATCTTTGCTGCTTCAGTACGGGCCTCTGCGAGCTGACTGTTGTACTTTTCCAGAGCGGCTTTGGCTTCAGCCTGTGCAGCTTCAGCGCGTTCAATGCCGCCCTCAATCCGGTCCTCCCGCTCGGTCAGGACCTCCTGGAACTTCGGAAGAACGAGCTTCCAGAAGAGAACCAGGATAACTACCAGCGGGACAACGGACCAGACGATGTCATAGGTCTTTGGCAGCAGCGGGTTAATGGACTCTCCCATCGGGAGGTCACCCGCCGCTAGCAAAAAGGTGAAATCTGTCATGGTTTACGTGTTCTCCGCTTGAAGGTCCGGACTTAGAAAACGAAGCCTGCGACCAGGCCGATCAGGGCGAGAGCCTCAGTGAAGGCGATACCCAGGAACATGGTGGTACGCAGCTGGCCGGCCATCTCAGGCTGGCGTGCCATACCCTCAACGGTCTTGCCGGCGACGATGCCGATACCGAGGCCCGGGCCCAGGGTGGACAGACCGTAACCGATGGTCTTCAGGCCAGCGTTGGTGTCGACAGCCTGGACAGCGTCCTGGGCGGAGAGGATGACGTCGTTCATTATGAACCGTTCCCTTTCTTAAAGGATGGCCCCGGATTAAAGATTGTTCTAAGTAGGCCCGGGGCTTTTGTGGGTCAAGTGGGTCTTGCTATTAAATTTGCGAGGCCTTGTTGCCGAAGTTGCGGCCTCATTAGTTATGGGTTAGTGCTCGTCTGCGTGCAGCGACAGTTCGATGTAGACGGCGCTCAGCAGGGCAAAGATGTATGCCTGCAGGAAAATCACCAGCATCTCGAACAGCGTGAATGCTACCGCAGCGACAAGGGTCAACCCGGACAGGGCGGTCCAACCATTCAGCTGCCAGAAGAAGAAGTTCGTGGCACCGAAAAGCAGGACTAGAACCATGTGGCCCGCCAGCATGTTGGCCATCAGACGGATGGTCAGCGTAACTGGGCGGAGAACGAAGTTGGAGAAAATCTCGATCGGCACCACGATGAGGTGGAGTACCGGTGGCAAGTTCGGAATAACGACTGCCGACTTCACAAACTTGAAGAAGCCCATCTTCTTCGAGCCCGCGTAAATGAAGGCAACGTATGCGAACAGGGCCAGAACCAGTGGCATACCGATTCGGGCGTTCGGCGAAATATTGAGGCCAGGAATAATAGCCGCAATATTCATCGAGATAACAAGGAAGAAGATGGTGGCCAGAACCGGAAGGAAACGACGCCCCTCCTTCTTACCCAGAATCTCCTCCGCGATGTGGATGCGGACGAAGTCCAGCATCAACTCCGCAACGTTCTGCAGACCAGTCGGCACGAGCTTCGGACGACGCATTGCGACGACGAAGAACACGGCGACGATCACGGCCATCAAAAGACGAACAATCATCAGGCGGTCCATGGCGTACCAGTCGCCACTGCCACCTAGAATGAAGTCGCCAAATTGTTCACCCGGGAAATACTCCTCCTGCAAGTTGGGTGAGTGAAACTCACCCCGCATCTCGGCAAGTGTTGTAACGCTCAGCGTTCTCTCCCGTGATTGGGCCGCTAGAACTATTGTCAAGCGGTGCGAAGGACGTCATTTAACGTGTCGCGCCGCGGATTCCATTCGCTCATCAGCACGGCGCTCACGGGGACCGTACCTGTGGAAATGATAGTTATTTCGCTACAGGCCGTCTTACCCGAAACTCAGGATAACAGTTCTGACTCATTTTCCCCACCCGGTACACCCCCGCGTTTCCGACCCCGAATCCAACAAAGAGGCCGACCCCCTCTGTGGGTTTCGGCCTCTATTTGTGGCATCTTCTGCACAAACTGGACAATATGCTTATTACCTGCGGTTTTAGAAGCGTATTGCAGCCTCTCAGCAGGTCAACAAGTTATTAACGAGCTATTCGTCCTTCATTGGTTGCACATAAGTGAGGTTAGATTGCGACATTCCCCACACTTCTGCACCGAGTGTCACCATCAGAGTGAGTACAACAGTGACGAAGAAAGTCATGTTGTCATAAAACTCAAGATTTCTAATAACAACCAGGACACCGATTAGTACGACAATCTTCAACAACCAACCACCCAGTACAACGGCAAGCGTAACGGACGGCGAAGTTCGAGCAGTAAAGAGGATGCCTAGAACGGTAAGCAATACGAAGCTTCCGCTAATGCCCGCTCCAAGGAGTACGCCCCAGACACCGGGCATACCGTTTTTGCCACCCCAGACCAGCAGCGAAAGCACGGTAATCACAGCGAGCGCGATTGCGCCCGAGCGAGCAGCAGCCAGCAGCGGTCGCCGCGAATCATCGTATTTAGACTCGGGCTCCGGAGTTGTTTTTTCAGTCACGGTCGAAGATTGTACCTTCTGCGTCCACGTCGACGTCTTATAACCTGCCGGACCCCACTTCCACTTCTGGGACGCGCTCCCCTTGAACGGTCGTCGGCAAGCGCATTGCGACGACGGAGGGTGAAGACAACCGCGATGATAAGCAGGACCCCGAAGGTGAGAGCGACGAATTCAAAGGGGAAAATGGTGGTGGCAACGGCGGCGTACGCGACGACCGACACCCATAGGTAAAGCACTAGCACCACGCGGCGATGACTGTGCCCCATCGACAAGAGGCGGTGGTGAATATGCATTTTGTCGGGTGAGAAAGGTGACTTGCCCTGACTGACGCGGCGAACGACAGCGAGAAGTAGGTCTAGCATTGGCACGCTAATTGCTGCGATGACGACCACAATCGGCGAGATTAGAGCGATGACGTCAGCGGTGCCGTACATGGAGGGCGCGATGCGTCCCGACGCCGACACCGATGCCGCTGCGAGCAGCAAGCCGATCATCATGGCACCGGAATCGCCCATGAAAATGCGTGCGGGCTCGAAGTTGTGCGGCAAGAAGCCCAGGCAAGCGCCGAGGAGGCACGCGGAGATCATCGCGGGTGGATAGGCAGACACGGTTCCGCCTTGGTCGTGAAGCAGGACCATCGAATAGACAAGGATTGCAGCTGCGGCAATCATGCCGAGTCCAGCTGCGAGACCATCAATTCCGTCAACAAAATTGAAGGCGTTAATCAATGCCACAGTAAATAGGACAGTCAAGACTGTGGACATGATTGGATCGAGAATGAGAGTGGCGCCGCCACTGAACGGGATATAGAGCAGATACCAATTGACGCCCATAAATGACATCAAAAGTGCCGCCGCGACCTGCCCCACCAACTTCGTAAGGGCATCTAAGTCAAAGAGGTCATCCCAAATACCGACGATTAGCAAGAGCGACGCGGCCGCCACAACTGCCCTCATATCTGGAGTCATAGGTGGAAAACCACGGTTGAGGGCCGGCATAACCGAGGCAAGGGCGATAGCTGCGACCACCCCAGAGTACATCGCCACGCCTCCGAGCCTGGGCTTCGGAATATCGTGGACATCGCGCGTGCGGGGCGCATCCAACCAGCCCGAGCGAACCAGCACAAAACGCACTACTCCAGTGAGCAAATAACTGACAGCAGCGGAAACTAAAACGAGCATGGCGAGCTCGCGGATGGGCACACCTGCCCCACCCGACTGGGCTGCCAATAAGCTCATGTCCGCCACTAGGTACTACTCACCCACACAATCGCTGCAGATATTAAACAGGAAAAACCTTAGGTAGCCAAGACTACTGCCCCAGCAGTCGCTCGGGCGTCGTACTCAAAACCTCAGCAACCGCCGCTGCTGACACAGCGCCTTCGCGCAGAATCCGCGGCACTGGAGTCGAGATATCGACAATCGTCGATGGGGTGCCAATCGTGGCTTCGCCGCCGTCGACGTAGACAGCCGCTTCCCCACCCAACATCTGCTTGGCACGCACGGCATTGGTGGCCGGTGCCTGGCCGGAGATGTTCGCACTGGACACGGCCATCGGACCGGTGCGGCGCAGAATCTCGATAGCAATTGGGTGCAGCGGCATGCGCAGCATGACCGTACCCGCAGTATCACCAAGGTTCCATGGCAAGCTCGGCGCCTGGTTCACAACCAGCGACAGTCCGCCCGGCCAGAAAGCCTCCACCAGCGTGCGAGCAGCTGGCGAGTATTCGCGGACGAGCCCCTCAATCGTGTTCCAGGAACCCACGAGCACCGGTACCGGCATATCCGGGCCGCGGTGCTTGGCACGCAGCAAGGAGGCAACGGCCTGGTTATCAAAGGCATCGCAGCCAAGGCCGTAGACGGTATCGGTAGGCATAACGACCAGCCGTCCTGCCTTCACTGCATCTACTGCTGCTGCAATTGCGCGTTCGCGGTTTTCATCTGTGCTGCAGTCCATAATCCTGCTCATCAGATATTTGCTCCTGCTTCAAAGTTTGCTTTTAAGATTAATTTTTGCGTCCCACCGTAAAACGATCACGGCCTGCAAAGTCACGGCGGATCTCTACATCAGCGTAATCCCAGGTGTCCTTCAGCAGTGAACTGACATCGTCTCCTGAAGAGTCATCGTGCTCGATGCCGATGACTCCACCCGGCCGCACCAGCGCATCCACTAGGTTCATCATAGGTCGAATGACATCTAGCCCATCGTCGCCGCCGAAGACCGCAGAGTGCGGATCAGCTCTCACTTCGGGCGCAACCTCGGTGTCTTCGGGCACATATGGAGGGTTGGACACAACAATGTCGGTCTCATCTACCCAATCTGCGAGTTCACCGCCAGCATCAATCAGCTGTATATCCGTGACATCGCCAGCAATCAGACGCACACGCCCATCGCCGTACGTCTCGATATTCTTCGCAGCCCACGCCCGTGCCCGCTCAGAGAGCTCCACAGCCACCACGTCCGCTTCGGGTACGGCATCGGCAATCGCCAACGCAAGCGCACCAGATCCGGTACACAAGTCAACGATTTTCGGCTTGACGACGCCACTTGCGACCAGTTCACGGGCTCGATCGATTGCCCACTGCGCAAGCAGTTCCGTCTCCGGCCGGGGTACAAAAACACCGGGCCCAACCTGTAGTTCCAGGCTCATCATCGGCGCCGTACCGAGGATGTGCTGCAGTGGCTCACGAGCCACTCTGCGGGCCAGTACCTCGGCCAGATACTTGCGACCGTCCTCATCGGTGTACGGTTCGTCTCCGCGGAAGATAATGTCTGCCGATCCCGCATCGACTGCGGCTGCAAATAGCGCCCGTGCGTCGGCATCCGGAGAAGCCAGCGCCGCGTCGTCAAGCGTGCGACGCGCATAGCGAAACAGCTCGCCGAGAGTACGGACGGAATCCGGTAACGTCGGCGAGCTATTTTCTGCGGGCGTGGGGCTACTCGGCTTCAAGACGCTCAGCGCGCTCCGCGTCGTGGAGGGCCTTGAGCAGATCATCCATGTCGCCGCCCAGCACCGAGTCCAGGTTGTGAGCCTTGTAACCGATGCGGTGATCGGAAACGCGGTTCTCCGGGAAGTTGTAAGTGCGGATGCGCTCGGAGCGATCCATGTTGCGCACCTGAGACTTACGCTGGTCAGAGGCAGCCTCGGCGATCTCCTCTTCCTTCATCTGCTGCAGTCGAGCAGCAAGGACCTGCATAGCGCGGGCCTTGTTCTGAATCTGCGAGCGTTCCTTCTGACAGGTAACAACGAGACCAGTCGGAAGGTGCGTCAGGCGAACGGCGGAGTCAGTCGTGTTAACACCCTGACCGCCCTTACCGGAGGAGCGGTAGACGTCGACACGCAGATCCTTTTCATCAATCTGGATGTCTTCGACCTCGTCGGGCTCCGGGTAGACCAGCACACCAGCGGCGGACGTTTGAATACGGCCCTGAGATTCGGTAACCGGCACGCGCTGCACGCGGTGGACGCCACCTTCAAACTTGAACACGCTCCACGCACCGTCGCGGGACGGAGTCTTGGCTCGGATGGACATAGTCATGTCCTTCACGCCGCCGAGATCAGACTCGGACAGACCGAGAATCTCGGTGGTAAAGCCGTGCTTTTCTGCATAGCGCTGGTACATGCGAGCGAGCTCACCTGCGAAGAGCGCAGCCTCCTCACCGCCGGCACCGGACTTGAGCTCCATAACGATGTCATCGCTGTCGTGCGGATCGCGCGGAGCCAGCAGGTCGGCGAGCTTCTCCTCGAGTTCCTCTGCCTCGGCAGCGAGACGCTCAGCCTCAGCTGCGAACTCGGAGTCCTCGTATGCCATCTCGCGAGCTGCCTCCAGGTCATCCTGGACCTCAGTCAGCTTCTTGTGAGTCTGAATGACCGGCTGCAGCTCATTGAAGCGCTTGCCGACCTTACGGGCAGCCTTCGGGTCGTTGTGCAGCTCGGGGTCAGCCAGCTGCGCCTCGAGCCCGTGGTATTCGGAGAGGATGTCGTCAACTGCGGAAACCTGATTAGCCATTGAATATTCCTTCAGATTGTGATGGGTGAAATGCTGGTTGGTGCTGTGGTTTGCGGCTAACCCCAGCTAAAGCATGTCGTCCACATCAACGTCGGCGGCCATTGGTGCAGAAGAAGCCACCTGCATCAGGAATTCCTTATTGTTCCGGGTCTTCTTCAGCTGCTTAATCAACAGGTCAATAGCAGCCTGCGACTCTAGCGCGGAGAGGATGCGGCGCAGCTTGTGCATAATGCGAGCCTCCTCCGTGCTGAGCAGCAGCTCATCCTTACGAGTACCCGACGGGTTGACATCCACTGCCGGGAACACGCGGCGCTCGGAGATTTTACGGTCGAGCTTCAGCTCGGCGTTACCGGTGCCCTTGAACTCCTCGAAGATGACGGTATCGCCTGCGGAGCCGGTCTCCACCATCGCGGTGGCGATGATGGTGAGGCTGCCGCCTTCCTCGATGTTTCGGGCAGCACCCAAGAAGCGCTTCGGTGGGTACAGAGCGTTGGAGTCCACACCACCGGAGAGGATTCGTCCCGATGCCGGCGAAGAGTTGTTGTACGCACGGCCAAGGCGGGTAATGGAGTCCAGCAGTACGACGACGTCCTGCCCCTGTTCCACCAGACGCTTTGCACGCTCAATAGCCAACTCGGCCACTGCCGTGTGATCTGACGGCGGGCGGTCGAAAGTGGAGGCAATGACCTCGCCACGGACACTGCGCTGCATGTCGGTGACTTCCTCCGGGCGCTCGTCGACAAGCACGACCATCATGTAGCACTCGGGGTTGTTCGTCGCGATAGCGTTCGCGATGTTCTGCAGGATCGTGGTCTTACCGGCCTTCGGCGGCGAAACGATGAGCGCACGCTGACCCTTACCAATCGGCATAATCAGGTCGATGACGCGAGTGGTGAGGATCTTCTGCTCGGTCTCCAGGCGCAGGCGGCGGTTCGGGTACAGCGGAGTGAGCTTAGCGAAGTTCGGGCGCTGCTTTGCCTGCTCCGGATCGATGCCGTTTACGGTTTCAACCTTGACCAGCGGGTTGTACTTGCGGCGATTACGGCCGTTGCCATGAGTGACCTGGCCCGAGCCATTCTCGCGCGGCATGCGGACCTGACCGGTGACGGCGTCGCCCTTGCGCAGGCCGTACTTACGAACCATTTGCGCGGACACCAGCACATCGTTAGAGCCCGGCAGGTATCCGGACGTGCGCACGAATGCGGTCTTGTTATCTAGCACATCGACGATGCCAGCCACCGGCTGGAGAACGTCATCCTCGCGGATCTCGTCCTGACCGCCGTGTCCCCCACCGTTGTTATCGCGTCCGCGACGGTCGCGGCGATTGCGACGGTTGCGGCGGTTACGGTTGCCACGACCGTCATCGTCATGGTTATTGCGGTCGTTATTGCGATTGTTGTTGCGACCGCGGCGGTTGTTGCGGTTGCCGCGGCCTTCATCGTCGTTGTCTCGATCGTGGTTGTTGCGATCGTTGCGGTTATTACGGTCGTTGCGATCACCGCGGTCATTACGATCATTACGATCGTTGCGATTGTCGTTACGCTCACTGCGGTCGTTGCCGTTATCGGAATCATCGCGGCTATCGTTGCTGCGATCGTCCTGATTCTCCTGCTCGCGCTGACGAGCACGGTTACGACGATTTCGACGCTGCTGAGAACGGGACATCTCCTCGCGACCATCCGCGTTGGCGTCGTCTCGCTTGTCGTTGCCCTTGTCGCTCTTGTCGGCGCTCTTACTGGAACCCTTATCCGCGCTTTCCGACGGCGATTCCTTGGCATCCTTCGCTTTGGAGCCGGTATCCGCAGCCCCAGCCGCAGCCTTCTTCGCGCGGGATTTCCGAGCTGGAGCGGAACCAGCAGCCGGGGCACCATTCTTAATGGCCTCAATCAGCTCATGCTTGCGCATGGCGGAGATGCCGCGAATGCCCTTGCTGGAAGCGATTTCACGCAGTTCTGCCATTCGGAGGGCCGCAAGATTCTCTGGGCCGCCTGCCGTGGCAGTGGTGTCCGTATCGGTCACGGATGTCCTTTCATCGACCTTCCCTGCAGTCACTCTCTGCAGGGGGCTATGTCATTGACACTTTTTCGCTCTTACTGCCCGCCACCGCGTGTGCTCCGTCGTCGAACCTTTACCACGGGCGGAAAAGTAGCCGCAGCTGACGGGAAATTATCGAAAAAGCCAGGCAAAAGACCTCGACGTTGAAACTAAACCGAGGCATCTTGCCTACGTTATTTCCGCATCTCAAACCCGAGCGTCCGGGCTGAAGATGGTTAGGAAATTTTAGGTCCACAGCACCGCAAGACTATGTAGTCGCACTACTGATTTATGTGTTTTCAATGTCACGTTGCGCCGTCGCGTTGTGTGAACAACTGCGAAGGTCAACGGCAAGCGGAGTACATGAAGAAGTACGTATCTAGCCGCGTATTGAAAACGACCTACTGCCCAAGGATAGTCACCAAATAGTCAGGTAGCAACACTAGTTCTCACCTGCGTTTCGCTAGGTCGCGGGGCTGCGAGTCGGTACTGTAGAGCTCATGCGCAGTACGATGCCTCATATTCCTCTCAATATCGCTCAGATTGTGGAATACGGTCGCACCATTCACGGTCGGACTCCGGTGACCTCCTGGAACAGTGACGGCCCCGAGACCACCACTTTTGCCGCCATTGCCGCGCGCGCTAGTGCGCTGGCACATGCACTTCGCGATGAGCTCGGCATCGACGGGGATCAGCGCATCGCCACCCTGATGTACAACTGCGCCGAACACTTCGAGGTCTTCCTCGGCGTCGCCTCCATGGGCGCGGTATTCCAGCCGCTGAACAAGCAGCTCATGCCGGATCAGATTGTGCACATTATCAATCACGCCGATGACCAGGTCATCATCGCGGACCCGACCGAGATCGAACTGCTCGCCGAGGTTCTTCCCCACTGCCCGCGCGTCCGCGCTGTCATCATTATCGGTATCGGTGATCTGTCCGACGTGGCTGAGCAACTGCCAGATGGCATCCCGTGGTACTCCTACGAATCGCTCATCGACGGACGCCCCAGCCGCTTCGACTGGCCTGAGCTCGATGAAAACTCCGGTGCAGCCATGTGCTATTCGACGGGCACCGAGGGCGCACCTAAAGGTGTCGTCTACAGCCACCGTTCGCTGTACTTGCACAGCCTGAATATGCGCACCACTGACTCCTTTGCCATCTCGCATGGAAACCCGTGGCTTTGCTGTGTGCCCATTTATCACGTCCTGTCCTGGGGCGTGCCGCTGGCCTCCTTCATGTGCGGGGCGTCGCTAATCTTCCCCGGCGCGGACCTGTCCGCACCGCGTCTGGCAGAAATCATCGAAACCTCAATGCCGCGCGTAGCTCAGGGCGTGCCGACGCTATGGATTAACCTCATGGCACACTACCTCAGCAATCCTCCGAAGCGTATGAGTCTGCAGGAGATTTTCTCGGGCGGTTCTCCTGTCCCACCTGCACTGATTCGGCTATGGGAAGAGCGCTACGGTGTCGATGTCATCCATTTCTGGGGCATGACCGAGACTTCGCCTATCGGTACCGTCGCACGACCTCCGTACGGCGCCTCCGGTGAGGCCCGCGAACGCTACCGTGTCAGCCAAGGGCGTTTCCCGGACATCATGCAGTTCCGCATTGTTGATGACAACGACCGCGTGCTCGACCTGCATGACCGCAACCAGGGTGAGCTGCAGGTGCGCGGCAACACGGTCACCGGAGGCTACTACAGCTCTCCGGAGGCTCAAGATGGAGGCACCGCGCACTTCTTCCGCGGTGCGGAGGTCGACGAGGCTAGCGAACAGTTCACCGAGGACGGGTGGCTCCGCACTGGCGATGTCGGCTCGATTACTCACGACGGCTACCTGACTATTCATGACCGTGCTCGCGATGTCATTCGTTCCGGTGGTGAGTGGATCTACTCCGCTCAGCTGGAAAACTTCGTAATGGAAAGCCCACAGGTACTCGAGTGCGCGATTATCGGCATGCCAGATAAAAAGTGGGGTGAGCGCCCACTGGCCATTACGGTGCTGATGCCGGAAGTTGAACAGAGCAAGGAGACCGCTGAAATGCTCCGCGATGAACTGCGACCAAAGCTGCCAAAGTGGATGCTGCCGGAGTACTGGGCCTTCGTGGACTCAATCGATAAGACCTCAGTGGGCAAGTTCGACAAGAAAGACCTGCGCTCGCACTTGAGCGCAGGTCAGTACAGCATCGTGAAACTGAAGGGGCCGGGCGAAAAGTAGGTGGCAGGCTAAGCCACTGGCTCGGCACCTGGCCGCAGCGGCGGCTTAGCCGTCGACCACGACCTTAACCGGCTCACCGATTCCCAGCTCCATGACCTTGATGCCAGCCTCGCGGGCATCGTCCAAGATCTTCTCATCTACTGCAGTAGTTCCCAGAACCATACAGGTCGGGCCAGCACCCGAGAGGAATGCCGCGTAGCCGCGGTTGCGCAGGCGGTTGACCCACTCTGCGGTCACCGGCAGCACGTCGGAGCGGTACGGCTGGTGCAGGCGATCTCGCGTTCCCTCCCACAGCAGTTCCGGGTGGGACTGCAGCGCTGCGGTCATAACCGCAGTACGGGAGACATTGAAACGAGCGTCGACATGCGAAACATCGCTCGGCAGCACCTGACGGACTGCATTCGTGGAGGCGTGGAATGCCGGTACAAGTGCGGTCGCCTGAATGGACTCATGCACCGGAATGCTCACTGCTCGGTATTGAGGAGCGGTACGACCATCGACAGGCTTGTCAGTCCAGCTGACCACTGCCCCGCCGAGAACCGATGCGCCAGCGTTATCCGGGTGGCCCTCGAAGACCGAAGATTCTTGGATTACCTGGTCGTCGGTAAGCGGGAAGCCCGCCAGACCGTTAGCGGCAGCGACACCGGCGACGGCGGCGGCTGCGGAAGAGCCCAGACCGCGCGACTGCGGAATGGTGTTGTGGCAAATAACCTTCAGCCCCGGTGCCTCGACACCTGCGGCGCGAAGGCCCGCGCGAATCGCGCGCACAACCAGATTAGATTCGTTGCGCGGCAGGTCAACTTCGCCCTCGCCGTGAATCTCAACGACGACACCGGACTCGATGACCTCGACCTCGACGATGTCGTAGAGCGCAACTGCCAACCCCAGGGTGTCGAAGCCCGGGCCCAAGTTCGCTGACGAACCTGCAACCGTGACGGTGACCTTCTGACCCGGGAAAAGCTCCTGTGCCATTTAGATATCCATTCCTTCGATACGAATGACGTTGTTGACGGCCAAAACCGCGTCGTTGGCGCGCAATTCGTCAACCGTTGCTTCCAAATCCTTCTCCAGTGCCTTGTGGGTCACGATGACCAGGCGAGCGCCGTTGGCGCCCTCTTCCTGACGGACGGTGCGCAGGGAGATGTTGTGATCAGAGAAGGTACGAGCGACATCGGCAAGCACTCCGACACGATCGTCGACGTGCAGGTCGATGTGGTAGCGGGTGCGAACGTCACCGAAGTCGAGAATCGGCAGGTTAGCGTAGGTAGAATCTCCCGGTGCGCGACCACCGTGGACAATGTTGCGAGCAGCTGCAACAAGGTCACCGAGCACTGCGGAGGCGGTCGGATTACCACCAGCGCCGTTGCCGTAGAACATCAGGCGACCAGCGGCCTCGGCCTCAATGAAGACAGCGTTGAAAGACTCACGCACAGTTGCCAGCGGGTGACGACGTGGAATCAGCGCTGGGTACACGCGGGCGGAAATGGACTCCTTGCCATTTTCGTCCGTGACTCGCTCACAGGTAGCCAGCAGCTTAATGGTGCAGTCGGCGCTCTTGGCGGCTGCAATGTCGTCAGCGGTGATCTCGGTAATACCCTCACAGTGAACGTCATCAGCAGTCACGCGGGTGTGGAATGCCAGGCTGGCCAGAATAGCTGCCTTGGAAGCGGCATCGTGGCCCTCGACGTCTGCAGTCGGGTCGGCCTCGGCGTAACCCAGGCGGGTGGCCTCTGCCAGCATCTCGTCGTAGTCCGCACCGGTGGAGTCCATCGCATCAAGGATGAAGTTGGTAGTGCCGTTGACAATGCCCATGACCTTATTGACAGTGTCACCGGCCAGCGAACGACGGAGCGGACCGACGACCGGGATAGCTGCCGCCACAGCTGCCTCAAAGAACAGGTCGACACCCGAGGAATCGGCAGCCTCAGAGAGCTCCTCACCGTGTGCGGCGACGAGTGCCTTGTTGGCGGTCACGACCGACTTGCCGGCACGCAGTGCCTCCAGCACAACGCGACGTGGGTAATCAATGCCGCCGATGACCTCGACTACCAGGTCAACGTCATCGCGCTGAACCAGCGAAAAAGCATCGTCGGTAAGAAGATCCTGATCCACATTCGGACGCGGCTTGGTCTTGTCGCTCACAGCAATACCAACGACCTCGACCGGTCCGCCGATGCGGCGCTCGAAGTCCTCAGCCTTCTCGTTGAGCAGGCGGTAAACCTCAGTACCGACTGTGCCAAGACCTAAAATAGCGACACCAACTTTGTGGCCCTCGCCCTTTCCAGGATTATTCGTTGCGGCAGTCATCGTGGCGTTTCACACTCCAGGCTTAGTAAGTCTTGTACGGTTTCTCGTCTTAATATTTGGGTCACTTGACCATCGCATACCGACACTACTGGTGGTCGCGTCAGCATGTTGTAGCGGCTGGCCATTGCGTAACAGTATGCCCCAGTAGCAGCGAGCGCGAACAGATCACCCTCGACAATGTCGTTCGGGTAGTTCGCATCGTTAATCAGAATGTCTCCCGATTCACAGTGCTTTCCGACGACGCGGGTGGGAATCCTGGAACCGGACACCTCGCGATTAACAACGCGACCATCATAGTTCGAGCCGTAAAGCGCCGGACGAATATTGTCGCTCATGCCGCCATCGACCGATACGTAACGACGGGTCATGCCGTCATCGATGGTCACATCCTTCAAAGTGCCCACTTCGTACACCGTGACCATGGACGGGCCAACGATGGCACGACCTGGTTCAACAGCCACTGTCGGAGTCGCAATGCCGATACGCTGCGCAAGCTTGTCCACAGCAGTGAGGATCTCGTCGGCAAGCGGAGCAACGTCGAGGGGCTGCTCGCCTGCGGTGTAGGCGATTCCGAAACCGCCACCGAGGTCGAGGGTGTTGAAGTGTTCCGAGATTTCAGTGCCGTGGCGTTCGACCAGCTTTTCCACCAGTGAGAACACGCGCTCGGCGGCGAGAATGAAACCGTCGGAATCGACAATCTGGGAGCCGATGTGGCAGTGCAGACCAACCAGGCGCAGATTGTCGTCCTCTTCTACGAGGTTGGCAGCTTCCAGCGCCGAACCGGACGCGAGGGAAAAGCCGAACTTCTGATCTTCATGCGCAGTAGCAATGAACTCGTGGGTGTGCGCTTCCACACCGGGCTTCACGCGAACGAGCACGTCCTGCACCACGCCTGCTTCAGCCGCCACCTGGGACAGGCGACGCAGCTCCGAACGGGAGTCAAGCACAATCTTGCCCACGCCAGCGGAGATAGCATCACGCAGCTCAGCGGTGGACTTGTTGTTGCCGTGGAAGGTCATGTCCTTGGCTGGGAAACCCGCCGCCAGAGCGATAGCCATCTCGTTGCCCGAGGCGACATCGAGATGCAGCCCCTCCTCCATTACCCAGCGGGCGATGGTCTTCGACAGGAAAGCCTTGGATGCGTAGTGGACATTCTCCGCGCCGCGGAAGGCCTTGGCCATCGAGCGGCAGCGAGAGCGGAAGTCCTGCTCATCGACGACAAAAACCGGAGTGCCAAACTCCTTGGCAATGTCGACCAGGCTCACGCCACCAATTTCCACCGAGCCGGGATTCTCTTCGTCAGCGCCCCGACGACGGGCGGTAGTTGGCCAGACATGCGCTGGTAGTTCATTAAATTGGGTGGAGTCGGGTCGGGTGTAGCCACCCAGTTCGAAACCATTGCCGTCGATAGGCACGAAACAGCTCTCTTTCTCCGTTACCCGGGCGGAGCAACGGGGTGTAGTTTTACGGGCGCGTTCGACTACATGCGCTCAGGTGCGGTAACACCGAGCAGCTGCAGAGCATTGGCCAGCGTTTGGCGGGTAGCCTCAGCCAGGCCGAGACGAGCACGGTGCAGCTCGGATACCTCTTCGCCTGCCTTTGGCAGGATCTGGCAGGTGTCGTAGAAGCGGTGGAAGACACCGGCAAGCTGCTCAGCGTAACGGGCAATGCGGTGTGGTTCCCGCAGGTCAGCAGCAGACTTGATGATGGCCGGGAACTCACCGATAGTGCGGATGAGCTCACCTTCGCGGTCCTCTACCAGCAGGGAGAAGTCAGCGCCTTCGCTGGTCACACCGGCCTCTTCGGCACGGCGACCGATTGAGCACAGACGAGCGTGACCGTACTGGACGTAGTAGACCGGGTTGTCGCTGGACTGCGAAGCCCACAGCCCCAGGTCAATATCCAGGCTGGAGTCCACGGAGGAACGGATTAGCGAGTAGCGAGCAGCATCGACGCCGATTGCCTCAACCAGGTCGTCCAAGGTGACCACTGTGCCCGCACGCTTGGACATCCGGACAGCCTTGCCGTCGCGAAGCAAGTTGACCATCTGACCGATGAGCACCTCGACGCCATCGGCGTTGTAGCCGAGCGCTGCAGCGGCGGCACGCAGACGTGCGATGTAGCCGTGGTGATCGGCACCCAGCATGTAAATGCACAGGTTGTGGCCGCGGTCGAACTTGTTCTTAACGTAGGCGATGTCACCTGCGATGTAGGCTGCGTCGCCGTCGGACTTGATGACCACGCGGTCCTTGTCGTCACCGTAATCGGTGGACTTCAGCCACCATGCGCCGTCAGCTTCGTAGAGCTTGCCGTTTTCCTTCAGGGAATTGACAGCTGCTTCCACCTGACCGGACTCGAACAGCGAGTTTTCGTGGAAGTAAACGTCGAAATCGGTGCCGAACTCGTGCAGAGACTTCTTGATGTGCTCGAACATCATGTCCACGCCGATGGCGCGGAAGTGCTCCTGGACCTCTTCCTCAGAGCCCTCGAGTGCCTGCGGGATCTTCTCCAGCACAGCAGCGGCGATGTCCCGGATGTACTCTCCGCCGTAGCCATCTTCCGGAGTCGGCTCGTTGCGAGCGGCTGCAACCAAGGAGTCGGAGAAGCGGTCAATCTGGCGACCGTGGTCATTGAAGTAGTACTCGCGGGTGACCTTGGCACCGGTGGCGGACAGGACACGACCGAGAGCGTCACCGACTGCTGCCCAGCGAGTACCGCCCAGGTGGATCGGCCCGGTCGGATTTGCGGAGACGAACTCCAGGTTCACGTCGAGGTTGGAGTTGAAGTCGGCATGACCCCACTTCTCCCCCGCTGCCAGGACGTCCTCGACGATCTTGCCCTGGGCATCGGAGGCCAGGCGGATGTTAATAAAGCCCGGGCCTGCGATGGTTGCTTCATCGATGCCCTCAGAAGCGCCGAGCGCTGTGGCAATTTCAGTTGCCAAGTCACGCGGCACCATGCCGACGCGCTTGCCCAGCTGCATGGCGATATTGGTTGCGTAGTCGCCGTGCTCAGGGTTACGCGGACGCTCGACGGTCGGGTTTTCCGGCACGATAGAGACATCGGCATCGTGGGCAGTCAAAACCTCGACGGTGACTTTTCGGACTAGTACAGCAAGATCAGCAGGATTCACGATTGCCTATCCTATTAGGTCAATCGCGGTCGTGGAAACATCAGCCACCAAAAGATTGATTTGAGGGGTATCTGCAGGCCACCGCCTCCGGCTGTCCTACACCGCTTTCACGATCCAGCCGAATTCAGGTTGAGAACAGATTTAATCCGGGTCTAGGCGTAGCATTCAGGTAGGAAATTATTGCCTTACCCCTCAACCCATTTTGGAGCGACCGTGAAAGTAGCACTTTTCGCGACCTGCATCGGGGACATGATGTTTCCAGATGCAGTGAGTGCGACCGCCAGAGTTCTCACGCGCCTAGGATGCGATGTGGTCTTTCCACCACAACAAACCTGCTGCGGCCAAATGCACGTCAACACCGGGTACCAGAAGGAAGTCCTTCCTCAGCTGGACACCTACGCTGATGCTTTTGCAGATTCCTCGATTGATTACGTTGTCGCCCCGTCCGGTTCCTGCGCCGGCGCCGTTCGCCACCAGCATCCGATGATTGCGGGCCGCTACGGTACCCGTGCCCAAGTCCACGCGGCACAGGCCTGCGCGAACAAGACGCTGGATCTCTCCGAGTTCATCACCGATGTCGCTGGTGTGACTGACGTCGGTGCTTACTTCCCCCACTCAGTGACCTACCACTCCACCTGCCACAGCTTGCGGGTACTCAAGGTGGGTGACCGTCCGTGGCGACTGCTCAGCGCAGTCGATGGAATCGATCTGCGCGAGCTACCCGGCGCGGCGGAGTGCTGCGGTTTCGGCGGCACCTTCGCGGTGAAAAATGCGGAGACTTCCGCTGCAATGGTTGCCGACAAGACAGCAAATATCCGCGCTACGGAAGCGGAGTTCGTCACCGCTGGCGATGCTTCCTGCTTGCTCAATATCGGTGGCGCGCTGCGTCGCCAGGACTCTGGCGTGCACGCCATCCATATGGCCGAGATTCTGGCCTCCACCAAGGAGACCCCGTTTGATGTGCACAACCGCCAAGAAGCTTCCCTGCGAGGTGAACAGTAATGGTCGCAATTAACGTCGGCATGCCAGCCCTTCCTCCCCGCGCGCCGCACAACGTCGGGCATCTGCGCGGTACGCGCGGGTTCACGGCCGCAGCGCACGAGGAGCTCAAGAACACTCGCATGCGCGAAAATGTCGGTCATGCCACGCGTTCGATTCGTCAGAAGCGCGCGCATGTCGTAGCCGAGAAGAATGACTGGGAGCAGCTGCGGCTCGCGGGCAGCCACATCAAGCGCGATGTTATGGCGCGTCTGCCGGAACTGCTGGAGCAGTTCGAAGAGTCGGTTACGAACGCCGGTGGTCACGTCCACTGGGCGCGCGATGCCGCCGAGGCAAACCGCATCATCACGGACTTGGTGAAAGAGACCGGCGAAGAAAAGGTCGTCAAGATTAAGTCGATGGCCACACAGGAAATCGGCTTGAACGAAGCGCTTGCCGACGCCGGCATCACCGCCCGCGAAACCGACCTGGCGGAACTCATCGTTCAGCTTGCCGACGACATGCCGAGCCACATCCTGGTTCCTGCTATCCACCGCAATCGCGAAGATATCCGCGAGATCTTCCTCAATGGAATCCCCGGAGTCGACCCGGACCTGAAAGCCAATCCGGCCGATCTGGCCGAGGCATCCCGTAAGTTCCTGCGCGAGCAATTTATGAAGGCCAAGGTTGCGATTTCTGGCGCCAACTTCGGTGTGGCCGAAACCGGTACTGTGGCCGTCGTCGAGTCAGAGGGCAACGGCCGTATGTGTCTCACGCTGCCGGAAACACTGATTTCGGTGATGGGTATTGAGAAGCTGCTTCCCACCTTCCAGGATCTGGAAGTCTTCTTGCAGCTACTGCCACGGTCGTCGACAGGCGAGCGTATGAATCCCTACACCTCTCTGTGGACGGGAACGACCGACGGCGACGGCCCGAAGAATTTCCACATTGTGTTGCTGGACAATGGGCGCTCGGCCACTCTTGCAGATCCGATTGGGCGTGAAGCGCTGAAGTGCATTCGCTGCTCGGCATGCCTGAATATCTGCCCTGTTTATGAGCACGTGGGCGGTCACGCTTACGGTTCGGTCTACCCGGGTCCGATTGGTGCGATTTTGTCTCCGCAGCTCACTGGCATGGATTCCTACGATGATCCGAATGCTTCGCTGCCCTATGCGTCTTCGCTGTGCGGGGCTTGCTTTGAGGTCTGCCCGGTGCGAATTGACATCCCTGCGGCACTGCTGGAGCTGCGCCACCGTAAGGTCACGGAACACCGCCCGCCGGTGGAGGGCAAGCTGTTTGCCACGCTCGGGGTCATCATGGGCAATCAGAAGCTCTGGAATATGAGCGCAAAGATGGCCTCCCTCGCCCGCGTACTCGGTTTGAAGGACGGCGAGATTCACGCCCTGCCGCTCTTCCTCAGCGGGTGGTCGGATGCGCGTGATACCCCGGTTCCGCCGAAGAAGCCGTTCCGCTCACTGTGGGGTTCGAAGGATTTCTCGGCGCAGCTGACCCGCGAATCGGCCAATCAGGTTCCGACGAAGATTAATGGGCTATCGGGTTCTGATCAATCTGACTCGTCCGACACATCCGGCAAGTCTGACGCGACCAACAAGGAGGCCTAGCTATGTCCCACTCCTCAGCATCCGCGAACATTGCCAAGAGCGAAATCCTCGAGCGTATCCGTAATGCTCAGAAAATCGCCTTCGAAGGCCGTGACTTGGCCTCTGACGTGGGCATCATCCCTGGCGAGCCCGGCGCGCATTTCGACATCCCCCGCGACTACGAGCGCTCCTCCGACCTGACGGCCAAAGAGATCATTTCGCTTGCCGACGAGCGCATCGCCGATTACAAAGCCGACGTGCGCCGCTGTGGCAGCTCGGCAACCGACATCAATGAGGCTGTGAAGAAGGCAATTGCTGATGTCGGGGCCTCGTTGATTGGTATTCCCGAAGGTCTGGACCGCGAGTGGGTTGCGGGGTTGGAGTCTGGTGGAGGTAAGGCCACCACCGAGATTCGCGTCGACACCGGTTTCACCGCCGAAGAGCTGGACGAGCTCGACGCGATTGTCACCAGCTCTGCTGTCACCTGCGCCGAGACCGGCACCATTTTCCTGGACGGTTCGGCCACTTCTGGCCGCCGCGCGCTGACCTTGGTGCCGGATATTCACATCTGCGTTGTGCCCGCTTCCACGGTCGTCTACGGCATTCCGGAGGCATTTTCCCGTCTACGCGAGAGTGATCCCACTGCTCCAATCACTATGATTTCGGGGCCTTCTGCGACCTCGGACATCGAGCTTGCCCGAGTCGAAGGTGTCCACGGGCCGCGCACGCTGATTGTGATTATTGCTGAGTAGAGACAGTCGGGTCGGTTCTTGGCTAGCATTTTGATTGACACGCCAACATTTTGTTGTGGATGATGAATTTAGCTAGCCAAAGGAGCCTGTCATGAGCGCAATCATTCAAAAGTTCTCAGTAGCCGACAACCCACAGCTCCCCGGCATGGATCCCTTCCTGTTCGCGGTCCACCATTACGACCTATACCCGCAGGCCAAGGGCACAACCATGACACCAGATGCCTCGCTGCTCGGCCGTAATATCGGCATGGACTTTTCCGGCAAGGACGGCTGGTCCATGTACCACGGCACAACCGTCCCCGGCTTCCCCTCCCACCCACACCGCGGCTTTGAAACTATCTCGATTGTCGAGGAAGGTTACGTCGACCACACCGACTCCGAAGGTGCACAGGCTCGTTACGGCGACGGCGACACTCAGTGGCTGACCACCGGCGCAGGCACTGCGCATGCTGAAATGTTCCCGCTTCTGCATAACGACGGCCCCAATCCTCACCACATGTTTCAGATTTGGCTGAACCTGCCGCCCGAAGGCAAGGAGGCAAAGCCGCACTTCCAGATGTTCTGGACAGAAGACACTCCGCACGTCACCGGCACTGATGACAATGGCCACGGCTACGACGTAAAGGTCATCGCGGGCGCATTCGGCGATACTCAGCCGCTTGCTCCACCACCGGAATCCTGGGCCGCTGCACCAGATTCCGATGTAGCCGTGTGGGTGCTGCGCCTGCAACCGGGCGCACAGCTAACGTTGCCACCAACCAATTATGCCGAGACAATTCGGACTCTCTACTCTCTACGCGGCAGGCTCACTATCGAGGGCGAAACGCTGGTGCAAGAGGGCGCAGTGCTGCGCTCAACCGAGGCACTGGACATTTCTGCAGGTGACGAGGGGGCCTTCGCGCTCATCCTCCAAGGCCGACCAATTGGCGCTCCCGTGTATCAGCATGGCCCGTTTGTCGCGAATAGCCGCGAAGAGCTCGTTGAGGCATTCGATGCCTACCAGCGTGGCGAGTTCGGCGCATGGCGGTTTGATTCCAACGATCCGGTTGCACCCTTTGAAGAGGGGCGCTTTGCCCGCTATCCGGACGGTACGGTTCGTCGCCCGGTCAATTAACCGGGATCCCCCGACGGGCTGCACATGTGAAACTGTGTGAGTTTATGACACTTTCAGGCCATTTTGTGGGTCATTTTTGTCATAAACGCAGTCAGTAACTCGGATTGGCCCGTTTCCGCCAGGTACACCCGAAACAAAAATCCCTCAAGCAACCAGGCGAATCTAATCGAACCTAACCGCTTAAGGGATAAGACGTGCCCCCGAGAGGAGTCGAACCTCCGACCTTCGGTACCGGAAACCGGCGCTCTATCCACTGAGCTACGGGGGCGTGTGGCACAAGCACAACAAGTGCAACGAGAAAAGATGTTACCACTTGGCTGGGGCGATTAGCGAAATGCCCCGCACCCCAGCCAAATCCGCACTATGCGGCCTCAGAAACCTGGTCTTCCTCAATAGGACACACCACAGGAACGCCTCCATCATTAAGCACGCGGGCTCGAATTCCATAGACGCGGGCCAAAAGATCCGGTGTGAGAACGTCAGCAGGACTCCCCTGGGCAACCACGTGGCCGTCGTGAAGCATGACAAGCTCATCGCAGTAGCGGGCTGCGAGATTGAGATCGTGGATTGCGACGAGCGCCAAGGAGCTCCGTGAGGAGACTTCCGCGCGGACGAGTTTTAGGAGTTCCACCTGGTGGCGCAGGTCGAGGGCGGAGGTGGGTTCGTCGAGAAGCATGACCTCGGGATCGCGGACAAACATCTGCGCGACGGCGACGAGCTGACGCTGACCGCCGGAGAGCTCGCCGACGAAGCGGTCGGCAAGGTGCTCAATACCAACCTTCCGGAGAACCTCCGCCGTGTGCTCAATCTCGGAGCCGCGCACGCGCAGACGCCCGGCGCGCCGACCAGAGACCAGTACCGATTCGAATGCGGTCAGCGAGGCGCTAGCCGGCAGATCCTGCGGCACGTAGCCCACCACATCGCGCAGTTCGGAGCCGATGACCCGCTCATTGTCACGGGTCAGTGCAATCTCCCCGGACATGGGCTTTCGAATCCCCGCCAGAGTGGTCATCAGTGTGGATTTGCCCGCAGCGTTTGGCCCGAGCAAACCCGTCACCGTACCGGGCTTCAGCGTGCGTACTGAGGCCCCGCGCAGCACCTTCCGCTTGCCATAGCCTGCAGCTACTTCGTTGACATCGAGAAATACGCCCATTAGTTCCACACCGTCCTCTTACGCAGGAAAACCAAGCCAACAAAAAATGGGACACCGACGATTGCGGTAATGATGCCAATCGGCACTGCCACACCCGGCACCACCGTGATGGATACCGCATGAGCTGCCGCCAGCAGCGCCGCGCCTGCCGCCATCGATGCCGGGGCAAAGAAGCGCTGTTCTTCACCGACCAGCATGCGCGCAATGTGTGGACCGACCAGTCCGATGAAGCCGATGATGCCGGCAAAGGCCACTGCGGTTGCCGCCAGCAGCGAGGCTACAATCAGCGTCGCAATGCGCAGCCTATCCACATTGATGCCCACGGCTTTTGCGCGGGCATCGCCAAGTCGCAGCACCGTCAGCGCCCACGCATAGCGAATGGTGAACGGAATGGCGATCAGCAGTGCCGCCGCAATAATGCCGTTGGCCACCCAGTTCGCGCGCTGGAGCGAGCCCATCGTCCAGAACACAATCTGCTGGAGCGCCTCGGTAGTCGCGCGGTATTGCAACAGCGACAACAGCGCTTGGAATAGAAACACCAGACCAATACCCAGCAGAATCATCGATTCCTTACCCGAGCCGCGCCATACCGACGCCGCCGCCACAATCGCCACCGCGATGACGGATGATACCCAGGCCACGGCCGCCAGGTTGAACTGCGCATGCGGAATGATCACCCAGCCCAGCACAATCGATGCCGCCCCACCGAACGCCGCTGCAGCCGAAATACCGAGGGTAAACGGCTCCGCCAGTGGGTTGTCGAGGATTGTCTGCATCTGTGCACCGGCAAGCGACAGCGCTGCACCAATCAGCACTGCCATCACTGATGCAGGCAGGCGCAGCTTCCACAGCACCGTACGAGTGGTTTCGTCAACATCATTCGGGCTCACGATGCCCCGGACGACATCCCCCACACTCAGTGACATCGGCCCCACGATCGTCGCTACTACAAACGCGCACACGGCCAGCCCCACCAGCACCGCAATAACGGCAATCTTCCGGGCGGAGCGTCGTCGGTACTGTCGCGCAGAGTCGTAGGTCGTGCTTGACGACGGACACTCGTGCTGTTCGGTGGCGGGCTGCGACTCTTGACCGCCACTGTCGTTGGTGGAGGTGGGCTCGCGGGGTTCGTCGTCAAGCCCTGACGCGGGAGCGTGCAGATTGGTGTAAGTCATCGGATTCCTTCTTCGATGGTGGAAGATGGGTTACTTGGTCGGCTCCAGCGCGGTGAAGAAGGTGCCGCTGAGTTCGAAGGGCAGGTAGTCCTTGTGGAACTTGGCGAAGTCAGCGACCGGGTCGAGGTCAGCGAACTCCTCTGGGTGAATCCACTTGGCGAATTGCTCGAGCGCGAAGACGTTGTACGGCGAGTCGTAGAACTGGTGGAAGGCGGCGTACAGATCACCCTTCTTCGGCGCGGTCAGGGTGTCAAAACCCGGAGTCTTCAGCAGGCCTTCCAGAGTGCGCTGTGCGGTCTCTGGGGTGGCGGTGTAGCCGAGTTCGACGTGTGGCAGCACTTCCGGCTTCTTCGGATCGAGCGCCCAAGAACCACCGGTGGCGATGATCTTCTCCGGCTGGACGGACAGGACCTTCTCTGCGGTCACGTCGCCCGATTCGGTGTCGAGGAGGCTGTCTCCGAGGTTCTCACCGCCGGCTGCTGTGACAAGGTCACCGAGGTTGGACTTGTTGACGGTCGAGCAGCAATCCTTGAGACCGGCTGCTCGCCAGACGAAGGTCTTTGGCTTGTCTTCGAGCTTGGCGGCACGTTCGGTGATCTCGTTGACGCGCTTTGTGTAGAAGTCGGTGAACTTCTTGGCATTGTCCTGCTCATCGACGATCTGGCCGAGGAGCTCGACGGACTTGGCGGTATTCTCCAGGGGCTTTTGCCGGAAGTCGGTGAATACGTACTTCAGACCTGCCTGATCGAGCTTGGTGAGGAAACCGGACTGCTCCGCGGCCTTCTTGTGGTCAAGGGTCATGACGACCACGTCTGGGTCGTGGGAGATGAGGTTTTCAACTGTGACATCGCCCTTGGCGATATTGCCGATGGTCGGCATGTCTTTCAGCTCGGGGTTCGTCTCGAAAAGCTTGGTTTCAAACGACGGTGCGCCCGAATGCAAATCGCTGCCCATGGCGACAACGTGGTCACCCGGGTTTTCTTGGTCAAGCATCGCGGTGACAAACATGGCGCGGCCTTCACCGAGCACGACTCGTTCTGGCTGCTTGTCGAAGGTCACAGTGCGACCTGCGACATCAGTGACAGTGAGTTCTCCTTTGTTGTCGGCAGCCTCGTTCGACTCTGCGTCCGCACCGCATGCTGTAGCGACGAAGCTCAGCGCTGCACACCCGATTGCGGCCAGAGTTTTGGTCTTTGGCGCGGTTTTAGCCTTGGCGAAAATATTGACTCTCATGCGTTTCAGTTTCTGCCTTGTTTATTTCTGCGTAATTTTTGGTACTTAGGGTGCACAAAGAGAAGTGAACAGTCACCCCTTTGCTTTAGGCACGCCTTACCTTACAGCTTGAAACGTAGAGAAAAAAGCGCCCTGCTAGTGGTTGTTTTACTAGCAGGGCGTGGAAGTCTTACTTCCTTTCGAGAACCGACTGGAAGCACCTCAGCATCACTTCGCGGTCTTCATTAGCAAGTGGTGAAATAACTTCCTGGCGAACAGTGTCTACATAATCCGGCGCCGCCTCGGCAAACACGTGCCGACCAACGCCTGTTAAGACGACGACATAATCCGAGTCCGGGTCTTCGCCGTGGTCTTCGGTGTGAATAAATCCGCGCTTTTCCAACCTGTTGGTATGCAGCAGCGCGCGGGGATGGTTCCACTTCAGTCGATCACAAATCTTGTCAACATGCAGAATCCCATCCTCCACCTCATGCAAAGCGATGAGCAGGGTAAAGTCAGCGAACGTCAGCCCGGTGCGAGTGCGTAGGCTCCGCTCAATATTGCGCTCTACCTCGCGAAAAGCAGCTACCATCGACTGCCAAAAGAGCTGTTCATCATCACTCAGCCATTCAAATGAGTTCATACTGCTCTAGGCTAATGGTGAGAGCCTCGAAGCGGAGACAAATGAGAAAACACTCACAGAAAAACTTTTGACTACTCTGCTTTTCCGTCGACGGAATCGGTGACCGCAGCATTGGCGGTCGCTGCAATCTTATCGAGCACAGCGGAAATCCCCTGATAGTCGATATTTTCACCGAGCACGTCAAACACGACATGACGTACAAGCTTCACATGGTTCGGCGCCGCCTTCTCAATCACGGTTCGACCGTGTTCAGTAAGCGTGACATCGATACCACGGTTATCGCAGGCGCAGCGTTCCTTAGTTACTAGTCCGCGTCGCTCCATGCGAGTAATTTGGTGCGACATTCGGCTGCGGTCCCATTCCAGGGACTCACACAGGGTGCGCATGCGGACAACATTGTCTTCAGCCTCGGAGAGAGCAACCAGAACCGAAAAATCTGCAGTGGAAATATCGAGAGAATCTTGCAGCTGAAGGTCGATTGACCTGTCAACGGCCCGTTTAGCGTTCAGAATTGAGCGCCATAACCGCTGCTCTTCATCACTTAACCACGGAACATCTTGCATATGTACAGAGCCTACTATCTTGAAACCAAATCCTGAATTTTCATAAACTCCGCTCCTGTCACACGATCAAACCGAGCTTCATCGCACGTCAGGACTAATACCTGCATATCGCGCCCCGCTTTGGCAAGAGCATTATTCATCCGCCGCAAACGGTGTTCGTCTGAATAACCTAACGCATCATCAATAATCACCGGGGCGCCTTGGCCGCCCTCCATGACACCGGCAACGGCCAAGCGCAGCAGAATGTCCAGCTGCTCTTGCGCTCCACCAGATAGTTCATCGACATCGAACTTGCCATCGGCATTAGACCGTGACTCAATCTGCAAGTCCTCATTCATCGTGAACTGGGTTCCCGCACCGAACACACCGCCGCCGTACTCTTCGAGCTTGCGGAGCAAGGGGTCAGCCAGCGCATTCCGCGATGCCGCACGTGCCTGTGTCATTACCTCCATAAGAGTCTTGGCGGCGGCTGCACGGCGACGCATCGAGTCCCGATCTCGCTGTGTTCGCTCCACTACCCCCTCAGCAGCTGCCAGCTTCTCATTCGCGCTGTCGAAATAGTCCAAGTGCACCCGAATCTCTTGCCGGCGCTTTTCCAGCTCAGCCAGGCGATTCTCAACTGCATCCCGTCGCTGCTTAGCGCCCGCGAGCGATGCTTCCACGTCGTCGGCATCCCGCTGCGCCAGCTCTTTCTGAGCCGCAGCCAGTTGCTCTTCTGCCGCCTCATAGTCCTTGCCTCGGTTTTCCACCGCAGCAAAGATCTCGGCGTCCGAGGCTTTTTCTCGCGTCGCCGTGAGCGAATCTTCGCGGACCTTCAGAACGGACCGAGCCCCTTCAAGCTCGCTGCTGGCCTTCGTATAGTTGGCGTATGCAGGACGCTTCTCCAGCTTCGACAAGCGCATATCAGCACTGTCGCGCTCCGACTCGGCATCCCTACGCCCCACTGCAGCTTCTTCCAGCCGGGACTTTGCCGCTACCAAGTCAATCTCCGTCGGCGCATCCTCGCCCGCAAGTGCCCGATACCGCTCGCCCTGTACTCGTGCTTCTTCCTTCGCATCGTCCAACTCTGCGGTGAGCTGGTGATACTCCACACCGTCGGACACCGCAGTTATGGATGTCTCCACCTGGAATCTTGCTTTTTCCGCTTCACGACGTCGTGTGTGTGCCTCTTGTGCTTCCGCGACGGAATCAGCGCCTGCCGCCTCAAGCTGTTCCTTGAGCGATATCTCTGCTTTTTCTAGCTTGCGCTGCTGCGAATCTGAGCCGTCTCCGGGCTGGATAGCAACCGTGACGTCGCCAACTTCGATGGCCAATGGCTTAGTTACCGCACGTTGAACTGTCTCAGCCTCCGGAGCTAGCCCCACTTTCTCGCCGTCGACTGTGACCTCCTGCGCGCTACTAGCCGAGAGCTGCACACTCGGGCTCGACGCCTCCAGCACAGCGGTGGCTGTTGCAACTTCGCGTTCGCAGGTCAACAGTTTTTCCATTACCTCCTCGGTAACGGAATTCCGAGCAATTACCTCCTTTTGCTCTGCCAATTGCGCGCGGAGCGCATCGAGCTTCTCCACTCGCTTCGACAAGGCTTCAACCAAGCCGCGCTTCTCCCCCAATGCGACTTCAGCTGCAGCCAGCTCTTCTGCTTTTCGAGCTTCGCGGTACGCGGTCACAACCGCATCGCGATCCTCCTGCGCCTTCTTTAAAGCTGCGACCTCCTTATCGAACGCTTCCTTAAGTTCAGCAACTCTCTTCTCTGCGACGGAATGCTGGTCCTTGGCATCTTGTGCCTGCTGAATGAAGGTTTCCCGCTCTTGCTGAGCCTGTTTAGCTAAGTCCAGCTGCTGCTTCGCCGCTGCAGAGACCTCCTGTGCCTGGGACACGGCAACCCTGAACTTTTCGAGTTCTTCGAGTGCCTGCGCCCAATGCTCGACTTCGTTTTTGGCTTCTGGCAACGATGCCCGCTGCGTGTGTTGGCTTTCTTCATTACGAGCAGCTTCCTCATTGAGCGCTTCGAATTCTCGGACCTTTTTCGCCGCTTCGTCGCGCACCTGCTGGGCTTCCGCCAGCTCCTTGTCTACGTCGGTAAGCTGCTTGCGCTCTTTGCCATTTTTTTGGAAATAGTTGCCGTATTCAGCTTCAACGGCTTCAAACAGACCTACCTCTTCTGCGGTTTCCGCGCGCTGCCCCGATGCCGACTGCAGTGCGCTTGTGACCTGCGCATAACCGCCCAAGGAGAGTGTCTTTTGCGCTTGCCCCTGTTCAGCAACGAAAACCTGCCACAGGTTCTTGGTGTCCGCGTTGTGCATTCGTGCGGCCAGCCACTCTTCCGCCTGGTCATCTTTAAGAACCTCGGCTGTCGGAGAGTGGACGGTGACGATTGTGCCAGTGTCCTTGGTGCTACCAAAGATCTTGTCCAGCGTAAATTCGTAGCCGTCAAGCTCCAGCCGGAGCTTAACCTGCGGCTTTTCCTGGCTGGAGTGACTGTTCAGACTAAGCGCTTCGCTTGACCTGGACTTCCATTTTGTCGTCAGCGCAACGTGAATAGCTTTGGCGATTGTCGTCTTACCCGACTCGTTTTCACCGGAAATCACTACCACGCCCCGCTCGGCTAGCCCTGTGATTGAGAGTGAATCAATCGCACGTACATTGTGTAATTCGATGTCGTGAAAACGCATGATTTATTCCTTCTCTCCGGCCAGGCGCGCCAGCAAGCGAAGCGCATCGGCTGCTGCGGTGGTTTCAGATTCTGATAGCGGGCTGCCGCTCTCGGTTCCCCCTTTGCTCAAGACCGTTAGTTTTTCTGCAGCTATGAGCGGATAACCGGTGAGATTGAGATTAGAGATATCCCCCTCGGACGGAACCACCGTCAAATCGGAGCCACTTTCCCGGCGATAAAGTGCAGCGAAAAGCTGTTGATACTGCTCAAGTCGATTTTCAAAGGTAGTCGACTCCGACAGTGTCACGGTTCCTCGCAATGAATACTTCACCGCTGTGTCTGTCTTCGCCTCGATACCGTCCAGTTCAGCAAAGAACTCATCGAGGTCTTCCGCACCAGTGATATCCATGTCGATGGCATGAAAAGCCCACTGCCCCACTCGGTGGGAGGCCACGGTAACTGAGTCCTTTTCGGGGCCGCTCTCTACAATGTCGACGACGAGTGCATTGCCGGAATCCCGTTCTTTGTCGTCGTACGCTGTGGTTTCGTGTGCGCCGGAGAAATAAACTCTGCCAGCATGATCGAGTTGGCTCGTGGAGTGGGAATCCCCCAGCGCAACATAGTGCAACGCCCCGCGGTCAATAGCTTGTTCCAAGCTGGTCAGATCAATGGTGGCTCCTGCATCAGCACCAAAGCCTTCTACTTGGCCGTGTGCGACCATCACTCGGATTCCATCGGCGGGCTCAAGCTCCGTGGCTATTTCCGCCACGATGTCGTCTGCCGAATACTTGCCGCGCACTGGCACACCGATGAGTTCCACCCCGTCACGGATTGCAATGGGCGCGCTGTCGCGAATTACGTAAACTCCTCGGTCTTCCAAAGATTCGAAAGCACTACGTCGATAAATGGAAGAAGCATCAAGCGCATCATGGTTGCCGGGTAGGAAATACACCGGCACGGGTAGCTTGGCGATTCGCTCAAGAGCCCGCAAAAACACCTTGTCCGGCAATGTGTTGGAATCGAACACGTCTCCAGCGACGACAATGAACTCAGCGCCTTCGCTAATCGCCAACTCGCCGATGCGATCGATGGCGTTGAGTCGACTTTCGTGGAACCTAGCTTGGGCTTCACCGCCGTCGAGCTCTAGGAACCACCGAGTCATTCCCAGTTGCCAATCTGAGGTGTGAATGAATTTCATGACTAGCGCTCCTTTTGTCCCAGGCTCAGCGATTCCTGCAGATGTTGCCAACAATCTTCCAAATCAGCGACTGCACGAATGGTCTCTCTCGAAATTACGCAGGTTGGCTGCAATGCTTCATGCAGCAAACTGCGGTCGGTAACTGTTAGTGGGTCAATAACCTCGAGCGAAGGAACACTGACTCGTTCCAAATCATTGCCCCAGTAGTCGGCTTCGACAGCGAAAAGTTCGGCAACCTTCTTCTGCTCGTTGTCACCGCTATCTTTTCCACCAGCGTCATTCGACTTCTGGGCGGTTTTATTGGGATTCTCCCGAACCGCGCCACCAAGCCCGAGGCGCTTCGGCGCAGTCCGGTTTCGCAGCTGTGTTAGTTCCTGAAGCCGGCGTTGCAATTCGCGCTGCGGATAATCGCGCAGCTGTAGTAGCGACAGCGGATCGCGGTCGATATCAGCGACAAGTTGAGCGGCAACTGCAACGGTGTGCTTACACACAGGTGCCGGGTCCGGGCAGGTGCATTCGCTGTAAATGTGCTCTTCGCCATCGCACAACAGCATTTCCATCTGCTCATACGGCAACTCGCCGTGCTCAAACTCTGTGAAGGCCGACGGATTGTTCACCAACCACCGCAGTACGTCGTCAGTTTGTTTCTGCTCCCGCCGTGGGAACCGAATAAAGACTGAAAATGGTTCCGGCTGGCTGCCCTGCACTTCACCGATGATGTAGCCATCCGCGATTCGAAGCCCCAGCACATTGCCGTCGAACCTGTACTTCTCACCTCTGTGAACACGACCCGAATCAGCGCCACGGATGATGAACTCCCACACCCACCGGGCAAAAGTAGTACGTGGCTCGACCGCCACGCGCGCTGCGGTTCCACGTCGCTGCTGTCCGGTAAATGCACCAGCCCAGTCCTGGGTGGCCAGGAGCTTTTCAATCGTCGAGCTGGTTGCTGGCGCGCTTCGCGCCGTAGTCCTTTTACGACCACGCTTTCCAGAGGGCCCCTTGCCAAACTCGGCAAAGATGACATTGTCGCCCCATGTCACGTCTCCGTCACCGGCCATCAGTACCACCTCTTCTGGACCCTAAACGGGGTCACATTGTTGGGAATCGAATCGTCATCCGAGATTGTGGAGTCCGATGCCGTGCCCTCCGGGTTCACCCCATCGGTCACCGTCCCACCGGACTTTGACTCCGCTGCGTCCATCGATTCACGCAGTGACTGAATCTTGTCCTTGTCCAATTGCCACAGAGACCGCAAACGGTGAAAGTCCATCTCCGTCAGCTTGGTTTCACCAGCGCGCACAACCGCATCCGCCAATTCTGCCTTCTCGAAAATCAGCTCGTCGATACGCTCTTCAAGCGTTCCCACACTGACCAGCTTGTGCACGTGTACGTCTTTACGCTGACCGATGCGGTAAGAGCGGTCCGTGGCCTGGTTTTCAACTGCTGGATTCCACCACCTGTCAATGTGAATGACGTGGTTGGCGGCAACCAGGTTGATGCCAACACCTGCCGCGAGAGTAGACAGCAAAATGATTGGTGGGCCGTCCGGGGCATTAAACTCTGCCACTACTTTCTCGCGCTGTGCCGGAGTCATTGCCCCTTGGATAAACGGAATGTCCACGCCCAGGCGCTTGCTGAAATGAGGGGCGAGCATCTTGCCGAACTCCACGAACTGCGTGAACACAAGCGCGCGTTCACCGTTTTGGACAATCTCATCGACGAGCTCTTCCAGCCGTGCAACCTTGCCCGAGCGATGCTGCCCATGATTAAGCAGCCCTGAGCCGTCGTGCTGGTAGTGCGCTGGGTGGTTGCAAATCTGCTTCAACTTCATGATGCCGCCGAGGATGATGCTCTTTCGCCCGAAGTTGCCAGAGCGATTCCGCTTCGAGCGCTTGAGCTTGTCCTCGATGTCCTTCACAGCTTCCTGATACAAGAAAGCCTGCTCCGTCGTGAGAGGAACCATCTCCACCTGCTCATTCTTCTTGGGCAGGTCCGGCGCAATAGCTGGATCCGACTTGAGTCGGCGCAGAATAAAAGGTGCTGTAATCGACTGCAATTGCAGTAGCATTTCCGCATTCCCATCACGCTCGATGGGAATCGCAAACTTGTTGCGAAATGCATTCGCCGACCCCAGCATGCCTGGATTACAGAAATCCATGATGGTGCGCAGCTCGCCCAAGTCGTTTTCCACCGGAGTACCAGTCATGGCGATGTTGTGCCGCGAGCCCAGGCTCCGCAGCGCTCTGGATACCTGGGCGTTGGGGTTCTTAATTGCCTGTGCTTCGTCAGCAATCACATGATCCCACTGCACTTGGGCGAGTTCGTTCACATCGCGGGTAGCAACACCATAGGTCGTCACAACAACATCGTGTTTTCCGATAAATTCTTGTAGTTCCCCACCATGAGGGCGGTTTGAACCATGCAGCAGCCCAACCTTAAGCTCTGGAGTGAACTTTGCCGCTTCTGCTGCCCAGTTGCGCAACACACCTGTCGGAACCACCAGCAGCGAAGTCTTGTGCCCTTGAGCCGTAGCATCTGCTTTCCGACGGCAGCGCTCATACTCCAACAGCGCCAGAATTTGCACAGTCTTACCGAGCCCCATGTCATCCGCGAGAATGACACCAAAGCCGCGGTTGGACATATCCGCCAGCCACTCCACACCGCGCTGTTGATACTCCCGCAGCTCACCGACAAAACTCGGTGGCACCTCGACCGACTCTGCGAGGGCCGTGGAACCGTCTGAGTACTTCGACACCAACGCCTTGAGCCAAGAGGGGTCCCTGGGGGCGACTGGCACTGCTGCTGGAGCTTGCGACTCTAAGCCACCGTCGAAGACCAGCTCTTTCAGGGTGGCTTGCCCCTTACCGGTTTCCTCCCCGGCCTTGGTCTGCTCCACCAAAAACTTCAGGGCTTCCCTAGCTACCTCTGGGTTCGCGTGCACCCAATGGTCTCGCAGATGCACTAGCCCCGTACTCGATGCAGCGAGCTCACGCATTTCCGCTTCCGTCAGTACGGCATCCCCCACGGCCAGCTTCCACTCGTAATCAACCAGTTGGTCAAATCCGAGTTTCGGTTCCGAACGGCGCCCAGCAGGCCCCGTCGGATCTAACTGGACGACTTCAGTGTGCAACTGCAGGGTGGTCTCCACTGACTTCCAGTTCGGCGGCAGCATCACATCGATATCAACCTTTGCCAGCTGCGAGATGCCATCAGTCATAAGCTCTATCAGCTGCTCTGAGGTCAGCAGCAGATCCAAGCCCGGGTGTCCCGCTGCTTTCGCATATTTGAGCGTTGGGAATGCCTCCTGTGCCGCCAATAGCTGCGGGCGAAGCAGCGACAGCACGGACCGGCGACACATTTCTGGATTCAGGCGCTCCGGAGCTGCGACGCCGATGCGGTAGTACATCCGCAATGGCCATAGAGTCTCATGTTCCACCGCAGCTGAACGAGGATTGAAGCGAGTTACTGAGCCGCCTTCTTCATCCGCTCGATTCCGCAACTCCAACAGCTGCGGAAGATCCACATCCGGCAAGTCTTCCAGCTGGCCTTCAAAACCAACAGGTTCCTGCACCATTAGCTGCAGACGAACATCCTCACCATCGGCCGACAGCCTCCACTTTGCCAGTGACTGCGCCACCCCCGGCGTCGCACGCCCCAGGGACTGAGACTGCAACAACGACCGCACGAAACTCTGCCGCTGTTCTGCCGGTTCATCCAGATCGGCCAGAAGCGCGTTGGTGACCCAATGAAACATCCGATTGATGAAATCCTCAGCCACCGTGGCGCCTCCGTTATCAATCAATACCGGTGGTGTACGAGAAATGACCTGACTCTGCCAAGCAATCTCACTCAGCCCCTCCGACATCCGCCACGTCGGCCACCACTCATTGTCTTCCCACGTCAGCGCCACCAATGCCCGCCCAGAGCGTGCGAAAGCATCCAATCCCTGTACAACATCCACAAAGAACCGAAGATCCGGTGCCATCGCCGCCGAGGAAACTTCCTCCTGCAATTGCACCAGTGCCGTCACCGCAGCCCATGGCGGGAACACCCATGTGGGTACCGCTTTCTCTACTGCCCGCCCCTTCGGTGTGCGCAGTTTTAGCGTCAGTTGCGCTCGACTCCCCTGGTCCAGCACTGCAAAAAGCCGACGCTGATGCGCCGGGACTTCCAGCAAATCCACGTCCGCAATAATCCGGTGCCCCTCTGGCCGCTCCACCCATAGGTGAAGACCCGAATCATCTTTCCAGACCGCGTGCAGCAGCAACGGCACCGCTGACTTAGCAACTTGGTCCATTACTTCCTCCCCACTGCTTGCTCAGTCATCACCGTCTAATCACCCGGCGACTTCGCCACCAGATATTTGTTCAATGAAGATTCTGCCACGCACCCCGGATCAGCTTTTCCACCACACCACAACATTAGCACGCATGTTCGAATTATGTATCTTGCAAAAATTACTCCTCCTCTACCCAAATACCCCTTTTCCCAGGTAATTTGTCGCACTTAACCGATTTTTAAAAGCTTTTTCAACGCTTCTTATCTTGCAATGCAGCGCATCACATGAAAACGTCGTATAGGCCACAAGAATTAAAAATGTGTGACTCGTGCAATAGTTCTGCCATGGTTCGCATGTGCCAGTAGGCTCCGCTGACTGTCGAAGATAGTCCGGAAGCTGAAGCTGTGCTGAATCGCGAACCGCAGGTTCCACCGTGGACGTCGGCCACTTTTTGGCTCGATGCTGCCGCGGCGCTGTGAACGTCGTCAAGCAGACTTGATTAAGCGAAACTGAGTTGTGCGCCGAAAATGCTTTTTGGTGCGCTAGGTAGTGCGCGAGTCCGACTGTACGACTAATAAATAATGAGGAGTTGCCCTGTGGACCAACACACATGGTTCATCATCGCACTAGTCATTTATCTGCTGTTGATGGTCTACATCGGTTGGACCGGATGGAAAAAGACTGCAGAGTATGACGAATACATGATTGGCGGCCGCGGCCTACATCCGTTCGTCGCGGCACTGTCAGCGGGTGCATCGGACATGTCCGGCTGGCTGCTGATGGGTCTGCCCGGCGCGATTTACCTTTCGGGTCTGAACCAGACCTGGATTGCAATCGGCCTGGTCGCAGGCGCATGGCTGAACTGGAAGTTCACCGCACCACGCCTGCGTAGTTACACCAAGATTGCTCGTAACTCGATTACCGTGCCGTCGTTCCTGGAGAATCGTCTGCACGATACGTCGAAGGTGCTGCGCGTTGCCGCAGGCCTGATTATTTTGCTGTTCTTCACCTTCTACGTCTCCTCGGGCATGGTGGCAGGTGGCCGTTACTGGGAGTCGACGTTCGGTGGCAACTACCTCGTCGGCATGCTGTTGGTAGCGGCTATCACTGTCGCGTACACCCTGTTCGGTGGCTTCCTGGCGGTGTCTTACACAGACACGGTGCAGGGCATCATTATGTTCATCGCACTGCTGGCGGTTCCGACTGTCGGCATCATCTACCTAATCAACAATGGCAACTCCGCCTCGGACATCTTCAGCTTTGCTGCTAACAACCCCTACCCGGGCAGCGAGGGACAGCCGGTTGAGGCCTTCTTCGATCCGTTCGCTGGCATTCCGCTAATCACGATTATCGGTCTGCTCGGCTGGGGTCTGGGCTACTTCGGCCAGCCGCACATTATCGTTCGCTTCATGGCTCTGCGTAGTGCAAAGGACGCAACCGAGGGCCGCCGCTGGGGCGTTGGCTGGCAGGCACTGTGCATGCTCGGCTCCGTCCTCGTGGCGCTGACCGCAACTGTTTTCTTCGCTACGAACCCAGATGCTTCGGTCACTGATGCGTCTTCCTACGAGACCATCTTCCTGGACATGACCCGCATCCTGTTCCACCCGCTAATTGCAGGCCTGATTCTGACTGCAGTACTGGCAGCAATCATGTCCACCATTTCCTCGCAGCTGCTGGTGTCTTCCTCCGCGCTAATCGAGGACCTGTTCAAGGCAACGGTCAACAAGTCCCTGCGTCCGAAGACCTACATGGCTCTCTCCCGCGTCGCCGTCGCGCTGATCGCCATCATCGCCGCAATCATCGCTGCTAACCCGAACAGCTCCATTCTGGATCTGGTTGGCTTCGCGTGGGCTGGCTTCGGCTCGGCATTCGGCCCGGTGCTGCTGGCCGCCCTCTACTGGTCGCGCCTGAACACGCCAGGTGCTGCTGCCGGCATGATCACCGGTGCGGTTGTCTCCTTCGCATGGGGCATGAGCTCGCTCAGCGACACTCTCTACGAGATCGTCCCGGGCTTCGCCGCTGCAACTGTCGTGATGATCATTGTCACGCTGCTTACCAAGGAGCCGAACGAGAAAATCAAGGAAGAGTTCGACCACGCAGCAAAGCAGGCTCTGGTCTAACGCTTTGATCTAGGCTTGGCCTCCGCTAGCCCCGCAGGCTAGCCCCGGCGCATACCTACAAGGGAACCGAAAAAGTATTTTTCGCGCCCAACTAGGTATGCGCCCTTTTTTATTTGCCATCCTGGCCGCCTCCCTGACTGCCGCCTTTGTCTCATCCTTTGCGCTTACGCGAGTTCTCGTCACCTCCTCCCCCGCGGGCTCGGAGACGGAAGCCGTCGTCAAGCAACTGCGCACCGTACGCGTCGTCGCCGACCGCCCCACCGTCACCGGATACAAGCGCGAGCGCTTCGACGTCTGGGCAGGTTCTGCCGATTGCAATACACGCCATAAAGTGTTGGCGGCGTGGTTCGGGGGCTCTGCGTGTTCGCTTGACGACGGCTCCCCGCGCGAAATCCCTGACCCTTACACGGGTGACCCGGTTGGTGCGCATGAGGTCGATATCGACCACATTTATCCGTTGGCAGCGGCGTGGGATTTCGGAGCCTACGCCTGGGATCCCGAGAGGCGTCGGCAATTTGCCAACGATATCGAGACCAACCTCGTGCCCACGCGAAGCGCGGTCAACCGGGATAAAGGAGATGCCAGCCCGGCGGAATGGCTTCCCGAGGATGCGAAGGCGTGTGACTACTCGCATCGTTACTTAGCGGTGGCCATTAAATGGGACCTGCCCGTATCGTCGGCAGACTGGAAGGCGATGGCCACTGCGTGTGGAATCCGCGCGAGGAAAGGCACGAAATAGAGAAAATAGTGCGAGCACGTTAAGTTAAGGACTGGTCTTAATAAAGAAATATCCAGGCCACTCCTCGCTTGAACGCGAGGCCTACATTCAGTCGTGGAAAGGTAATACGTGCAAAACGTAGTTCTTATGGTTCACGTCCTGGCGGCAATTCTGCTGCTTGGACCGGTGACTGTCGCAATTTCGATGTTCCCGAAGCTCGCGCTTGCAGCCCGCGGCGGAGAGGCTGGAACGGTCGGCGCCGCGCGCACCATGCACGCCATTTCGCGCACCTACGGCATGTGGTCGCTGCTCGTGCCGCTGCTCGGCTTCGGTGTCATGTTCACCGATGTGTCGACCTACATGAAGTCCGGGGCAATGCACGCCGCAATTCTGCTGGCTATCATCGCCTGGGCACTGTTGTTCTTCCTGGTCATTCCGCGTCAGCGTCTGATGATGGCCGGCCTCGGCATCGCTGACGAAGACGAGGATGCTGACGATCCGGAGTTCATCGAGCGTCGCAAGAAGGCTGAAGAGCTCGACTGGGACAAGCAGAAGGGCCAGCTGGCTATGTTCTCCGGCATCTTCTCCCTGCTGTGGGTTGTCGCCGGCATCCTGATGTTCTTCATCTAGAGCTCACGCTCAGACACAATAAAACTGCCGGTGCGCCTGTACGTTTCGGCCCGACTTTTAGGGCTTGGAAGTACATGCGCACCGGCAGTTTTTTTATTTTCTAGGTCAGCGCCAAGGGCGGTCGTCGGTTGTCGCCTGACGACGCTCCCCCCCCAGCTCACCTCACCTAGCAGGTTTAGCGGCGTCCGCCTCGGTAACCACCGCGACGGTCATCACGGCCACCACGGTAGCCACCGCGACCGCGACCGCCACCACGACGGTCATCGCGACCGCGACCACGGCCACCGAAATCGTCACCGTCATCGAAGTTTCCACGGTAGCCACCACGGCCACGGCCACCACCACGACGGTCATCGCGACCGCGACCACCACGGTATCCTCCGCGACCGCGGCCGCCATCACGACGATCGCCACGGTAGCCACCACGGCCACCGCGGTAGTCATCGCTGTCGTCGACCGAGGTGCCGTCGTCAAGCTTCAGCCCAATGAGCTGGCCGGAGATGCGAGTATCGGAGAGGTTGTTGATGACTTCTTGCGGCAGGTTGGCCGGCAGTTCGACCAGTGTGTGGTCGCCACGGATGTCGATGTGTCCGAAGTCCTTGGAGGACAGGCCACCCTCGTTGGCGATGGCGCCGACGATGGCACCCGGGCGGACGTGCTGGCGACGACCGACGCTGATGCGGTAGGTTGCGGTGCCCTCGCGGTCGAATTCGACCAGGTCAGCGCGCTTGCCCTGACCGCGCTCACCGCGGGAGCGACCATCGCGGCCACGGTTGCGGTCGCGGTCGAAACGATCACGGTCACGGTCGTTACGACGGCCACGCGGCGGTTCCTTCATTAGGAAGTCGCCCGACTGTGCCTGCGCAGCGATAGCGGCGGCGATATCAACCAGTGGGGTGTCGTGCTCTTCTGCGTACTCCTCGATGAGCTCACGGAAGACCGGAACCTGCGAATCAGCAAGCGCCTCGGTCAAGTCATCAGCGAACTTCTGCTTGCGAGAGTCGTTGACCTCATCGACGGTCGGCAGCTTCATCTCGTGCAGCTGCGACTTGGTTGCACGCTCAATCGAGCGCAGCAGGCGTCCCTCACGCGGGGTGACAAAGAGCAGCGCCTCGCCGGAGCGGCCAGCGCGGCCGGTACGACCGATGCGGTGGACGTAGGACTCGGTGTCGTGCGGAATGTCGTAGTTGACCACGTGGGAAATGCGGTCAACGTCCAGGCCACGAGCAGCCACATCGGTTGCCACCAGGATGTCCAGGCGGCCGTCCTTGAGCTGATCAATCGTGCGCTCACGGAGAGTCTGCGGGATGTCGCCGTTGATGGCAGCAGCGGAGAATCCGCGGGCACGCAGCTTCTCGGCGAGCTCCTCGGTCTCGTGCTTGGTGCGCACGAACATGATCATCGCTTCGAATTCCTCGACTTCGAGGATGCGGGTCAGCGCGTCCAGCTTGTTGCGGTGGCTGACCATCAGGAAGCGCTGGCGAATGTTGTCCGCAGTGCGAGTCTGGGACTTGACGGTAATCTCTTCCGGCTCCGTCAGGTACTGCTTGGACAGGCGACGAATCGCAGCCGGCATGGTAGCCGAGAACAGCGCGACCTGCTTGTCATCCGGGGTGTCGGCAAGAATGCGCTCGACATCCTCCTGGAAGCCCATCTGCAGCATCTCATCGGCCTCGTCCAGCACCAGGAAACGCAGGTCGGAAATGTCCAGCGAGCCCTTCTCCAGGTGGTCGATGACACGACCAGGCGTGCCGACGATAATCTGCGCACCTCGGCGCAGACCCGACAGCTGCACTCCATAGGACTGACCACCGTAGATTGGCAGGACCTGAATCTTGCCCAGGTGATCAGCAAACGACTGGAAGGAGTCCGCAACCTGCAGCGCCAGCTCACGGGTCGGAGCAAGCACCAGAGCCTGTGGTGCACGGACGGAGCGATCAATGCGAGCCAGAATCGGCAGCGCAAACGCCGCGGTCTTACCGGTACCAGTCTGAGCCAGGCCGACGACGTCGCGGCCGCTCATCAGAGTCGGGATAGTTGCAGCCTGAATTGGGGACGGAGTCTCAAACCCAACCTTGCGAACTGCATTGACAATGTCATCCGGCAGCTCAAGCTCATCGAAGCCGACGGTGTCGTCGCCGTTGTCGTCTTTGTTCTTTTCGGCCTTCTTCTCGGCCTTTTCCTTGACCTCAGCCTTTTCGGTCTTTTCCTCAGCGGCCTTCTCTTCGACCACCGGTGCTTCCTCGGCCACTACATCCTCGGCCTTCACAATTGCGTCCTCGCGGTTTTCGCGCTGATCCTCGCGGTTTTCCTCGACGCTGCCATTCATTTCATTATTAGCCATTTGGGGCTCTTCCTGGGCCTTTTCGCCCGCACACTCAATATTCAACAGTTGATTACTCACAGTTGGGTCGCACATACATGACCCGCCCAATTTACGTTCTTGTTTTCAGTGCTCTCACGTCGGAATTGCGATGACATCGCTTCTCTTGCACATACTTCGAAAAATTGCGCCCAAACCCAATTCAGCTTTTACTTCCGAGGAGGGGGCGCCCATCATGCACTATGCACTCTCAAGCGTTTCACCAGCGAATTTATACCGCTGCCAGATTCTCTGCGACATTGTCGTCAGGATTTCACACCGACTGCCCAGACTACGCCACCGTCGGTCAAAAAACCATTTCCCGTCAGCAAGGTCACAACACAAGGTGGTCGATTTCTTGGATGAGGCCCGGCGCTGGGGCCGTCGTCAAGCGAGCACATTGCACCCACTTCGGGGTACCTATTTTGCAATTGCATGGGGTGAGGTAGTTAACATTTTCCCTACACGTTTGTACACATATCAGCTATTTTCCGCCGTGGAACACCCACCGTTCGGCGGATTTTTGCAATTTCGCAACGTATAAACCCAAGGTCGCTAGAGAATGTCCAGCAATAACAACGCACCAGAAACGCAGCCGTCTTCGCCCCGGCAGTCCCCACTAAAACCACATTCTCCCAAGGAGATTTCTGGGAATGGCGAGCAGGAAAATAAGGCACCGTCGAAGCTCTCGGCGATGATTGAGGTTCTCGGATTTCCGGGCTTTATTTTGGCGGGTTCGGCGCTGGCATTCTTCTTCCCCGCCCCGTTTACTCCGCTGACGGACTACATCACATATTTCCTGATGATCATCATGTTCGCGATGGGCCTCACCCTGACCATTCCGGACTTTAAGCAGGTCGCTAAGCGCCCGTTGGCGATTCTCTTCGGCGTCATTGCGCAGTTTGTCATCATGCCGCTGCTAGCAATTGCCGTGGCTAAAGCTCTCGGACTCAATCCGGCACTCGCCGTCGGCCTGCTGATGCTGGGCTCCGTCCCAGGCGGCACCTCATCGAACGTTATCGCTTACCTGGCACGCGGTGATGTCGCGCTGTCCGTCGCTATGACCAGCGTGTCGACGCTGGTCTCGCCGATTATGACGCCGTTTCTCATGCTCGTGCTTGCCGACGCGCACACGGAGGTCGACGGCCTCGGGATGGCGTGGAGCCTCTGCCAGACAGTCCTCCTGCCTGTGGTTGGTGGCCTGATCATTCGCTTTGTGGCCGACTCGTTTATCAATAAAATCCTGCCGATTCTGCCATGGATTTCCATCCTCGGTATCGGCGGCGTGGTCTTCGGTGCCGTGGCCAAGAACGCAGAGAGCCTGGCGAACATTGGCCTGATTGTGTTTGTGGCTGTGATTATCCACAACGTCTTGGGTTACGTACTCGGCTTCTTTGCAGGCCAGCTGGTGGGGATGCCGACTTCGGGCAAGCGCACGGTGGCCGTGGAGGTCGGCACGCAATCCGCGGGTCTGTCCTCCGGTATGGCGGCGAAGTTCTTTACCCCAGAGGCCGCGCTTCCGGGTGCGGTGGCCGCGGTGGTGCACAACATTACTGGCGCTATCTATGTGGCTATTTGCCGAAAGTTGGATGAAGAAAAGGAAGCTAGCAAATCCGCTTCTGCTTAAGCTGTTTTCGCTTCGGCTTCTTTGGCTCCGCTGTTCGATGAGTGGGCTGGTAGAGTCTCGCGCCCGAAGACCCAGCCCACCATTGCGACCAGAGAAATGACACCGCAAACAAAGAAACCGGCCTTGAATCCTGCGGCATCCACGATTGCGCCGACAATCAGCGGGCCGGAGATTGCTCCGAAGTCCTGAGCCATTTGGAAATTGGCGAGCACCTTTCCACCTTGGCGGTTGGCGCCGATGACGTCGGCAAGCACGGCCTGCTGCGATGGATTAATCATGCCAGCGCCAAAGCCCGCAAGGACGGAGAGAATCAGTAGCGGAATGGCGCCGCTGCTAAATCCGATAGCGCCCGTGAACACGCCGTTGATAAATAACCCCGTGATGAGCAGAGGGCGACGGCCGATGCGGTCGGACAAACGACCGGAAAACTGCAGCGCGGTAACATTGCCGAGTGCGAAGGCCGTCAGCGCGAAACCAGCTGTGGCAGTGGCAGCTACTGCCCCATCGCTGCCCGGTTCTGGGGCGCCGACATGGGAAAACGTTGCCGCAGCGAACAGCGGGACAATCGCGACGCGCACGCCGAAGTTCGACCAACCGTTGGCGAAGGCTCCGACTAGTGCGCTTCGGTATGCCGAGTCCCGGATTGCCTCGGAGAACTTCAGCACTGGAGTCGTGCGCTTTGGCACTACGTGGCGAAGATGCTCCGCGCTCAGTGACATGCCGACCACAATCGTTGCCACAATCAGCGCGCCACCGTAGATGAAAAACGGCACCCGCATGCCCCATGCGCCCATCGCAGCACCAATAATTGGGCCAAAGACATTGCCCAACAGGAAGGCTGTGCCGTAGGCGGCCGAGCTCTTACCGCGGATCTCCGGCGGTGAAATCCGCACAATCAGCCCCATTGCCGAGACCGTAAACATCGTCGAACCGATGCCTCCGAGCGCACGAAACGCCAGCAGTTGCCAATATGTCTGCGCAACACCGACAAGCAAAGTCGAGAGCGCGACGATGCTGATGCCGGTTAGGTACGTGCGCCGATATCCGAGCTTCTCTACCAGTGAGCCCGATGCCGGTGCGAAGATAAGCCGGAAAATGGAGAACGAACTGACCACGAAGCTGGCCGCGAACACCCCCACATCGAAGCTGCGCGCGTACTGCGGCAAGATCGGTGCAATCAGACCGAAGCCCAGCGCGATGATGAACGCAGCGCTGACCAGAATCCAAATCTCTCGCGGAATCGGCTGTTTAGTTCGGTCTAATTCACTCGACTGAGGACCCAGACCTTGTGACTCGCTTCCCACCTCCGATGCAATAGCTGGCTGAGATTCGCACTTTGCTTTACGACGAAGCAGGTCGCGCGAACGGGAAGCTGACAAGGTAACGGTCCTTTCTAAAACCTCTAGTCAGAGTCGCCCGATTCACTTTCAATTCGCCGAGCCAACTCTTTGCCAATCAAATGAGGAATTCCGACTACTAGCGCATTACCCATGCAGAAGGCACGGTGGCCGTCGGTCATTCCTGTGTCCGTCCATCCTTTAGGGAATCCTTGCAGAGCATCCAATTCATCTGGAACTAGACGGCGCAGTCTTCCATCCACCTTAACCACATGCTTGAAACGTGAGGCTGATTTTCCGCCTTCACCAGTCAAAATCGTTCGAGAGGGCTTTTCCGACGAGTCTGGGAAGGACATGCTCCCCTCGCTGTACAAATACGTAAAACCAGTCTTTTTATTGACTCGTTCTTCGCGCTTTGACCCCTTCAGATACTCCCACTTATGAACTTCATCCGGGTGAATGACGAAAGAATCTGGAACAGCAGATTCCTCAACAAGGACATCCCCAAGAACTTGTCGAGGCCCATCATAGGACTCAACCACAGAAAATGTCAGCGCCTTGAAGTTCTGCATTATGCCTCCAGTTTCGAATGGAGACTTCTTGGCATCTAGTGAAAACGTCTTTGTCGCTTCATATGGATCCTCTGGAATCACAACTTCTGCGAAATGCAGAGGTTCCTCAATTGGTAAAGCCGCGGCCATGATGCCATCCTTAGCGCGCTGCTCTAAATCCCAGGTGCCGGGATTCTTAACTGCATAGATGTAGACCCGCTTACGTCGCTGCGGAAAACCATACTCAGCACTATTAATCACTCTCCACTCGACGGAGTAGCCGAGGTCACCGAAGCACGACAACATAATTGCAAAGTCGCGACCTCGCTGAGTAGCAGGGCTCTTCAGCAATCGATCTACGTTTTCCAACAAGACATACTTGGGGCTCTTCAGCTTAAGGAACCTGTAGATATCCCACCAGAGGACACCTTTCTTTCCTTCTATCCCACCTGCTTGCGACAGCGGTTTTGCAACTGAGTAGTCCTGACACGGGAACCCTCCCACGACCATGTCTACATCAGGAATTTCGAACAGCCCAGCTTCCGCATTGTCGAGAACAACGTTGATGTCTTCATTCACACAGCTGTTTTCCCCGAACCTGTTTACATAACAGCGCCATGCAAACTGGCGAGCTGGAGTCCCTGGTGGTTCCCACTGGTTAGCCCACACAGTCTCAAATGGTCCTGCCGCCGGAAGCGGTGCTATACCGTCGCTCTGATTCTGATAGCCGTCTAAGCCGAGGCGAAAGCCACCTACTCCAGCGAACAATTCGGCTACGCGGATGGTTTGATCAGACACGTTTCTCCAATCGCTACTGTGTTCTGATACGTCAGAGTGATTCTAACCATGACACAGAGGCCGGATCAAACTGGCCGATAATCAACCAAAACCGCTTCCTTTTCTAACATTATTTCTAAATATCTAGGAATTCAAAACCCGGCTAATCTCGTCACCTACGTACCCCGCGTTCAACCAAAAGGACTTTTTGACCACAGTTTCACCCCGCGGAGTAACAGCTGTATCTGCCGCGTTTCGCGCCTTCGGTCGAACGTGACAGCAACGGTTCTCCGTACTCTTAACTGACTCGCTAGCGCGCCCGTCGATTACACGCTCCCGCATCAGGTCGTAACATGCACGTGCTTCCACCAAGTCAGAGTCAGGCATCTGCCAAAACAGTACGTCAGCTAGTCGAAACTCTCCAAGATTCGACTCATCTTCACAGAAGACAACAAAAAGGTATTTCTGCGCCAATTGCTCACTGAATTCGCTTTGCTCGAAATCCTGCTCCACCAAATCATGGTAGGAAAACCTTGGAAAAGATAGGGACTCCTTGGGCTTTCCATTTCTCTTCAAACGGATAACCTTAGGAACGATCCCAGCTTTCACAAACTCAGCAATTTCAGATTCCTTGTCCACACCGAGAATACTCTTAACAATAAGACTGCCAATGTGCTTAGGAAGGCGGGTGTTACTGTACCCCAAGCCTTCAGCCAAGCTAGTAAGGGTACGATTCATATACGGCGCGAATCGCTTCTTTACCAGCCCAAGCAAATCCATATCTGCTTCTGATTGCTTTCGTTCAATCTCTTGAGCATTAAGCATGCCGTTGAGAATGACATCAATATAACTCCGCTTAAAGGCCCATGCCCGTGGCTTCGCCGGCTCATCCGAGAATGGCTGCTTTCGCGTAATCGCGCTATTCGCCGCCTTAGTACAGGCTTCCAGATACATAGTGTCACCAGATGAAATGGTGTGCGCTTGTCCTCGTCGGACCTTCTCCTGAATCAATTCCCAGTCACTGCGAAGCTGGACAATATCACCCTGCGACAGTTCCCAAAGTTTCGCGAGAAGAACCTGATAATCGACAGGATTCTTATCCTTTTCAAAAAGGTATGCCACTAATAGCATGCGGCGGATCTTGGCCAGCAGATGCGACTCAGCCCACTGTTCCTCAGGGAGTGAAAAGTAGTCAATCATCGAAAGCACAAGACGTTCCTTTGCGGAATAGTCACCTTTTTTAGTCAATTTCATCGGCGTACTTTTTAATTCGACGCCTATTTTTGTAAAGTCTGCTTCTGCATTACTGTTAGCCGGAATCTTGAAATAGAGCGTCTCTAGCGCGGAACCGAATGCCCCTCGCTTTACCCTCGGATCATCCAAATCCTCGACGCCAAGTGCCTCTCGAAGAGATTTTCCGACTATCTTTTCGGCGTAGTTTACAACTGACTCCACATCAGAATCGTCATAGCCTAACTCAGGCGAAAAGCTCTTCATAGCAAAAAATTTCCTATCACTCTATTCCTGCATATCTCTTTTCGTATGCTGGTGCGTTTAGCTTATATAATTTTGCGGCCAAAATACTAAAGCAAAACCCCCTACCCCGCCACTGTGGCGGAATAGGGGGTTGGACGGAGCGTCGTAAAGCGAACGCCCTATCTACGAGACTGCGGTGACCTGATTAGAACAGGCTCGGCAGGTTCGCCTGCGAGGAAATGTTGCTGGCTGCCTGCGTTGCCTGAGCGGTCGCACCCGACAGCTCCGGAATCGGCAGCTCCGGGAGAGACGGGCTCTCCGAGATGATGTCGGCAATCTCCGGCGGGACCTCGACGCCCTCTGGGAGCAGCTCGCCAATCGGGCCCAGCTCCGGCTCTTCCTGTGGGACGTGCTGCTTGGTGTACTGGGAGTCCTCGTCAATCGTGCGGAACTCGGACTGCGGTTCAGTGGAGGTCTCTACCTTGAAGCGCTCGTTGACCTGGCCGTCCGGGATGTCGTACTGCTCTTCAAGAGCAACGTCAATCGGCTGGAAGCGACTCAGCGGGCCGATGCCCATGGAGTTAACGCCAATGGCCTCGCGAGTCTCCGGGTTGAAAGCGTTTCCGCCCGAATCGCCGTGGTCAATCGGAGCGATAGCCCAGACACCATTGCGGACTCGGAAGACCTGGAAGCCGCAGCCACGGCCGGTACGGGAACCGTCGGTGCACACAGGCTCACCGAAGTTGTCGACAGAAATCTCCATCGGCTCGAGAGTGCGCTTGTCCTCGATACCGACGATCTGAACCGGCTCGCCGTGGACGTTGCCGAACTCATCAACAGAGTGGGACATAGAGGTGGTCTTGATGTCGTCCTGAACCTCAATGATGCCGTAGTCACCGCTATTGAAGAGGTCGTTGAAGAACTCCGGCATAGTGGTGTTTTCGTCGAAGTCACCCTCTTCCGGCATGATATCGGTGCCCATGTAGTCCTTGTTGACCAGCTTGTCGCCGTCCTTGGTTGGGATGAAGAACTGGCCGGTGACCTCTTCGCCGGTTTCAGTATCCTTCGCCACAACACAGTGACCGGCAGTCATGATGACACGATGCGAAACGCCATTCTGATCCACAACGGTGCCGGGAACTCCCAGAGAGCACATCGGGGACTGAACATGCCGTCCGTCGATGTTCTTACTGCTCGGGAACGGCATTCGCAACGGCGAGCCCGGGCCGATGACAACATCCGAGTTTGCCGGTGCAGCCTCAGCTACCGCGATTCCGGGCACAAAGCCACCCGCAGCTACCGACAGTGCAGCCGTGAGTGTGGCGACCTTCTTTGAACTGGCCATAGTGTGCGATACTCCATTTCTGTACAGAAAACTTGTCCCACTCAGTGTATTAGGGACACCTTTACAAAGCTCTCCAAAAATGGAACCTAGGGTGAAATTCTCAGTCGAGGAACCGTTCATTCGCCTTCACGGCACGCGCATTACACATCAAAAGGTTTGTTCAACAGCAATGCAAGAGCCAGAACCATCCGCCTTGGATGATTCTGGCTCTCTTAACGGTTCGGGGGTGATTTTTGTCAGATTCTCAGACTGGTGCTAGCCCTCAAAGCTTGGAAGCTGAATTTCTGCCAATTGAGGCAGCTCAAACGGCTGTGACGATTGTGGCAATTGGGGCGATTGTGGCAGTTCAGGGAGCTGCGGTGACTGCGGCAGCTGGTCCACAAGATCAGCTAACTGCGGTACAGAAGCTTCCTGCGAAGCCTGCGAATCCTGCGCCCGGGCATACTCCTGATCCGCCGCCATATCCTCATTGAGGGTGCGGTAGGAGGAGTCGCGCTGAGCCGTGGAATCCGATACCTCGAAGTGGTCATTTACCTGACCATCGGGAATGCCGTAGGCCTCCTGAATGGCAATATCCGCGGGCATCACACGCGAGACCGGACCGAAGGTCATCGAATTTACGCCAATAACTTCGTTAGTGGTCGGATCATAGGCATTTCCGCCGGAGTCACCATGGTCAACGCCAATACCAACCGTCCAAATGCCGTTTCGAGCCCGAAATACCTGATAGCCACAGGCACGTCCAGTACGCATGCCGTCCTTACAGATAGGTTTGCCAAAATTATCGAAGGAGACCTCGCCACGCGGCAGATCTTCATTGTCTTGAATGCCAGTCATCGCTACAGGCTCCCCGTAGCTCTGACCATTTTCATCGATGGAGTAACTTGCGCCGGTAGTTTCTACGTCCGGATCAAGGTTGATTACTCCATAGTCTGCACCATTAAAGGCCGCCGGCAACGACTCCAGTCCGACATCTTCCTGCGGCACTTCCCAACGGTGAGCACCTGTCGTACCAATGCGCTTATCGCCTTCGGTGGTTGGCACATACACCTCACCGGTAACGATTGGCAGACCCACATCCGGAGCATCATTCACACAGTGCCCTGCGGTCAACATGACCCGATGCTTTTCCCCATTGCGGTCCGTCACCGTCCCAGGAACACCCGCCGAACACATCGGCGAGTTGACATTTCGGTGCCCATCCCACGGGCTTCCCTCCATGGGAGTTCGAATCGGGTCACCCGGACCAACCACGACAGCATGTGCCGCGACCGGGGCTGCCAAGGACAAAAGTGCTGCGAAAGCCGATACCGCTATTCGACTTCTTGCGTGCTTCATTGAGACGAATCTTTCAAATTTTTAGTTTTCCTTTAGGACCATCCCCCACACTAATCCACCACCCCACCCCCAGAAATAGCGTTTTCTCAGACTCTTGGACTTTTACAAAAGTCGTTATCGAATCGTTTCCACAACCCCACATGTCCCTGCAATAACGCCAGGCACCTAGCCAATTGACTACCCCCACTTGGGTAGCCAATTGATGCTAAACATATCTCGAACAATAGTTCTATATGTTCGAAAATGTGAGTCCGGGGTGTTCGATAACTTGTGAGCCATGAACACAGCAGACGAGTTTCCCATTCATCGCCGCCTAACTCTTCCCCCACTATCCGCTACCTACCGTGCAGAATGTTTCGAAGACCTCGACCTCATCCGCACAATCCTCTGCCACCCCACCATCGCCCGTAGGCATTCGCCCGGCGCGCTAGATCACACCTTCTCGCTTCCCGACGGGCCTGTGGTCACCGTCCGCGCGTCGCGGATAGCGCTTCCTCGCGCACTGGTCTCTCAGCTTGCCGACGTACACGCGGAATACTTCATCCTGAAGGATGAGCCCATGTTCATGTACTCCGTTTCCGTCAAGGTGGAATCCTCATCGGAGGTAGTCCTCCGCGGAATTGGCGGTTCGAATCGGACGCGGGAAGAAAACCGCCGACGTACTCGGGCTGTGGCTGAGGCACTCCATCGTGCGCAAGACTGCAGCAAGATACACGAAAACGGCACTGACCTCGCGCTCCCCGGGCGCCGTTATAGCTGGATTGCCACCAGGGACGCGCGGCCACTGCCGTGTCCTAACGAGCTCTTTTCTTCTCGCCCATCAGCGGCTTAGCACTGGTCACAGTGCTGCCACAGTACGGCTACTCGCTGTCGTCGCCTTCTTCGTCGTCCTCGTCGTCCTCATCGTCATAGTCGCCATCGTCGTAGAGGTCATCATCGTCGTCGTCATCGTCATCATCCTCGTCCAAGGAGGCAACGTGATCAGAGTAGATGTACTCCGCATACCCGTCATCGACGGGCGCCAGCTGTTCTTCCCATTCCTCTGCGCGGTCTACCACGAGCGCAAGGACATCCATCAGCTTGTCAAAGTCCTTGAATGTGCCCAGTGTCAGAACCTCATTGCGCAAGGTCTGGATGTCAGAGTAGAGGTCGGCAAACATCTTGCGACGGTCATCATCGGTGAGAACCGTTTCGGTGTCCGAGTCCCAGAACTCTGCGATGGCCTGGTCGACAATGTCGTCCAAGTTCGCGTCCTGAGAGATGAAGCGGACGTGTGCGCTGGGCTCGTTGTTGTGGGCAGTTACCAAAACCTGAACCAACGAGGAGGTACCAACTTCGGAGGTGACCAAGGTTGCCTCTTCGGGGTCCTGTTCAAACTCCAGGTCAGCAATGCGGTCATCATCGCCATCGAGCAGAGTGCGCAGCAGGCCAACAACCTGGTCAGTAGCTACATGGTGGGCGACTGCCGCGACGGCGTCTTCGACGGAGAATACAGCGGAGACCAGAACAGCTTCGAACTCGTCGTCCTCATCATCCACATCGGCAGCGGCTACGTAAACTTCGGCAGCCGGGATGTCCTCATCAATGGTGACGAACTGAACCTCCAGGTCAGAGGTAATGGGAACGAAGAGGGTGTCATCGTTGACACGGCTTTCAATGCCCTCGCGGTCCAGTGCCGCAGCAATCTGCTCGAAAAAGCTCATGGGTGGAATCCTCCCTTGAAAGATAATTGGCCTCTACCCGCAGCCAATCGTAGCGACAAACGCGCAATCATGGGGTGGCTCATGCCCCCGGCAATTGCTGCGAAAGATCGCGCCGGCAGCGTGCGTGCTGCTGCAAAGCCGTCAACGCGGTCGGTTGAGGGGCAGGCCGCCAGCTGTCGATTCTCGAAAACAGAGCGCTCAGTAGCGTGCCCAGAGTTGATGGCGTTCCTCACGCGAACGTTTTGGACAGGAGACACACAGATCGGCATCTGGGCTGTGATAAATCATGCAGCAAGTAGCTCTCTCCAGGTGAGTAACTACATCGAAGTCCGGTTCTTCTCCCGATTCAGCAGCGGCTTCATCCCAGGGGCGCACCTCGCCTCCGCAGGAATCCATGAAACGAGGATGAGGGACCCGATGTACTCGCTGTATTCCCTCAACGACATGTTTGCCAATAAGCGCTCCGCGCCAGGGCTCCATCAGCTCATTACCGGCGGATATTGCGGCGTTAGCTACGGCATCGGCAGCCACGGCCCAAAGAGGGGCAGGCTTGATTTCCCCGACTTCTCCAACAACCTGAGCCAACGGATCCAAGAAATGAGCCAGTGCTTCGCCGGAATCCTTCAGCTCATCCGCATCCTCAGCGGAAATGCTTTCAAACTGTTGAGCTTGGAACCCAACCCAATAGTCATCTCGGAGAAAGGCGAACCAAGAAGACCACTGCCACACCGGAACTCGATCGGAAACCAACACGCATGCCAGCGATGGCCCCACCAATACTCCGCACATGGACCACCACCACAATTGAGCCTGGAAACGGGTATCCCCCGCAACCTCGGGCATGGGAAACAGCTTTCTCCCAGCCTCAATTCCGGCGGCTACAGCTTCGGTAGAAAGGTGCCACTCGGCAGCGCCGTCGTGAGGCATAACATCTGCGGAAAACCGAGGAAAGTCCGCCAAAAGCTGGGAGTACTCGGGAGGCAATGCGGCACCCCGCGTGACATCGTTCACCAGTCTCATCCTTCTATCGACTGTGTTAATCGCCGTACACCTGTCTATTTTTCCACCGACTACGGAATTTCCCCACAGCTCAGTAGTGTTTATATGGGCATATGGCTCTCAACGGACCCGTTTAGGAGGTCTACTACTTTGTTCCAAAAGACGAAGAAGGATTCAACTCGCACAGTAACTGATGCGGTGAACTCAACCCCCGAAGCGATCGAACGTGATGCCGGAAAACTGGGAACCCTTCTTATCCAAACCCTGGATAAGACCATGAGCTGGCAGTCGTCTGCCATCACCGGGTACGTCAGTTCCCTACACAAGCGCAAAAAAGATGAAACTCCGGCGCAGGTACAGGAACGTATTGATTCCCACTACCTCAACCTGGTCACCGGCACCGGTGGTGCCGCCGGCGGCAGCGCGGTTCTCCCCGGCGTCGGCATGATTACGGGCTTGGCTGCGGTTACCGGTGAATCTCTGCTGTTTCTGGAAGCATCAGCCTGGTACACACTGGCCTCAGCGACCCTGCGCAATATTGACATCACCGATCCGCAACGCCGTCGCACGCTGATTCTTGCGGCCATGAGTGGTTCTGAGGGGACAGCTATTATGGCCTCTCTTCTTGGCGAGGAATCGCTGCGGAAGCAGACCAAAACTTCCGTGAATTCTCTACTGCCACGGCTTGGCGTTCCGCAGCTGGGTGCAGCAAACCGCCTGCTGATTCGCGAGGCACGCAAGCGCTTGATGAAGAACGCTCGTCTGGCCATCATCGGTAAGATTTTGCCATTTGGAATTGGCGCCGTGGTTGGGGCCTCCGCCAATCGCAAGCTCGGTGGCATTCTTATCAGCTCCACTCGCGCATCTCTGGGCCCGCTTCCCCAGGATTGGTCGGACTTTGAACGAAAGCTACCGGCTAAATCCAACACCTCTGAGGACTCGAAGAAGGGCTCAAGGTCATCGAGGTTCTCTATTCCCTCGGCGCTGAAGTGGCCGAAGAAAAAGAAGAATAAGTAGTTCCTCTTACCCGATTACCCTTCAGCGACTTACCCTTCAGCGACGTTTTTCAATGGAAGAGCGGTACCCACCATGGCCCAGAGCAAACCCCTCAGAACCTCTCCCATGAAGTTCTTGTGGAAACAGTCTCTTCACAGGCCACTACCGCTCTATGGTGTCGTTGTCGCAGCGCTAATCGTTGTCGGGCTGGAGTCCGTACTTCCACTTCTCACTAGAGATGCCATTGATGTGGCAACGGGCACTTCCGATGGCGGTGTCCCCGCACGCCTACTGCCTTCCCTAACTCCCCTGCAGGCAGTCATTTCTGTATTTCTGACCATCGCGTTAGTACGCTTCGTCGCCCAGATGGGGCGCAGATTCTTCTCCGGCAAACTCTCCATTGATGTTCAGCACGACCTGCGACTAAAGATCCTTCGCTCCCTACAAAACCTCGATGGTCCAGCACAAGACCGAGTCAACACCGGCCAGGTTGTGTCACGGTCAATTTCTGACCTCCAGGCAGTGTCCGGACTACTGGCGATGTTGCCGTTGACGCTGGGATCCGTCGTCAAGCTGTTCATCACAATCGGCATCATGCTCGCCCTCTCGCTGCCCCTGACACTGGTCGGCCTCGCCGTGGTGCCAGCGATTGTCTACATTGCAGTGAATTCGCGTGACAAACTCCATGCCGCAACCTGGGCTGCCCAACAGCAAGCAGGCGAGATCGCCGGACAAGTCGAGGAAACCGTTTCCGGCATCCGCGTTGTCAAGGCGTTTGCGCAGGGTGACAACGAAGTTGCGAAGATGGAGCGTAACTCGTCGCTGCTCTACTCCCTCCGCCTGCGAGCGGCAAAACTCAGCGCTCGATTCCAACCGGCGCTACAGTCGTTGCCGCAACTGTCCCTCGTCGGAAATATCGCGGTCGGTGGCTGGCTCGCGATTAACGGACACATCACCCTAGGCACGTTCGTAGCTTTTGCCACGTATCTCACCAGCCTGACTGCCCTGTCGCGTCTGGTCTCCAACATGGTCATCTCGATACATCTGACGTCGGCAAGCATCGACCGCATTTCCGATGTCATCGACGCCCGACCAGACAACCCCGAACCCACCGACGCGCTTCCTCTCCCCGACGGCCCCGTTGGCATCAGCTTCAACCACGTCACCCACAGCCGTGGCGGACGCACGCTTATCGACGATGTCTCATTCTCCGTCGCGCCAGGGGCGACCTTAGCGTTGATTGGCCCACCGGGGTCCGGAAAGACTATCGCCACGGAGTTACTCGGCCGTCACTATCTGCCGGATTCGGGAACCATCACTATCGATGCGCCCAGCCACGGCACATCCACAGATACGGCGCGCATTCTCTCCAGCGATGTGTATGACGCTATTACTGTCGTTCCGGACACTCCTTATCTATTTGCGGGCACGTTGCGTGAGAACATCGCATTCGCCAATCCCGCGGCGTCCCAGGAAGAGATTGTCGCCGCAGCGACCGCCGCCCAGGTCAACTTCGTCGACGACCTGCCTCAGGGGTGGGACACAGCCATCGGTGAGCGCGGGCATAATCTCTCCGGCGGACAAGCTCAACGCGTGGCGTTAGCACGGGCATTCCTCGCCCGTCCTCGGGTTTTGGTTCTCGATGACGCGACCTCAGCAATCGATGCCGCGACAGAGTTGGAAATCTTCAGCGCGCTGACCTCACAGCTGGCGGATACGACTATCGTCATCGTGGCGCATCGATCTTCCACTCTCGAGCAGGCGGACCACATCGCCATTTTCGAAGACGGTGCCATCACTGGCATTGGTACCAAGGCCGAACTGATTTCTTCTCATCCGCGCTTCACCGAGCTGATGGACATCGACCAGAGCGCCTACCCCGAAATCGAAAACCTTGTTCTCGACCCCATCGACAGTGAAGACCCCAGCCCTGAGGAACTCTGGCCCGACGAAACCGCTCCAACCGCCGACGACTCCACATCAGACACCTCTTCCCGCCGTCTCGGAGGTGCCACTTCTCAAATGAGCCGCGGGGTTGGCCGAGCCGGAGGCGGTCCAGGTGGACCTGGTGGTCCAGGTGGCCGCGGCGGTGGTCGTGGTGGCATGGGGGCGGCTCTCGCCAATGCTCCTGCGACGCCTGAGCTTCTCGAGCGCGTGCGAAACCTCCCACCCGCTACCGAAAAACCGCGTGTGCCCGCTGCGGCACTCGACAACTCCGAGCTTTTTTCTCTGCGCCGGCTGCTCTCCTATGTCCGTGGCCTATTTATAAGTGTCATTGCGCTGCTCGCCCTCATTGCCGTCGCCGATCTGGCGTTCCCCATGCTCGTGCGCTACGCCATTGACCACGGCATCAGTGAGCACAATGAGGCCGTGCTGTGGGCCTGCGCCGCAGGTGGCTTGGCGACGGTCCTCATCAGTTGGCTTGCCGTAGCCACAAATGCTGTTATTACTGCGCGCACTGGTGAGCGGCTGCTCTATGCCCTGCGTGTGCGCTGCTACCGTCACCTGCAGTCGCTTGGCATTAACTACTTCGAGGCCAATCGCTCGGGCGCCATCATGACGAGGATGACAACCGACATCGATGCGCTCTCCTCTTTCCTGCAAACGGGACTGGCAGAAGGGGCAATCGCCGCGTTTACTCTGCTCGGTGTCACAGCGCTGTTGCTTGCCACACAGGTGTCACTCGCCGCGGTGGCGTTGGCATCGCTTCCCATCATTGTGGTGGCCACCCTGGTATTCCGCCGGATCTCCTCGCGCCTATACAAGGCTGCGCGAGAGCAGCTCTCCTTGGTCAACGCTGATTTTCAGGAGACTATTGGTGGGCTTCGCGAGATTCAGATGTACCACCGCGTCGCCGATATCGAATCTTCCTTTGCCGAGGAATCCAACAAGTACCGCGCAATTCGTCAGAGAGCACAGCTGGCCGTGGCTCTATTCTTCCCCGGCATCAACTTCGTCTCTGAGTTGGCAACAGCCGCGGTATTGGCTGTCGGTGCCCAACAGGTTGCTTCGGGAACCACGACACCCGGCGTACTCGTCGCCTTCACGCTGTACCTAGGAATGCTCTTTGGCCCGATTCAGCAGCTGTCCCATGTTTTCGACGGCTACCAGCAGGCGAAGGTCGGCCTCAATCGCATTGATGACCTCCTACAGACCGCCCCCATGCCAGATCACGGCACTACTGACGGCGCGTCCCGCGCAGCTGCTGGCGACCTGCGCTTAGACAAGGTAACTTTCTCCTACCCCGCCGCCGACTCTGAGCACGAACGCCCGCAGGTTCTCGATGCTCTCGATTTGCAGATTCCTGCCGGAGAAACAGTCGCAATTGTCGGATCCACCGGCGCCGGAAAATCAACAATCATTAAGTTGTTTGCTCGGTTCTACGATCCAGTTGACGGTGTGGTGCGAGCCTCCGAAACTGACATCCGCGACTTCCCTCTTAACGATTGGCGACGCACCCTCGGCTATGTCCCCCAAGAATCACACCTGTTTTCGGGGACAGTAGCAACAAATATTTCCTACGGTCTACCGGACAGCAGTCATGCTGAAATTCAGCAGGCCGCGAAAAACGTCGGTGCCCTCAGCACCATTGCCAGCCTGCCCGGTGGCTTCCACCACCCCGTCGGCCCAGATGGCCGAGGGCTCTCCTCCGGACAGCGTCAGCTCATCGCACTCGCTCGTGCCGAAATGATGCGTCCTGAACTGCTGCTTCTCGACGAAGCCACCGCGACACTCGACCCTGCAACAGAGTCGGCAATCCTTGAAGCCACTGACCGTGCGTCGCGTCAACGCTCGGCAATTATTGTGGCCCACCGCCTGGCTACAGCGGCTCGGGCCAACCGGATTTTGGTACTTGACCACGGGCGTATTGTCGAGGACGGCTCCCATGACGAGCTCCTAGCGGCGGGTGGCCAATACGCAGAGCTTTGGAGCAAGTACCATATGGGGAGCGCGACGGTGTAGTAATTCAGAATTTTCGTTATCCTTGAATGACACTTTGACACTTGCGCTAATTAGAATAAACGTGAGTTAGTAAAACTAAGACGAAAAGAGGCGAGTACCTGCCGTGAGCAGCGACATGAGCTTCGGCCAGAACGAATGGCTGGTCGACGAGATGTACCAGCAATTCCAGAAGGATCCACAATCTGTGGGTCAGGAATGGCGCGAATTCTTCGCAACCCACACCCCGTCCCAAAAGGGCGAGGACCTTTCCAATATGGCAAAGCCAGCAGCAGCCACGAAGGAGGAAGCTAAGGCAACCGGACGTCGTGAATCCAAGGGGGTCGAACCAACTAAGACCCCGAACAAGCCGGCGTCCCCGAAGCCAAAGAAGTCCCCAATGGATGCAGCAGCCAAGGTTTCGGCTGTTGAATCCGGCGAGGAGCCTCTGAAGGGCGTCGCACGGGCTATCGCTAAGAACATGGATGTCTCCCTGGAGATGCCGACCGCTACGTCGGTTCGCGATATGCCGGCACGTCTGATGTTTGAAAACCGCACCCTGGTTAACAATCATCTGGCACGCGCCCGCGGTGGCAAGATTTCCTTCACCCACATCATTGGTTACGCCATGGTGAAGGCTGTCATGCTCCACCCGGACATGAACAACAACTACAAGGTGGTTGACGGCAAGCCAGTTCTGGTTACCCCGGAGCACATTAACCTCGGCCTGGCTATTGATATGCCAGCTAAGGACGGCTCTCGCTCGCTCGTAGTTGCCGCTATCCGCGAGTGTGAGACCCTGACCTTCAAGCAGTTCGTCGACGCCTACGAGGACATCGTCGTTCGTGCTCGCCACGGCAAGCTGACCGGTAAGGACTTCCAGGGCGTCACCATTTCCCTGACCAACCCGGGCGGTATCGGTACTCGCCACTCCGTCCCGCGCCTTACCAAGGGGCAGGGCGCGATTATCGGTGTCGGCTCCATGGATTACCCGGCTGAGTTCGCCGGTGCTTCCGCGGACCGTCTGGCAGAGATGGGCATCGGCAAGCTGGTGACCATCACCTCTACTTACGATCACCGCATTATCCAGGGTGCAGAGTCCGGTGAGTTCCTGCGCACGATGAGCAACCTGCTCGTCGACGACAAGTTCTGGGACCACATCTTCCAGACCATGCGCGTCCCCTACACCCCAATCCGTTGGGCACAGGATCTGCCGAACACGGGTATCGACAAGAACACCCGCGTTATGCGTCTGATTGAGGCCTACCGCTCCCGCGGTCACTTGCTGGCTGATATCGACCCGCTGCGTTCTGACCAGCCGAATGATTCCGCTCCGAACCACGCTGACCTCGATATTGAGGAGCACGGTCTGACCCTGTGGGATCTGGACCGTACCTTCAACGTCGGTGGTTTCGGCGGCAAGGAGACGATGACGCTGCGCGAAGTTCTCTCGCGCCTGCAGAACGCATACTGCCTCAAGGTCGGTTCCGAGTACGCTCACATCCTCGACCGCGAAGAGCGCGAGTGGCTGGAAGAGCGCATTGAGGGCGGCCAGCCAAAGCCGTCCCACGCTGAGCAGAAGTACATTCTGCAGAAGCTGAACGCCGCTGAGGCATTCGAGAACTTCCTGCAGACCAAGTACGTCGGCCAGAAGCGCTTCTCCCTTGAGGGCGCAGAGTCGCTGATTCCGCTGATGGACTCCGCCATTGACACCGCTGCTGGTGCTGGCCTGGATGAGGTCGTCATCGGTATGCCACACCGCGGTCGACTGAATGTGCTCGCAAACATCGTCGGCAAGCCACTGCGCCAGATCTTCACCGAGTTCGAAGGCAACATCGACCCGGCACAGGTCGGCGGTTCTGGTGACGTCAAGTACCACCTGGGTACTACTGGCCGTCACATCCAGATGTTCGGCGAGGGCGAGATTGACGTCACCCTGACTGCGAACCCGTCCCACCTCGAGGCCGTCAACCCGGTCGTTGAGGGTCTTGCTCGTGCACGCCAGGACAAGATCAACAAGGGCGAAGAGGGCTACTCCGTCATGCCGCTGCTGCTGCACGGTGACGCATCCTTCGCCGGCCTGGGCATTGTCCAGGAGACCCTGAACCTCATGTCCCTGCGTGGTTACAAGGTCGGCGGTACCGTCCACATCGTGGTGAACAATCAGATTGGCTTCACCACTTCGCCGGACTCCGGTCGTTCCTCCTACTACGCAACCGACATCGCCAAGGCATACGGCTGCCCGGTCTTCCACGTCAACGGTGACGACCCGGAGGCTGTCGTCTGGGTCGGCCAGCTGGCTGTTGAGTACCGTAACCGCTACGGCAAGGACGTCTTCATCGACCTGGTCTGCTACCGCAAGCGCGGCCACAACGAGGCCGATGACCCGTCCATGACTCAGCCGCTGATGTACAAGATCATCGACGAGAAGGAAAGCGTTCGTGCTCAGTACACCGAGGACCTCATCGGTCGCGGTGACATCTCCGAGGAAGAGTACGAAGCAGTACGCCGAGACTTCCACGACCAGATGGAAGCGGTCTTCAACGAGGTTCGCGCAGCTCAGGACGCAAAGCCGGGCGAGCAGACCGGTATCGCCGGTTCTCAGCCGCTGCCGCACGGTCTCAAGACCGGCATCGACAAGGCTGAAATCGTCGAGATTGGTCAGTCCTACGTCAACCTCCCTGAGGGCTTCAAGATTCACCCGCGTGTTGCGCCGGTCGCTAAGAAGCGCGCGGAGATGACTCAGGAAGGTGGCATCGACTGGGGTATGGCCGAGCTGCTGGCAATCGGCTCCTTCACCGGTGCTGGCATCGACGTCCGCTTCGCAGGTGAGGATGTCCGCCGCGGTACCTTTACCTCTCGCCATGCAGTTCTGATTGACTCCGAGGACGGTTCGGAATACAACCCGATCGACGCCTACGGTAAGTCCAAGAACGGCGGCCGCTTCATGATCTACAACTCGGCTCTGACCGAGTACGCAGGCATGGGCTTCGAGTACGGCTACACCCTGGGTAACCCGGACGCAGCAGTGTTCTGGGAAGCACAGTTCGGTGACTTCGCCAACGGCGCTCAGACCACCATTGACCAGTACGTTTCCTCCGGCGAGGCCAAGTGGGGTCAGACCTCCAAGCTGATCCTGCTGCTACCGCACGGCTACGAGGGCATGGGCCCGGACCACTCTTCGGCACGTATCGAGCGCTTCCTGCAGCTGGCAGCCGAGGGCTCCTACACCGTTGCTCAGCCGTCCGAGCCGGCTAACTACTTCCACCTGCTGCGTCGCCACGTCCTGTCCGACCTGCACCGTCCGCTGGTTGTGTTCTCGCCGAAGTCGATGCTGCGCAACAAGATGGCAGCGTCTGCTGTCGAGGACTTCACCAACCCGAACAAGTTCCGCTCAGTCATCGATGACCCGAACTTCGAGTCCAAGGACAAGTCCGGCATCAAGACCCTGCTGCTCTGCTCCGGCAAGATCTACTGGGAGCTGGAGAAGAAGCGTAAGAAGGACAAGCGCGACGATCTTGCAATCGCTCGCCTGGAGATGCTGCACCCGCTGCCGCACAACCGCCTCCGCGACATCTTCGAGTCCTACCCGGATCTTGAGGAAGTCCGCTGGGTTCAGGATGAGCCGGCTAACCAGGGTCCGTGGCCATTCCTGGCACTGAACCTCCCAGAGGTTCTGCCGGATATGCCGAAGCTGACCCGCGTTTCCCGCCGTGCACAGTCCTCCACCGCAACTGGTGTGGCTAAGGTCCACCAGATTGAGGAGAAGGCTCTGCTGGAAGAGGCTCTCAAGTAGGTCTCATTGACTGGTCTTCACCAGTTAGCGTGTAAACGCTAAGGGGCTCCAACCGAACGGTTGGAGCCCCTTTCCTGTTGCTTGGGCGATCGTTGCCAGGCATCAAGGGCGAATAGTCAAAAAGCGTGTCCGGTCGGCGTGCCACCGGGTCGGCACCATTTACTACTTAGTCCTCAATGCGAGTTACTGACTACGTTTATGACAAAAATGTCCCGAAAAATGGCATGAAAGTGTCATAAACTCGCACAGTTTCACATTTGCAGCCCGCATTCATGGGTTATTCAACAAACTTGGCGGCAGCCAACAGCAGATACGCGTCAGATACCGCCACAACTAGCCCCCGCCGCCCCGACTACGCCTTGTCCAGCCACTCTTGAGCGACCAACTCAGGGCTGGCGCCACCAGCCACAGCCCGGGTCATCAGCTTCAAGTCCTCAGTGCTCAGCGAACCCGCAATCTCATTGAGCACGCGGACTCGATCATCTCGGTCCAACGCTGGCTTGACGTAGAAAGGCACAAGCCATTGCGGCAAGTCAGCCCCAGCATTGTCAGCTGACACATCCGCGCAGCCCTGTGCCATGCCCGCGTCGGTGGCCATAACTTCACCCGGCAGCGACCGCGAAAATGCGTCGTACACACGGTCGCGCCACTCGCCGCTGAACTGCTTGTCCGGGGTGGAGTCGTCCGCGTATTCCTCCGCCAGTGAAGCCGCCGACGCAGGGTCGCTCAGGCCGAGTAGCTCACCTGTGCATCCGAAGGAGACCAGGACCGCTTCATTGCGTACGGCCCGCAACCGGTCGTCAGCATCGCGAATGCCGACGACCTCCGCTTGCCGCCCTATCCTCTCAAAGCTCTGCGCATACACGTACGCAAGAGCTGCTTGCTCAGGGTTGCGTAGGTCTGCCCCGACAGTCACCACCGCCTCCTGCTCGGGAGGAACGGGCATCTGCGGATCCAAATCAGAACATGCGGCAAGACCGAACCCCGTCGCCCCAGTGACCAATGCCAGGGCGGTAAAAGTGCACGCAGTAGCCGTGGAGCTACCCTTGCACCCCATTGAGCGGATGCGAAAGTGGAACCCGGCGTTCGCACGTCTAAAATCAATCATCGACACCAGCGTAACCTACGAACGGATTGTGAGGTCACCCAGAATGGGCGAAGAGAAAAGCCGCAACATCAGCGCTTCGGCGAAGGCTCGCAATCCGCGAACTAGCTCGGCCAGTCAAAGCCAAAAACCGTCGGCCACAGCAAAACCCGGTAAAACCGCTCGGGCGACGAATGCGGCTAAATCCGCAGCGAAGTCGGCTGTCTCGAAGGTGACGCGCACCAACGGCTCGTCGTCAAGCACAGGAACAGGACAGTCGAGGGCGGTGCGCGATGCCCTGCGCGATTGCGGCGTCTACATCGGCGGCAAGCGGTTGCCCGGCACCTACGACCACTTCTCCGGGCTGTCCGAGGTACGGAATTTTGGCGAGGGCTTCACGTGGCTGTCGTTGTCGCGCCCCAACGCGACACAGATGGATGCCATCGCTGAGCTTTACGGGCTGGATGAGCTGACGGTGGAGGACGCACTGACTAACCGCCAGCGCCCCAAGATTGAGATCCACGATGATCACGTTGTTTTTGTTATTCGCTCGATTCACTACTCCCCGGAAGGTCTCGCGGATGACGAAAATGAGATTATTCGCTCCGGCCAGCTGATGATTGTTATCGGCCCGGAGTACGTCATCACCATTCGCATGGGCATGCCTAGCTCGGATATGCAGCGCATTAGCGCACGCGTGGAGAACACCACCGACGCCATCGACTACGGCCCCGCGGGCGTGCTGTGGGCACTGACGGACAACCTCGTCGATGCGTACCTGCGCATCGCTATGCAGCTGGAAGATCGCGTGGAGATCATGGAAGACGAAGTCTTCGAGCCGAACTTGGATTCGGATATTGAGGACATTTACATCCTCAAACGAGAGATTCTGGAAATGCGCCACGCGATCGATCCGCTGACACCGGCACTGCGCTCCCTGATGAATCTGCGGGAAGACATCATGCCTAAGGACGTCAGCCGTTATCTTTCCGATGTTCTCGACCACCAGCTCGCCGCCGCGGACCTCGTCTCCGGACTCGACGAACGACTCTCCGCCCTCATCGACGCCGCCGCCGTGAAAATCCAGCTGCAGCAGAACCAGGATATGCGTACCATCTCGGCGTACGCGGCTATTCTCGCCGTCCCGACCGCCCTGGCCGGCATCTACGGCATGAACTTTGACCACATGCCCGAGCTGCACTGGGAGTACGGCTACTTCATCGTCCTCGCCATCATGTTTGCCATCGTGGCGTTTTTGGTGTGGGTCCTGCGCCGCAACAAGTGGCTGTAGGTACTGCTTCTGGCAGGCATCGCTTTACGACGGATACAGCAACCTACCCGCGATTCCCACCGAGCGCCCGCTGCGCCAACAGGTCACGGGCCCGCTCGGCATTGCGGGGATTGCACAGGACGTCGTAGCGACGGGCAACAATCTCCGTTGTGCTCGAGAAATCCCGCTTGCCGTTTTGCATTGCGTACGGAACTGCGGCCAGCACGATGCCGAAGATGGCGCCCATACCGAGGCCAACAATCAGCGGACTAACCCAATCCTCCTGGAAAAGCCCCAGAATCAGGCCGAAGAACAGGCCCATCCACAGCCCGTACAGCGCGCCGCCGCCGAGCACCTTCGGCCAGGTCAGCCTGCCAACCACGCGCTCCACCTGCATCAGGTCAACACCGACGATGGTGAGGTCGGAAACCGGGAACTCATCGCGATCACTGAGCGAATCCACCGCCGCCTGCGCGTCGGAGTAGTTGGTGAAACTGCCCACCGGCCACCCCTCGGGTACCTGGCGCTGAGGCAACCGGGACTTCATGCTCTGTTCCCGGCCGCTCCCCCAACCGCTGCCCGCTTCCCCATTTGCCATCGGTACTCTCACCGTTCCCTTGCAGTTGTTGTCACAGTAAAAGGTGACTCAGTTGCTGAAAATATTGCTAAAACTATCGCCAAAAGGCGTTCTATCAAGGACAACGTCAGACGATTGGCAATTGTTCCACCGACTGGTCCGCCGCCCATTCCACCGCCACCGCTCTTGCCGGAAGGGTTGGTCGCTGTGACCGTCGTAAAGCGGCAAACTACTGATTTTGTCAGTAGTTCTTTGTCTTGCGGGGTCTCACGATAAGATTCACTACATAATGTCTACGATTACTGAAGCTGAAGTTCGCACCGCCCTGGCGCAGGTCGAAGATCCTGAGGTACGTCGCCCGATTACCGAGATTGGCATGGTCAAGTCCATCTCGGTGGCGGACAACAATGACGTGGCCGTGGAGATTTACCTCACCATCGCCGGTTGCCCCATGAAAAACACCATCATCGAGCGCACCGAAGAGGCGCTGAACGGTATCGAGGGCGTTGGCAACGTCACCGTCACCACCGATGTGATGAATGACGAGCAGCGCCGCGAGTTCCGCAACGCCGTCCGCGGCACCGCCTCCGAGCCGGTGATCCCATTCGCCCAGCCGGACTCCCGCACCCGCGTGTTCGCCGTCGCCTCCGGTAAGGGTGGCGTCGGTAAGTCCTCCGTGACCGTGAACCTCGCCGCCGCGCTGGCCGCGAAGGGTCTGTCTGTCGGTGTCCTCGATGCCGACGTCTACGGACACTCCATCCCACACATGATGGGCTCCGAGGAAAAGCCACACCAGGTCGACGACATGATCATGCCTCCGCAAGCGCACGGCGTGTCACTGATTTCTATCGGACACTTCGTCGACGACAACGCACCGGTTGTCTGGCGTGGGCCAATGCTGCACCGCGCTATCCAGCAGTTCCTCGCGGACGTGTTCTGGGGCGACCTGGACGTCCTGCTTTTCGACTTGCCCCCGGGAACCGGCGACATCGCCATCTCCGTGGCGCAGCTCGTGCCGAACGCTGAGCTGCTGATTGTTACTACCCCGCAGATGGCCGCCGCCGAGGTCGCAGAGCGCGCCGGCACCATTTCGCTGCAGACCCGCCAGCGCATCGCCGGTGTCATCGAGAACATGAGCTGGATGGAGATGCCGGACGGCTCCAAGATGGAGGTCTTCGGCGCAGGTGGCGGCGAGACCGTTGCCCGTCGTCTTACCCAGATCACCGGCGGAAAGGTCGAGCTGCTCGGCCAGGTGCCGCTGGACACAGAGCTACGCGAAGGCGGCGACAAGGGCACCCCGATTGTCCTGTCCAAGCCGGATTCGGGCGCGGGCGAGGCCCTGAACGCTATCGCTGACAAGCTGGTTGTTCGTCGCGAGTCGCTCGCAGGCAAGTCGCTCGGCTTGGGCGTAACTCCGAAGTAGGCCTTCGCTTTACGACGATCACAGCGACGCCCCCTCCCCGGTATTTTCGGTGCCGGGAAGGGGGCGTCTGCTTTTGCGGCTGCGGTGTCTGGGGCGTATGTGTTGTGGGCGCTTTCGGTGGTGCATCCATCAAAGCGGCTGCGTGCACTTACTGACTAGGTTTATGACACTTTCGTGGCAAAATTTGTGCTCAAAGTGTCATAAACCTAGTCAGTAACTTGCGGTCGGGAACGGTTTGCAACCTCTATAGGTTGTCGTCGTCGACCCAGGCCTGCACCCCACGGGGCTGCTGAGGTTGTTGCGGCTGCTGTGGTGTTTGCTGTGCTTGCTGTTGGCGGGCCTGGGCAACTGGATCCTGCCACGTCCCCGGCTGCGGGAGCGGCTGCTGCGACGGAGCCGGCTGCACTGGCTGGTTCGTATTGGACTGCTGGTACTGCTGACCCGCAGGCCCGGCCGCTCCTGCAGCTCCGGCTGCACCAGTTCCGCCACCACCCGCTGCGGGCTTACCGGAGAGCATGTCCAGGTAGGTGTCATCGCCGTCGAAAAGCGTCCTGGTGATGGCGGTCTTCGGGTTGAGACGACGGAGATCGTTGAGCTCCTGCAGCGGCTTGCGAAGATCGTCGAAGTCTTCGCCGAACTCGTCCGAGAGGTTATCGCGTGCGTCATTGATTGCGGTGCGCGCAGCCAAGAGCAATGCGCGGACGTCCTCAATTACCTTCGGCAACCGCTCAGGTCCGATGAGAATTAGTCCGAGGATAAAGAGGACAAGAATCTCGCCCCAGCCAACATTAGAAAACACGTTATACCACCTTAGTTACAGTGCACCTCGCATGCAGCATTGCGTGGCCAAATCCACCAAATCTGCTAAATCCGCAGAAACCAGCGCCCCCTACTCCGGCGTGATCTTCGCCTCCAGCTCGGCTCCGTGGCGAACGATCTTCAATACCGCCTCATTACCAGCGCCAACAGTCCACAGCGCCACCGTGAGCTCATCTGCGGACGATACCGCGCGGTCTCCCACAGCCGTAATCACATCGCCTTCCTGCAGGCCTTCCCGGTCGGCAACGCCTCCCGGCAGGATGCTGGCAATCTCGGCACCAGTCAGTGCGCCATTGGAAACCGTGCGCGCTGTCACGCCAATCCCCGGATGAACCGGCTGCTCACCGGCGATGAGCTGCTCCGCGATGGCAACGGCTGAATTGATTGGAATCGCAAAGCCCAACCCCTGTGAGCCACCCGAACTACTGAAAATCACCGTATTAATACCGATAATGGCACCGCGGATATCCACCAGTGGACCACCCGAGTTACCCGGGTTGATGGAGGCATCGGTCTGAATCGCATCGGCGTAACCGTCCGTGTCGGTCCCCTCAGCAGCCAGGCGCACCGGGCGATTGAGCGCCGAGACAATGCCCGAGGTCACCGTGCCGCCAAGCCCCTGCGGCGAGCCCATCGCAATCACTGTGTCACCGATCGCAACCGCGTTGGAATCACCAAGCTGCGCCACAGTCAGCCCCGCAACATCTTCGACCTTAATCACAGCGAGGTCGGTCTTCGGGTCGCGGCCAATAATCTTGGCCGGCACTTCCTTCAGCTTTCCGCCGTCCCAAAACGTTACGGAGACCTGCATATCCTGCCGGTCCGCCACCGCCGAAACGACGTGGTTATTCGTCAAAATATGACCGTCACCATCAATGACAAACCCCGAGCCCACGCCCGAGACCTCACCGGCACTGACCGCAATCGACACCACCGCGGGACGAAGAGCCTCCGCCACCTTGCCGATTTCAGTCAAATCACCGTTGCCCGGCCGCCCCTCGATCTGCTGCAGCTCCACACGCTGGTAGTCCGAGCGGAAAGACTTGCCAGCCCAACCGCCAACAAAGCCGCCAACACCGCCAATGAGCAGCACCACGGCCGACGATGCCGCAATCACACGCCACGGCACCTCGCGGCCAAAAATCACTTCCCGCGCGCTGACGCGGGGAGCCGTCTTCGGGCGAGGCTTCTTTTTCGCTTCGGGTTTGCGGGCTGGACGCCCCGTCGTCATGCGTGACGACGAATCCTGCCACGGCGAATACTCTTGGGCGGTCGCACTGGTGTCGTCGTCAAGCTTCTGCCCTGGAGCACGCTGTAACCCGCCAGTTGCGGCGGCACGATCGGAGTCCGGGGCGAACGCGGAATCATCGAAAGAGCGATGTTTGCCCACTAGTGACTACCACCTTTACGAAAACCGCGAACGATCTGCTCCAACGCGGCACTCAGCGACTCCGGCGGACGGTGCGTGAGATGCCGCGCCGACCGATGGGGCTCTGAGTCCTCGCAACTGCCTGCGAAATCAGCAATACGAGCGCGCAGCTCAGCTGGAATGTGCAAGGGCGCACTATCACGCAGACGCTTGGCTGCCTGCCGCTGCTTCGCGACCTCCCGGCGACACTCCGGGCATGCCATCAGGTGCGCCTGCGCACGACGCTCAGCTACGACCGACAACTCGCCGTCAACAAAAGCGGCAATCGCCTCGGTGCCGAGATGCTCCGTTGACAAAAAACGCTTGTCATCGCCCTGCTGAATCACAGACTGCAGCACCTCCAGAAATCGCACCTATTTAACTAGCCCCACAATAGCCGCTCCCGCGGATTGAGTGCGGGAAATCTAGCCTGCGGTGACCGACTCCGGCAGCTCCTGTCGTTCCTTCTCCAGGCGCTCCAACGTCGCCCGCAAGCTGGAACGTGCCCGGTGAATACGCGAACGCACAGTGCCCATCTTGAGCCCAAGGGTGCTGGCAATTTCCTCGTAGGTCAGCCCCACCACATCACAGAGGACAACCACCGCGCGATAGTCCGGCTGCAGCTCAGCCAGCGCGATTTCCAAATCCGGGTCGAGCATCGCGTCATCGACGGCCTGCTCCGGGGTCTTCAGCGTACCCGGGACGCGGTCGTAGTTCTCCGGCAACGCCTCCATCCGGATGACCTGCCGATGCCGGACCATATCCAAAAACAGGTTAGTGGTAATCCGATGCAGCCAGCCTTCAAAAGTGCCGGGACGGTATGACTTCAGCGAGCGGAACACACGCATGAATGTCTCCTGCGTCAGGTCTTCCGCGTCCTGCTGGTTACCAGTCAACCGATATGCGAGCCCATAAACACTATCCGCGTGGGCCTGGACCAGCTCCGACCACGACGGCATCTCCCCCACACCTGCGTCAAAAGCCGCGGTGCCGGACAGTTGCTCAGTTACGTCAGCGGACGCGGCGTCCTCGCGGCTGGCGCCTACGCTGACTCGTTCGGACTTGACTCGTTCGGGCATGAGGTTCAGTGTTCCTTACCAACCTTAGGTTTGTAGTGACCTTACCCTGAAAATAGTTTGAGAGTCCAGACAAACTTGAGGCTTGTTTACCCACCTAGTCCGGCACTGACCGGCGCGCCCCGCTGCCCTGCCCGAAGTTTTTTCCTACGCTATAGAACGTGTCCGAAACGAGTTCTTCTGCTACCCCGCTATCCGCACGTGACGCTATTGCACAGCACGTCAACAACACGACCGTAGTCTCCGAGGCCCTTGAAAGCGCCCGAGAGAGCGCTCGCGAATACGGAGTTGCCGTCCCCGATACGATGACCGGCGCCGCTTTGACCTCGCTCATGGCTCTGACCAGTGCCCGCCGCGACGGTCACCCCGCCGCTGTCATCGCATCGCCTGCGGCAGGCGTAGTCGGTTTGCACCTGGCCGCCGGCCTCGGCGATGACGGCGTTCTCACCTGCATCGACCCGGAGCTCGAGCACCAGTCTCTGGCAAAGTCCGCTTTCCGAGCCGCAGGCATCCGCCCCAACCGACAGCGCTTCCTGCCCTCGCAGCCACTGGAGGTCATGGATCGACTGGCCGCCGACTCCTACGACTTGGTCTACTTGGACGTCGTCCCGGCAATCCTCCGCGCCGCCCAGGAAAAGGCCTGGCCGCTGCTTCGCTCCGGTGGCGCGCTCGTCCTGACCGGCGCGCTCCTCGACGGCACTGTCGCTGACTCGTCACGCACTGACCGTGACACCGTCGCTGCCCGCGAAGCCGACGAATACATGCTCCAGCTTGACGACGCTTACGTGATGCGCCTACCTCTAGCAGCTGGCACCACTGTGCTGGTGAAGAAGTAGTTTTCTACTGTTGGCCGGCCGGCTAGCGGCAGCGGTGGGCCGAGCCGAGTTACTGACTGTGTTTATGACAAAAATGGCCCGAAAAATGGCTTGAAAGTGTCATAAACTCACACAGTTTCACATTTGCAGCCCATGCCCGTATTCACATGCGCACCCCATATTCACAGGTGCAGCCCGCAACTTTTAGGGCTGCCAGTTTTGGGGCTAGGTAGCAACTAGGTAGCAAAAAGGGTTAAAGGCAAAAGGCACGTACCCCACGGTACGTGCCTTTTCAGCCGGTCGGACTCAGACAGTCTAGATAACCTGGTTCTTACCAACGGCCACAACGCCACCAGCGCTGACCTTGAAGCGCTCTGCGTCCTTCTCCGGATCGACACCGATAATGGCGCCGTCGGAAACTACAACGTTCTTGTCCAAAATCGCATGGCGAACCACTGCTCCGCGGCCGACGCGAACGCCTGGGAAGAGAACCGAGCCCTCCACCGTCGCGCCATCCTCGACCACAACGTTGGTGCTAATCACCGAGTTGCGGACCGTACCACCGGAGACAATCGAACCAGCACCGACCATCGAAGCCTGAGCAATACCGCCCTGGACAAACTTGGCCGGAGGCAGGTTCTCCTCTGAGAAGGTGTGGATTGGCCACTTCTTGTTGTAGAGGTTAAACACCGGGTGGACGGAAATCAGGTCCATGTTGGCCTCGTAGAAGGCATCGATGGTACCGACATCACGCCAGTAGCCCTTGTCACGTTCGGTCTCACCCGGAACGTAGCTGTCCTTGAAGTCCCAGACGAAAGCTTCGCCCTCCTCTACCAGCATCGGAATAATGTTTCCGCCCATATCATGGTCGGAGTTTTCATCTTCCGAGTCACGCTTAATAGCGTCGATAAGCGCGGAGGTAGTGAAGATGTAGTTACCCATCGACGCGAACGTCGAGTTCGGGTCATCCGGGGTGCCGGGCGGATCAGCCGGCTTCTCCAGGAACTCGGTGATTCGGTTGTTGTCATCGGCATCGATGACACCGAATGCGCTGGCCTCAGAACGCGGGACGCGGATACCAGCGACCGTCACGCCAGCGCCAGACTCGATGTGGGCCTCCAGCATCTGCTGCGGATCCATGCGATAGACGTGGTCGGCACCGAAGACGATGACGTACTCCGGATCCTCGTCGTAAACCAAGTTCAGCGACTGCAGAATCGCGTCCGCCGAACCGGTGAACCAGCGCTTACCCAGACGCTGCTGAGCCGGCACCGGGGTGACGTACTGGCCGGTGATGCCAGACAGCTGCCACGCCTGCGAAATGTGACGGTCGAGCGAGTGGGACTTGTACTGGGTCAGCACACAGATCTTCAAGAAACCTGCGTTGACCAGGTTCGACAGCACGAAGTCGATAAGCCGATAGCTACCGCCGAAAGGCACGGCGGGCTTAGCGCGGTCTTCCGTCAGCGGGAAGAGACGCTTGCCTTCGCCACCGGCAAGGACAATGGACAAAACATGTGGTTGACTCCTCACACCAACCAACCTATATGCGATTTACGTTCCTCGCTGCCAGTCTCCCCTCCCCGCTACCCACACCCAGTCATATCAAGCAACGGAAATTGTCAAATCTGGTTACGCTGGAACTATGCGTGTTGCCATGATGACCAAGGAATACCCTCCGGAGATTTACGGCGGAGCAGGTGTTCACGTAACTGAACTGACTCGTTTCATGCGCGGCCTCGACGGCGTTGACGTCGATGTGCACTGCATGGGTGCTCCTCGCGATGAGGCGGATGTATATGTCCACGGCGTTGACCCGGAGCTGAAGGATGCCAACGCCTCGATTAAGACGCTGTCCACGGGGTTGCGCATGGCCAATGCCGCCGCGGCAACCGACATTGATGTCGTCCACTCTCACACCTGGTACTCAGGCCTGGGCGGTCACCTCACCGGTCTACTCAAGGGCATTCCGCATGTGGCCACCGCGCACTCACTGGAGCCGCACCGCCCGTGGAAGCGCGAGCAGCTCGGCGGCGGTTACGACGTTTCCAGCTGGTCCGAGCGCAATGCTATGGAGTACGCAGACGCTGTCATTGCTGTTTCCGCGCGCATGAAGGACGCCATCCTGGACGCCTACCCGCGTATCTCCCCCGACAAGGTTCACGTTGTCCTGAACGGTATCGACACCGAGCTGTGGCACCCGCGCCCGACGTGGGAAGAGTCCAAGGAACAGAACGGCTGGTCTGTCCTGGAGGAGCTCGGCGTTGACCCGTCTCGCCCGATGGTCGCGTTCGTCGGCCGCATCACCCGTCAGAAGGGTGTCGCTCACCTGGTCAAGGCCGCATCGCTTTTCGACGACGGTGTGCAGCTCGTTCTGTGCGCCGGCGCTCCGGACACCCCGGAAATCGCGAAGGAGACTGAGCAGCTCGTCCATGACCTCCAGGAGAAGCGCGATGGCATTTTCTGGGTGCAGGACATGCTGCCGAAGGAGAAGATTCAGGAGATCCTGACGGCCGCGGATTCCTTCGTCTGTCCGTCCATCTACGAGCCTCTGGGCATCGTTAACCTCGAGGCTATGGCATGTGGCACCGCAGTTGTCGCCTCTGATGTCGGCGGTATTCCGGAGGTTGTCGTCGATGGCGAAACCGGCACTTTGGTTCACTACGAAGAGTCCGATCCGGAGGGCTTCGAGCGTGGAATCGCTGCCGCTGTCAACAACATGGTTGCCGACCGTGACCGCGCTGCCAAGGTTGGCCAGGCGGGTAAGAAGCGCGCTGAAGATGTGTTTAGCTGGGAGAACATCGCTCAGCAGACCGTTGAGGTTTATAAGTCTTTGATGTAGCTGGCTGTCTGCGAGACGCCACGGATGCGCGGTGGACGGAGTCTCCTCATAAGGCCCATCGCTTCCGAGAAGGAAGCGGTGGGCCTTTCTTAGCCTTTTTACTAACCCCGTTCAGGACATTTACTTATGCCCTTGCCCACTTTTCTAAACCTAATTTGAGTTTTGGCTGAATTTATCATTACTGGTCAATAGCATCCTGAGTATGAGATTCACTAAGAAGGTGGCAGCAGTTGGTGCCGCCATTGCCATAGCGCTAGCGGGTGCACTACCGCATCAGGCGCTCGCTACAGAAGTAGCCCCATCCCCTAGTACCGCTACCATCACCGAGCGTGGTCCCCTTGGACAGTCCGGTCGCTGGTTTACCGACGGTGATGGCCGTGCTTTCCTCACTCAGGGGTCGAACATCGTCTACAAGCACGATCCTTACACCCCAGAGGCCGGAGGCTTTAACGAGGACGATGCTGACTGGCTCGTGCAGCAGGGCTTCGACTCCATGCGAGTCGGCATTATCTGGAAAGCAGTAGAGCCAGAGCCTGGCGAGTACAACGACAAATACCTGGATTCCATTGCCCGCACTATCTCCATGCTCACTGAGCGTGGAATCGCGGTCTTGGTCGATGCCCACCAGGACATGTACAACGAGAAGTTCGAAGGCGAATTTGCCCCGGATTGGGCTGTCATTGACGACGGCGTTCCCAGCCTCTTAAAGGTTGGCTTCCCCGCTAACCAGGCTCTCAATATCGGACTCATTAGGGCATACGACAACTTCCTGAATAACCGCGAAGGGCCAGGCGGCGTTGGGTTGCAGGAGCGTTACGCAGCCATGTGGGGCCATGTCGCCAAACGCCTTGGCGACATGCCGGGACTGATGGGCTACGACATCATAAATGAACCGTGGCCAGGCTCCGCATACCCACTGTGCTATCTGGCTCTCGGCGACTGCGGCCCGGCTAAGGAAAAGCTCGATGAACTGCACCAGAAGGCTGCCAATCAGATTGTCGACAAGGACCCGGACGCTATTGTCCACTACGAGCCCTACTCCATGTGGAACACCGGATTGAACACGAATCCGGCAGCCCCGGAGGTTCCTGAAACCGCTGGTACGGCCCTCAGCTGGCATGTCTACTGCACCACGAATGCCCTGTTCAACACCTACACGGGCTGTGACTTTTTCGATGGTCGCGTCTTCGACAATGCGGAAATCGTCTCATCCGGTAACGGCTCGGCCACACTGCTTTCCGAGTTCGGCGCCACCGACGATGCCGATACCCTCAATGGCGTAATTTCGCTTGCCCGCCGCCACATGGTCGGCTGGCAGTACTGGTCCTACTGCGGATGCAACGACCCGACGACGCAGAACCAGAAGGAACAGGGCATGGTCTTCGACCCTACTGTTCCAGGACCTGTAGGTGCCGATGCCTTCAACCGCGACAAGATGACCATCCTCGCCGCTCCACACCTGCGAGCGGTCGCAGGCACCCCGCAGGCTACTGACTGGAACCGCGACACCCGTGTCTACAAGGCCAGCTGGAACAATAGTCGCGTCGACGGCACCGGAGTTTTCGCACCTGGTTCCACCAGCGAGCTCGTTGTGCCCTCAATCAACTTCCCGAATGGGTTCACAGTGAATGTCGAGGGTGGCCACGCCACTGTCGCTGCCGATGGCCAGACGGTTCATATCGTCTCCACTGCTGACCACGTGTCAGTCACCATTCGGCCGAAGTAGAACCAACCGCTCGATTCACCAAATCACGCCCTGTGGATTCTTCCGCAGGGCGTTTTTCGTGCCGCAGGGTCCTCCCACACCATCGGACCGAAAACGCCGAACAAACTGAGCCACAAGCACCGCGAATATAATGGCTTCCATGACCACTCACGAGAATTTTCCAACGGTCCGACACACAATTTTCCAAAACTCACTGATGTCCGCACTGCTCGATGGCATCTACGACGGCGAGATGACCATTGGCGAAATCCTTGGTCATGGCAACTTCGGCATCGGCACCTTCGACGGTCTCGATGGCGAAATGGTAATCCTCGACGGTGTTTGCTGGCAGGTGCGTCACGACGGCTCCGCGACCCGGGCCACCATGGATCAGCGCAGCCCCTACACGGTGGTGACCAACTTCGTTCCCCACACGGTGATGGATGCGCCGGAAAACCTGACTCGCAAGGAAATTAGCCCCATCATCGATTCCCTGGTGCCGAGCCAAAATTTTATGTACGCACTGCGGATTACCGGCGAATTTGAGTGGGTGAAGACTCGAACCGTCGTAAAGCAGGAAAAGCCGTACCAGAAGATGGTTGATGCGACGGAAGAAGACGCGTCGGTTGATTTTGAGAACCTGCGGGGCACGATTGCGGGCTTCCGCACGCCGGTGTACGAGAAGGGAATTTCGGTGCCCGGCTGTCACGTGCACTTCCTTGCGGAAGGCGGCACCGGCGGCGGGCATGTGCTGGACTTTAAGCTGCGCTCGGGCACTATCGAACTGTGCCCGGGCACTGACCTGCAGCTTCGCCTTCCGCTAACGGCGGAATTCTCGGATGCTGACCTGGATCCGGAAGACCTGGATGAGCAGATTCACAAAACCGAGGTCAAGGAGTAAACGCTAGTCTCCCGGGCGGCCAAGACGAGTGACGTAGGCACGGGCGGTGACGTGCATCTCTGCAGGTAGCGCCGCAATGCGTTCCTGCAGCACCTCCGGGTGAATATGGCGTGCCGACGGGCTCATACCGATCTGCGCGGCGATTGCACCCTGGTTGAGGTTCATACCGAACTCCACCAGCTCCGGGTCGCCAACAGGCACGAGGTGCCCCTCTGCCTGGGAAATCATGCGCTCGACCTTGCCGCGCTCGACATCAATGATGCCCAGTGGCTCACGAAGCTCACCCAAGTGACCAGTGGTGGCAGTCAGAACCACAAGCTGGCCGCCCGGCTTGAGCACGCGAGCGAACTCCTCCGCGTTGCGAGGTGCGAAGACAACAGTAAGCGCATCGATGGAACCATCACGCAGCGGCAACCGTGCCCACGCATCGGCCACAACCGCACCGAGGCGCGGGTGGCTCTTGGCCAGGTGCTTGGCGGCCGGCACAGACACATCAATGCCTACGCCACGAGAATTGGGAATGCTGTCCAGCGTGTGTGCGAGGTAATAACCAGTGCCCGCACCGACTTCGCAGATGACTGGGCTGGCGGCTTCGGACACGTTGGCGTCGTCAAGCACGTCCTGGACGTTGCCTGTAACTGCCTCAACGAATGGAGCATAGTGGCCACCAGAGAGGAACTCCTCGCGGGCGGTAATCATCTTGGCGTCATCGCCGGTGTAGCGCAGGCCAGCCCCACCGGCGAGCGTAACGTAACCCTGGCGGGCGACATCATAGCTATGTCCGGATTCGGACTTCAGAGTCATTCGTTCGGCATCACCAAACTTCAAATCAGTGCCATCGATGGGGTCAGCAAGCACATCAATGATGTCAGCTAGCACGTCGGTCACTCCTCAAACTGAGCTAGAAAAATAATTTTCACTATCTTAGCCCGTGTCGAGCTCAGCCAAGTAACTCCAATGCGAGTTACTGACTACGTTTATGACAAAAATTGCCCGAAAACTGGCTTGAAAGTGTCATAAACTCGCACAGTTTCACATTTGCAGCCCGTACTTTTTGTTCATAACCCCTCATTCGAGCCGTTATCACCTGAAAAAGAAAAGGCGACCTACACCACCTGTGTAGGTCGCCGCTGGGTTAAAACCGGACAGGCTCGCCTCTACCCGGCCTCTACCCGATACCCTACTACTCTGCTACTCCACTACTGCTACAAGCTCTGCACCGAGCTCCTTGGCTTCCTCCGGGGACAGTTCCACCACCAGGCGCCCACCACCATCTGCGGGGACGCGCATTACAATCTTCTTGCCCTCTTTAACTGCCTCCAGCGGACCATCACCGGTACGCGGCTTCATTGCTGCCATGTGAACTCCTTCGTTCTAAGACGTTGTCGATGCAGGAGACGACCAGCCACCCCAGCTCGGCTGTGGTAGCCAGGAGATTGACAATCCCGGTTCAAGACCTCGGTCTAAGACCCCGGCTCAAGATCCCGGTTTAGAATCCCTGTCGGCATTTTCGACTACTTCTCTTCATCATAGTCCTTTGTTTCACGCAGCGGCATGGGTGAAGCGCCTCAAACTACGCCCCTTACACCAGCCCACGCACCGGATGCAGTGGTGCAAAATCACCGGAAATAGCCAGAGTCATACGGCAAACATCAAGAGTTTCGGACACCTGATGCGAACGGAACACCGCCACGCCGGCAGCTGCCGCATGGGCGGTCGCAGCCAAGGTGCCGGGCACACGCTGCTCGACCGGGCGGTCCAAAGTCTCACCGACGAAGTCCTTATTCGACAGCGCCATGAGCACCGGCCAGCCTGTAGCCACGAGCTCATTGCAGCGCCGCAGAAGCTCGAGGCCGTGGTAGGTGTTCTTGCCAAAGTCGTGGGTGGGATCGATGAGGATGCGGTCCTCCGGCACGCCAGCGTCCACTGCCCTCTGGGCGAGCTTGCCGGTTTCTGAGATGACATCGTCCACGACGTCGTCGTAACGCACGCGAATCGGATTGGTGCGTGGCAGTGCCCCACCTGTGTGCGAGCAGACGTAACCCATCCCGTGGGAACCCGCGACTTCCAGCAGCTCCGGGTCATGGCCCGCCCAAGTGTCATTAATGAGGTTGGCGCCAGCGTTAATGGCGGCCTCTCCGACTTCGGCGCGCCAGGTGTCGACGCTAATGTGCAGGTCAGGATAGCGCTCGCGGACCTTCGCGATGGTCGGCACCACGCGCTCGATTTCCTCGGCAACAGTTACTTCTGCACCGATACCGGCCTTGACGCCGCCGATGTCGACAATGCCCGCGCCTGCCGCAACAACTTCGTCGACGCGAGCAAGCGCAGCCTCCTCCGCAGCCGTCGCGCCACGGTCATAGAAGGAATCCGGGGTGCGATTGACGATGGCCATCACCGTCGGCACCGCGGAGTCCTGATAAAAACTCCGCACAGCGTCCTACCTTTCGCTGAAGCGACGGACTCGGCGGAGCTTTTCGGAAACGTCAGAGGTCGGCTCACACTCTTCCAACAGCTTTTCGTGCGCGGCCTCGATGTACTCGACCGCTTCGTCAATGGAGTCGGTGACCAGGAAAAGGTCCATATCAGTCGGAGAAATCAGCTCCATGGCCACTAGTTTCTCACGCATCCAATCAACCAGCCCCGACCAGAACTCAGTGCCGAGCAGCACGATTGGGTGATTTTCCACCTTCTCGGTCTGAACCATCACCAGTGACTCAAAGAGTTCATCGAGAGTGCCGAAACCGCCCGGCAGGCAAATAAACGCCTGCGAGTACTTCAGGAACATGGTCTTCCGCACGAAGAAGTAGCGGAAGTTCATGCCCAGGTCGACCCAGTCATTCAAGTGCTGCTCGTGCGGCAGCTCAATGCCCAACCCAATGGACAGGCCGTCGGCGTCGTAGCAGCCGCGGTTGGCGGCTTCCATGATGCCCGGGCCGCCACCGGTGATGGTCGCGTAACCCGCCTCCGCCAGCGCCTTGCCCAGGTCGAAGCCCCACTGGTAGTAAGGGCTATCCTCTGGCAGACGTGCCGAACCATATACCGTCACCGCCGGCGGAATCTCCGCCAACGCACCAAAGCCGTCAACGAACTCCGACTGAATGCGCAGCACACGCCAGGTATCGTTGTGCAGCCAGTCCGTGTTCGGATTGTGTGACAACAGCCTGCGGTCGGTCGTAGACGCCTGCGGTTCGCCCGCCTGTCGAATCGCGATTGGGCCGCGGAGTGCACGGCGCTTAGCTGGGGACGGAGTACGTACAGGTTTCATAACCTCACAATGTATGCCAGCAATGACATACGCGCACCCGCTCGGCGAGGGTGGGGTGTGATTCTAGGCTCACTCAGCCACCGGCGCGGTGGTCAAGTACCGCCGCACATCCTCCCACAGTGCCGTTATGCACTCGACCGGAATCTGCTCATCCTTCTTGTGGCAGTACGCCGGGTCACCCGGGCCAAAGTTCACCGCAGGAATGCCGAGCGCCGAAAAACGCGCCACATCGGTCCACCCAAACTTGGGCTTTACGACGTCGCCTGCGACCGCAACCAACTCCTTCGCAGCCGCCGCATGCAGTCCAGGCAGCGCCCCAGGGCTCACATCCTCGACATCGACGGTGAGGTCCTCGGGCGCGAACTCGTCGAGTCCAAGCACCTCTCGGAAGTGCGCCATGGCCTCATCGGCGCTGCGGTTGGGCGCGAATCGGAAGTTGACTCGCAGCACCGCCTCGTCGGGAAGCGTATTGGTAGCAACCCCGGCCTCCAGCCAGACGACGTTGAGCCCTTCGCGGTAGGCCAACCCGTCGATGTCCACAGTCTGCGGCTCATAGGCGGCAATCCTCGACAGCACCGGTGCTAACTTGTGCACGGCGTTGTCGCCGAGCCACGCCCGAGCCGAGTGTGCACGTGTGCCGTGAGCGGTCAGACGCAGGCGAATAGAGCCCTGGCAGCCGGCTTCGATGACATTGCCGCTGGGCTCGCCCAGCAGAGCGACATCGCCAGTCAGGAGCTCCGGATGCGACTCACTCAAGTGCCGCAACCCGTTGAACTCCGCGGCGACTTCTTCGCATTCGTACATGATGAGTGTCAGGTCGCGCTGCAACTCCTGGCTTGCCGCCAGCGTCGCAAAAGCATGCAGGTAGACCGCGTCACCGCTTTTCATATCCACAGTTCCGCACCCAAAGAGTGCGTCTCGTCCCTGCGCGTCTACCCCACGCGTCGAGGGCACATTGTCCGCAGTTGGCACCGTATCCAGGTGCCCTGCCAAAATCACGCGCTGCGGTAACCCCCGATGGGTCCGCGCAATCACGTTGTTGTCAATGCGCAGGACCTCAATCGACTCATCTGCCTGCGCGACCTCACGTAATGCCGCCTCGACGGCATCCGCTATCGCGGTCTCATTGTGGGACACCGATTCGATGTCCACCAGTGCCGCCGTGAGGTCTACAGGATCTTGGAGCAGATTTAACTTCGATTTCACATCAATTAAGCGTACAAACCATTGTGCGCCAGCGAAACCAGAATTTTGTGATGAATATGCGCCGCACGACCATTGATCGCATCCCCATTGGCGGGCGCGCCACCACCGAGGAACAACGCCAGCTCATGCGGTTCGGCGGAGGTCACACCAATTCTCCCCTCCGCCGAGCGCTTAAGCCCATCAGCCACCTCAAAGACCAGGGTTTTCGCTCCTTCCGGGAGAGTTTGGGCAATGATTGCCTCCGGAGTTTCGCTTGTCGACGACCCCGGCGCCCGCTCCTCCCCCGCAGAATCGGTCGCCTCTCCGTTTCCGCCATCCTCCTCGACAACGCCCGCGCCGGGACCATAGACCACAGCTACACGGGAGCCATAGACCGCAATCACCGGACGCAGCTCATTCGTGCTGACAATCACCGTAGAACCGGCCAGCGGCTTACAGACGGCCGCGACAATCTTGGCCGTTGCGTGTGGCAGCTGCACTGGAGTGGGATCGATGTCTCGTCGATAAGCAGGACGAAGCGTTTCGGCGACATCGCCCAGCTCATCGCGCTCCCACATCGGCAGGGCATCGATGCGTGCCTGCTGATCGCGGTTCTTGCGCTCCAGCAGAAGACGGGCGATCATGCCACCGCCGAGCCCCACTGCGATGGCAACTGCGATAACCAGCACAAGACGGTTCGGCGCGATGAGCGCAACCACTGCGGCAATAGCCACACCGACTGCGCCAATTGGCATTGCTCGCGGCGGCAAAACGAAACCAAAGAAGCTGGCTACGGCGAGAATCCAAGCACTCAGCAGTGCGAATCCGACATAGAAGACCACCGGCAGGGACAGGACGAAGCCGAGTCCGAGCACACTGACAGCAATGATGAGGCTAACTAAGAACCACTGCTTCATTTTCTGTGTGCTTTCAAGGCCAGCTAGGGGCATAGTTCATCCTTCCGCGAAGATTCCTTAAAGGGATACTAATATTAAGAATCATGATTACATCTGGTGCTGTCGCTACGGGAATCGCCAATATCGCAATGGACGGTACAGTTCTCGATACTTGGTTTCCCGCACCTCAGTTAAGCGATGAGGTCGTAGAATCGAGCACTCACCGGCTCGGCGCCGCTGATCTGACCCCACAGTTGCTTCGTCAGGTGATTTTGGACGAGGATCGCCGCGTGGAGCAGGTGGCAGTGCGCACGTCCATTGAGGATTTGTCCAAGCCTGCTGTCGACCCGCACGATGCCTACCTGCGCCTGCATTTGCTCTCCCACCGCCTGGTCAAGCCGCACCAGCTAAACACCAAGGGGCTCTACGAGCTACTCCATGTGGTGGCGTGGACCAACAAGGGGCCATGTCTGCCGGACAACTTCGAGCAACTGCGCACCCACTTGCGCGTCCGCGGTCTGATTCACGTCTACGCCATCGACCGCATGCCGCGCATGGTCGATTATGTGCTGCCCGCCGGTGTGCGCATTGCAGAGGCCGAGCGCGTGCGGTTGGGCGCTTACTTGGCACCGGGTACGTCCGTACTGCGCGAGGGATTTGTCTCGCTGAACTCGGGCACTCTGGGCCCATGCAAGATTGAGGGACGTCTATCCTCCGGTGTCGTCATTGGCGCGCACACGAAGGTGGGACTGTCGGCCTCCATCATTGCCGCTCATGACGATTCCGGTCAGCGTAAGCCGCTCACGGTTGGCGAGCGCTGCCACATCGATATCGCGGCCGGCACCGTCGGCGTCAGCCTCGGTAATGACTGCATTATTGACCGAAGCATCCTCATTGCCCCCGATACGCCCATCGATGTCCCCGCGGAGAACCGCCGTATTCAGGCATGGGAAATTTCGGGCCGCGACAACATGCACTTCTACCATCACCCGGACCACTCGGCGGTGTGCGTCCGCCGCACGGAACGCCCGGGCAATGACGAAGGTGCCGCTGCTTTCGCTCAGCTTGCCGACGTGCCGGATGAGCTGGCCGGATAACCTACTTTCGGTGCTCGTGAAGGCACATTAGTTGACCCCAAAACGGTGAATGGGGGTAAACCCGTAATACGGTTATTGCCCCTGTTATCAGCGAGGTAATGTTTGCGACATGACCGAATCGCAAATTACCTCCACCTCCGGCGAGACAGCTCAGCTGGGCAAGGGGCTGCAGGTTCGACACCTGACCATGATGGGTCTTGGCTCCGCAATCGGTGCCGGTCTTTTCCTTGGTACGGGCGTCGGCATTAAGGCAGCTGGCCCGGGTGTTCTAGTTTCCTATGTCATCGCTGGCTTCATTGTCGTCCTCGTCATGCAGATGCTCGGCGAGATGGCCGCTGCCCGCCCGACACCGGGTAGCTTCTCCACTTATGCCGAGATGGCCTTTGGCTCCTCGGCTGGCTTTGTCCTCGGCTGGCTCTACTGGTTCATGCTCATCATGGTGCTCGGCGCTGAAATTACCGGTGCCGGTGCCATCATGGGTGCGTGGTTCGGTATTCCGGGCTGGATTCCAGGCCTGATCTGTGTTGTCTTCTTCGCTGTAGTGAATTTGGCGAATGTGCGCGGTTTCGGCGAGTTTGAGTTCTGGTTCGCGTTCATCAAGGTCGCGGTGATTATCGCGTTCCTGGTCATTGGCGTTCTTCTTTTCTTCGGTCTGCTGCCAGGCACCAGCTTCGTCGGTACGACGCATATTGCCGAGTCCGGATTCCTCCCGAATGGCGTGTCCGGCATTGCCGCTGGTCTGTTGGCCGTGGCCTTCGCCTTCGGCGGTATCGAGATTGTCACAATTGCCGCTGCTGAGGCTGAAGATCCGCAGCGCTCCATCGCTGCTGCTGTCCGCTCGGTAATCTTCCGCATCTCTGTGTTCTACCTGGGCTGCGTGACCGTCATCATCCTGCTGTTGCCGTACTCCCAGATTGACGGCGCTGACTCCGCAGCTGAGTCGCCGTTCACCCAGGTTCTGAAGCAGGCAAACATTCCGGGTGCCGTTGGCTTCATGGAGGCCATTATCGTTCTGGCGCTGCTGTCCGCGTTCAACGCTCAGATTTACGCAACCTCTCGCCTGGTCTACTCGATGTCCACCCGCGGTGAGGCACCGCGCTTCTTCGCCCACACCAATGAAGGCGCAGTTCCGAACCGTGCGGTCATCATGTCGATGGTCTTCGCCTTCGTCTCCGTTGGCCTGCAGGTTGTCTTCGACGGCTCGAGTGTCCTGGTCTTCCTGCTGAACGCTGTCGGCGGCTGCTTGCTGGTGATCTGGCTGGTCATCGCCCTGTCCGAGATTAAGCTGCGCCCGCAGATGGAGGCCAACAACGAGCTTTCCGTTCGCATGTGGGCCTACCCGGCACTGTCCTGGGTAGCGGTCATCCTAATCCTGGGCCTCGCTGTTGGCATGCTCACCGATCCTGGTGCTCGCCAGCAGGTTATCGCCGTTGTGTGTGTCACTGCGTTCCTTGCCGTGCTCGCTGCACTGACTAAGAAGAGCCGCACCGCGGCCCGCGAGGCTCTCGAGTCCAGCGAAAGCAACTAGCCCATGACAATTAATTGCAGGGTCTAACCACCCTGCTACCCCTATCCGAACACTTCCTTGCTACACATTTGCGGAGCACTTTTCATAGATAGGGATATGCCGGTAGCCTGTTTTCCATGAAATTTGGAGCACAAGCTACCGGCATTGCCACTTTTAACAACGATACTGTTCTCGACGTCTGGTTCCCCGCCCCCAAGCTCATCGAAGAGGGCGTGGCAACCTCCACCACGACCGGAACCATCGACGCCGACGCACTGCCCGAAGATTTCACCTACCTCGCAGATCTGGCCGTAGCCGATGCGGACCGCGGCACCACCCGCCGTCTGGTCACAGCTACCATCGCTTCACTCGATGACGCACCAGTCGACACCATCGATGCCTACCTGCGTCTCCATCTGCTGTCCCACCGCCTGGCCGCCCCCAACAGCATCAACCTGGACGGCATCTTCGGCAAGCTCAACAATGTGGTGTGGACGAATTTTGGCCCCTGTGCTGTCGAAGGCTTCGAGGTAACCCGAGCCAAGCTGTCGCGCCGCGGGCCTGTCACCGTCTACTCCATCGATAAATTCCCCCGCATGGTCGACTACGTCACTCCCACCGGAGTCCGCATCGGTGACGCTGACCGCGTGCGCCTTGGAGCCCATCTCGCAGAGGGCACCACAGTCATGCACGAGGGCTTCGTCAACTTCAACGCAGGCACGCTTGGACACTCCATGGTGGAAGGCCGTATCTCTCAGGGGGTCGTCGTCGACGACGGCTCCGATATCGGCGGTGGTGCGTCCATCATGGGCACACTATCCGGTGGAGGTAAGGAAGTTGTGTCCGTCGGCAAGCGATGCCTACTCGGTGCGAACGCTGGACTCGGAATCTCGCTCGGCGATGACTGCGTACTCGAAGCCGGGCTCTACATCACTGCCGGCACCAAGTGCCTCGTTGCCCTAGACGGTGTGAAGAAGACGCTCAAGGCCCGCGAGCTCTCGGGCGGATCGAATATGCTCTTCCGCCGCAACTCGCTCTCTGGTGCAGTCGAGGTTGTGCCGTGGGCTGCCGAAAAGGTGAAGCTCAGCGCGGAGCTGCACGCTAACTAAGGGGTGGTCGGCACGTCTGCCGGGGCCGCGATATTCCGCGCGCTCCGGTAGGTACGTCGCTCACCAGTGACGGGGTCGACAAAGGCCAGCGCGGTTGCCGTCAATCGCAGCTGCGGCGTGTACTTTGGCGCGCTGCCCGCGCTTGCCGACGGCCCCTGCGCCCCCGCTTTCCGGCCATAGGTGTCCTCACCGAGAATGGGATAGCCTAGCCAGTCCATCGTCGCCCGCAGCTGATGCGTGCGGCCCGTATGGGGCTGTAGCCGCCAGCGCCCCACCTGCATGCGACTCCCGCAATGCCCACAACCACAGCCGACTGCGTGCAGCGGAATGCTGGTGCTGGTCGCACCACCGCCATGGCTGTTCGCCAGCACATCGCCGATGTCCGCGGCTACTCGGCCGAGGAAGGTCACGGTTGTGCGTGCGAGCTTGAACTTGGGATTCTTCGCGGCAGCGCGAGCGAAATCGTCGGTCTCCACGACTTTTACTCCGCGCCCCGCCGGGTTGGGATCGAGCAGAAGCGTGACATCCCTGGTTTCCCCCACATGCCAATCATCGGGCATCACGGTGAGGCATTCGTATTCTTTGGTGATTTCCTGGTTTTGGAAAAGCTGCTGGTAGCGCGCACGGGTAGCCGGATTCCGGGAAAGCAACAGCAGCCCACTGGTCAGAAGATCCAGGCGGTGAACGGCCACTATCTCCGGTTCCCCGAGACTACGTCGCAGTCGCTCCTGCACGGTATTGGCCACGATGCGGCCATTGGGAGTCGCCGGCAGAAAAGGTGGCTTGTCTACGACCAGAAACTCATCGGTGTCGGCCACAATTGTCGGCTCAAAGGGGATGTACTCCTCGCGCTCGTGAGCGGCGGCATCGACTTGCGCTGTCTGACGGTTCTTCTCAAGTCCCCACCAAGCATCTCGGTTGCCTCCGGCACGTCCCACGGCACACTCCCTTTTTTATGATTTGGTCTATGCCGATGTCGGCACCGTTTGCAGCATTCGGCCTACTAGAGCCAGCACATCTGGCCGGGGCTAGCCGCGAATACGCGCCGCCGCCACTTCGATGTCGCTGAGCGTCGCTGTGAGCCCCACCCGTACGTGCTGCGCACCCTTGGGCCCGTAGAAGCTACCCGGTGCGACCAGGATGCCGCGTTCAGCCAGCCAATCAACTGTCTGCCAGCAGTCTTCCCCGCGAGTAGCCCACAGATAGAGCCCGCCCTCGGAGTCATCGATACGAAAACCTGCGGCTACCAGTGCATCATGCAGAATCTCACGGCGGTCACTGTAGCGCTGCTTTTGTTCGGCCTCGTGGGAGTCGTCGTTAAGCGCGGCGATCGTGGCGTGCTGGATGGGCCCCGGCACCATCAGCCCCATGTGACGGCGCACGGAAACCAGCTCGGCAATGAGGTCCGCGTCGCCGGCGAACCAGCCGGTGCGGTACGACGCCATGTTCGACGTCTTGGACAGCGAGTGGATAGCCAGCAGGTTGGTGAAATCACCGTCGCACACTCGCGGGTCGAGAATACTGACTGGCTGTTCGGTCCAGCCGAGCCCCAAGTAGCACTCGTCAGAGGCAACGATTACGTTCCGAGCACGCGCCCACTCAACCACCTTGCGCAGGTGTTCAACACCGAGGACCTTGCCGTTGGGGTTGCCCGGGGAATTGATGAACATCAGCGTCGGCGACGCGGGACCGATTTGCGTCAGCGAGTCCGCACGCAGCAGCTCAGCGCCTGCGATACGAACACCGACCTCGTAGGTGGGATATGCCAGCTCGGGGATGACGACGGTGTGCCCCGCGCCTACGCCGAGGAGAAAGGGCAGCCAGCCAATTGCTTCCTTCGTGCCGATGACCGGAAGCACATTGCAGCCGTTGACCGCTGACTCCAGTCCCGTCACGCCGTAGCGCCGCGCCATCGCTGCAACAATCGCAGCACGTAGCTCAGGCGTGCCGACGGTCTGTGGGTAACCCGGTGCGGCAGCACCTTCGGTAAGGCCCTTCCGGATTATCGGAGCGACTTCATCGACTGGTGTGCCGACCGAGAGATTCACCATGCCCTCTTCATGCGCAGCCGCAGTGGCTTTCGCCTGCGTGAGAGAATCCCACGGAAACTGAGGCAAAAGAGAACCGGGAGTTACGCGCTTGCGGGCAGCTGACATGGGCGGTGATGAAGTCCTTCCCGGGAAAGAAATAGCTTTAGTCCTCTGTGGTTTTAGTCTTCTGCCTGCGGCGGCAGAGCTGCCACGAATGGCACATCGAAGTCCTGGGGGCCGAGCTTGGCGGCACCGCCCGGGGAACCCAGCTCATCGAACCAGTCGACATTGGCATCGATGAATTCAACCCACTCATCCGGAACATCGTCCTCGTAGAAGATGGCCTCGACTGGGCAGACCGGTTCACAAGCGCCGCAGTCCACGCACTCATCAGGGTGAATGTAAAGCATGCGCTTGCCCTCGTAAATGCAGTCAACCGGGCACTCTTCAACACAGGCACGGTCGAGGACGTCAACACATGGCTGGGCAATGATGTAAGTCATGGTTTTAGGTTTAAGAACCTTTCTCACAAGATATGGGATGAGGCTTTCGCTATCTGTCGATTATGCCGTTCCGACGAGAAACAGAGCAAAATAGACAGAGCGGTATATTCAGATTGGAGTCTACACCCAACGTGGGTGTTGTTTTCAACTGGCTCCAGAAAGAGCCACATTGATGCGGGCCTGCCCTGTATCAATTCCTCACCGTCTCCTGCAGTATCCGCTGCGGTTTTCGCTAGAGTGCCCGCAGATGGCGCAGTGGCCAGGCACCGCCCAGCACACCGCAAACAAGCAGCAGCACTGTTCGCAACCACTGCCCCATTGCCAAGTCCCCACCGAAGGGCAGCACTGCCCACAGCAGAATGCCTGCAAAGCCCAGCACCCAGATGACAGTCGGAATTGCAGCTTTGGAGCGATCGCGTGTCCACAGCAACGCTGTGTTGGTGATAATCAGATTGGCAATATAGGCCAGCGGAATGGTCCACGGCAACGGAATAGCAACCGAGCCGATGGTAATCCACGCTCCGAGGAAAACTACTTCAATCACCAACGCTGCCAACGCAGCCAGCGACAGCCAGACTAGCGCTACTGTGACCTCCCCCTGATGGAAGTTCTCGCGTGGCTGCGAACGTTCCGGGTCACCCCAATAGCGCTCATCCCCGAATGTGCGCTTTTCAATACTCAAGCGCTCGTTCTTCAACTTTCCGCCAGCAGCGTTAATCAAGTCTTCGCTTTCGTGAGGCTGAGGGTTACTCATCGTCCGCACTCCCCTCCGCTTCCAGATCCACGCTCGGTACAGAGTCGACGCTCGCTACCGGCTCTGGCAGTAATTGGATATTCACCAGCTCCCCCAGCTCTTCCAGGGACGCAGCGGTCGCCGTACCAAAACGGTATGCCTCAGTCGGTGTCACCGGCTGACACAGCAAATTGGAAAACGCCCAGACGGCTCGCGCACGACCAGAGCCGTCGGTCTGTCCATAGACAGCATCAGGATTGACCTCGCTAACGGAACCATCGGCGAACCACACTTGTGTCGCATGCGCGCGCATGGCCTCAACCTTGGCAGCCACAGCGGCATCATCCAGCTGAACCTCGAAATGGCCGGTCACGGTAGCGAAGTCGTCGACATCGCACGCCTGCCAGGTCTCCGGCACCACGGTAATGGCATCCAGTCCCGCCGCCATTGCCTCACGATCGGTGACCGCCCACAGCGTCGGAAAGCGATTTCCGCACGCCGCGACAGTGATATCGTGCGCACGAATGTGGTCCGGATGCCCATAGCCACCATCGGCATCGTAGGTAATGACCAGGTCTGGCTGCAGCTCATCGAGGATGGTGCGAAGCTGGGCTACCGCCTCATCACCTGAGTTCATGAACGCACGGGGATGCTCATTACCCTTGTCCCCTGCCATACCGGAATCACGCCAACGCCCGGCACCACCGAGGAAACGTGGCGCATTGTCTGGGCTATTGGCCCCCAGCGCACGCAGCGCCGAGCGCAACTCGGCGACGCGGAAACCGCCCAACTGGTCAGCTTCATCAGCAACTAGCCCCTGGTACGGCGCGCCGATGACCTCTCCCAGCTCGCCCATCGTGCAGGTCACTACGCTTACCGACGCTCCGGAGCGCGCGGCAGCCGCAATCAAACCACCTGTCCAAATGGACTCGTCATCTGGATGTGCGTGAACAAAAAGTAACTTCACGGGCTTTCTTACTTCCCCTTGTTCTCCTGGTCGGCGTTATCGCGGACTTCTTGGTTCTGACCCGAACCGTCCTGCTCAGTATCTTCGCGCGGACTATCTCCCGGTTGAGAATTCTCAGACGATTCTCGAGTCCCGCTTTGCGTCGCGACTCGGCGAATCTCACCCAGAACACCGAGGCGGCCCAACACTGGGTCATCGGTCCACTGCGAAGAGTCCTTCCGCCCAGTAATTGTAATTTCCGGGCTGACGACCGTCAGCAAGCCGTCTTTCACCAAGGTCAGCTCGATACTGTGGCCAGCAATGATATCGGCGAGTTCAGCGGGCAACGCAGAACTGTCGGGAGCGAGCAGCTCATCAACCTGCGGGTCACAAAGGCCGGAAAGATTCTCGCTCCGAGCAGCCGATTTCGGAGCGACAGATACTCCGCTGAGGTCAGCCGGCTCTGCTGAGGTAGAAGATGTGGACTGCTCAGACGATGTTGTCCCGTCCAGCGAGCTCTGCTCTTCAGCGCTCTTTCCCCGGTCTTCACTTGGTGCAGGTTTTGTCGAACTGTCAACGCCCTCAGACTCAGACTCGGATTCTGACTCAGACTCGGTAGCCGACTCTGCGCCTGCTTCATCCAAGTCCTTCGGCGGTAGCGAACTGATCGAGCCTTCCGTACACGCATAGCGTTCCCGGGCCGCCTGGACGGAATTGGGCTGCTCTGCCCATGCCACCACGGCATCGACGGTTCCGTAGGGCAACGAAGAACGCAGCATGTCCGCCGGTGAATACGAAACAACGGTGGCGGGGATACCAGCTGCAGTCAACTGGTCAGCGACCGCAAAAGCCGCAGCGCGTGCCGCTATACCGTCGCTAATGATGCCGATTCGTAGCGGATTGTCCTCAGTAAAACCGGCCTGTGGCGCCTCGGTTTTCTCCTGGTCACGACCGTCACCAGAGCCACCTGCGATTCGGCGCCCGGTGGCCACCTCTGAGACCTGTGCAACGTTGATGGTGTTCAGAATGGCCCGGCGGACGGATTCGTCGGCAAGCCTGCTCGACGCGAGGTTGGTACTGAAAACCAGTTCCCGGTTGGGCTCATGGAAGAACTCAGCAACACCGGGGATCAGACCGTACGTCAGCTCAGACGTCTCCGTCGGACGGACCTGCACGGCCTGGATCTGCTTCGAACGCAGTTGCTCCGCACCATCGATGGCACTACGCATGGCACGCAGCGTAATAACCTCCGAGGCTGCTGGCTGCTCACCCCAGTAGCGGTCATTTCGAACCAGTCGAATGATGTTGCGGCCGACATCCATCGACTCGACGGTGTACTGCCCACCGGAGGCCGGCAAACGGCTGGCCAGCCCTTCGGAAAAACCATCAGTGTTCGACCGCATCAAATGCGCTGGCAAGAGATGTGCAAACAGGCGCTGCCAATGCGTAATCGGCTGAGTGAACGTCACATCAATCTGACGGCCACCGTCGGAGACATCAATGGATTTAATCAGCTCATAAGTCGCCGTATCCAGCGATCCTGGCGTGGACGTGACTTGGGAAAATAGGTAGCGGAAGTCCTCGCCACTGATTGGCGTGCCATCGCTCCACTGCGCCCCTTTTCGAATGCGGTAGCGGACATGCTCTGCCGCTACCGTCGGATCCGTGATGTCAACATCGGCCGCTTTCCCGTTTCCAGCTCCGTTTCTGGCGTCACCGTCTTTGCTGTCATCACTCTCGATGACCTGCACGGAATCCAGCAAGTCGGAGTTGAGAAGCCATTGGGGAGCTCCTGCCGAGCGAGCATTGGCAGCGTTATCCACCACTCCGGGAGCTTGCGCGGCGGCACTAGCGTCACCAGCCTCGCCCTCTACCGGCGCAGGGGTGAAAACACTAGGCAGTGTCAGTCGCGCTACCAGGCTGGTCACCGGGGAGACGTCGGCAAGCAAATGCGGATTGAAGCCTTCGACAAACTCGTCGACACCGACCGTGACTTCACGCATCTTTTTGGCCTGGTCAGCGGTGTCTTCCTGCTGCACCGGCGCTTCCTGCTGCCCGGGCACAGTCGGAGCGTCCGAGGGGCGAGCCATGCACGAAGACGCCAAAGCCGCCGTCACGCAGAGTGTCGATGCTACGAAAAATCGACGAGAAGCTGCGTGACGACGGCTGCGAATAAACATATCCACGAGATTACTCGACACCTGACCGAGTCAGTTACCCCGAGACTGGTTTTCAGGTGGCCCAGTCCCCTACCAACCCGAATTACTTCTTATTCATGGCCTTCGCGCGGGAACGAGCGCGAGCGCGATCGGTGGCGCTGAGGATCTGCTTGCGTACGCGAATGCCCTCCGGGGTGACCTCAACGCACTCGTCAGCACCACAGAACTCCATAGCCTCATCGAGGGAAAGCTTGTGCGCCTTCTCCAGAGTCACGGTCGCATCAGCCGAGGCTGCGCGCATATTGGTCAGCTTCTTTTCCTTGGTGATGTTGATGTCCATGTCCTCATCACGCGGATTCTGGCCAACGACCATGCCCTCGTAAGCCTGGTCACCCGGCTCGACGAAGAAGGTGCCGCGGTCAGAAAGCTGAATCAGTGCGTAAGCGGTGATCTGGCCGGTACGGTCAGCCACCAACGATCCTGTCGGACGGTCCTTAATCTCACCAGCCCACTCGCCGTAGCCGGCCGAGTAGTGATTGGCGATACCGGTGCCCTTGGTCTCCGTCATGAAAGTAGTGCGGAAGCCAATCAGACCGCGGGACGGAATGAGGAACTCCATGCGCACCCAACCGGTGCCCTGGTTACCCATCTGCTCCATGCGCCCCTTACGAGCCGCCATCAGCTGAGTGACAGCACCCAGGTGCTCTTCAGGAACATCAATGGTCAGGTGCTCGTACGGCTCCTGAACCTTGCCGTCGACGGTCTTGGTAACAACCTGCGGCTTACCGACGGTCAGCTCAAAGCCCTCACGACGCATAGTTTCAACCAGAACGGACAGCGCCATTTCACCACGGCCCTGCACCTCCCAGGCATCCGGGCGCTCGGTCGGCAGCACGCGCAGCGAGACGTTACCAATCAACTCCTGGTCCAGGCGGGCCTTGACCATACGAGCGGTCAGCTTATCGCCACCACCCTGGCCTGCCAGTGGCGAGGTGTTCACGCCGATCGTCATAGAAATAGCCGGCTCATCGACCAGGATGCGCGGCAGCGGGTCCGGATGCTCGGCATCACAGAGAGAGTCACCGATCATGACCTCGTCGATACCGGAGATAGCGGCGATGTCACCAGCAATGGCCTCTTCAGCAGGTACGCGGGTCACGCCGACGGTACGCAGCAGCTCCGCGACCTTCGCATTCTTGACATGCTCATTGCCCTCGGAGTCGTAATGAATCCACGAAATCTGCTGTCCCTTGCGGATACGGCCCTTATGGATACGAATCAGACCAATTCGACCGAGGAAGGAGCTGGAGTCCAGGTTGGTAACCTGCGCCTGCAGCGGGGCATCAATCTCAGCGGACGGCTCCGGGAGCACCTCGGTGATGACGTCGAACAGCGGCTGCAGGTTCTCAGACTCCGGCAAGTTGCCGTTACCCGGGTTCTCGGTAGAAGCCTTACCGGCACGACCAGAGGCATAGAGAACCGGCAGCTCAAGGTTGCGCTCAGCGACCTCAGCAGCTTCCGGGTCTTCCAGGGTGGAGGCTAGCTCGAGCAGCAGATCCTGTGCTTCCTCGACAACCTCGTCGATACGTGCATCTGGGCGGTCAGTCTTATTGACCACGATAATCACCGGCATGCAGGCAGCAAGCGCCTTGCCCAGGACGAAGCGGGTCTGCGGCAGCGGACCTTCAGAGGAGTCGATCAGCAGCACGACACCGTCAACCATGGACAGTGCGCGCTCCACCTCGCCACCAAAGTCGGCGTGACCAGGGGTGTCAATGACGTTGATGATGAGGTCTTCGCCGTTCTTGCCCTCACCTTTTCGGCGAATAGCGGTGTTCTTCGCCAAGATGGTGATGCCCTTTTCCTTTTCAAGGTCACCAGAGTCCATCACTCGGTCTGCAACTTCTTCGTGGTCGCTGAAAACGCCGGACTGCTCCAGCATGGCGTTCACGAGAGTGGTCTTGCCATGGTCGACGTGTGCGACAATGGCGACATTACGGAACTCGGTATCGCTCACAGGCGGATAGCTCCTAACAAGCTAAGAGGACTAAAAGAAAAAGATACGGCCTTGCTCTAAAGGACTGTCTTTACGACTGCCTTTAACGCCCCGCATCAACGCGTAATAAAGCGTTCTACAGTGTACTCCTTCTTAATGCCCCTGCACATCTGGCAGAGATTCTCGCAACCCCGAGCACCTATCCGTCATGCAAAGTGGCACTGCCGCGCCACCCTTAGGGATAAATTACCCCCTTACTGCACCCCCGCTTTACCGACAGCCATAATGGCACATCCGCCAACGCCACAACGCTTCACGACGGCAATCTCTCAGCCCGCCATGTGATAGATGTGACCAAATGCCATAGTTGTAACCCCACGGGATGAGACTTGACTTCACCCGCTTACACACTGCGAAACACCATTAACCCCATACATACGCATTTCGCCTCAATTTTCACAATCATCTCGTTCTACATCACAAATCACTCTAATTAACTTGCGACACGCGAGAATCCGTGCGTTAATCTCCTGAGAAGATTCTGAACATTTCTTTTTCAAATCTTTCCAATTCCCGTTGGAGTCGTTCTAAGATGAGCAACGATTCCGAAATTTTGATTCCGACTCCAATAGCCCACGAATGAGAGGTTCTTCACCGTGGTTTCGACTGGACGCTCTTTCCTGCGCCGTGCCGCAGCGACCTTGGGTGCAGCTGCAATTCTCACTGCGGGCATGACTCCCGCCGCTTCTGCTTCCCCGTCGCTGGACTCCCTGAACATCGCTTCGCCGAATCTCTACGGCAACGCGCGCGACATCATTAACTCCCCAGGCGTTCCTGAGGAAATTTCCAGCGCACTGAACAAGGGAATTGACTTCCTGACTGGTGAGGGCGAGGGCGAGCCGGGCTTCAAGGTTCCGGAAGGTGCCCCGAAGACCAACCAGTTCCTGCTGCCTACTGTTGCCGACAAGTGCATCGGCGGCGAAGGCCGTTCCTTCGGCCTGGCCACTACCGTTCCGGGCCCGGCAGACCTGCCGCTGCCAGGTGTTCCAGAAAACCAGCTTGGCTTCATTTTCACTGGCCTGGGCACCAAGCAGCTGGCTAAGCAGCAGGACACAGAGATGAATGTCTACTGGGTCAACGTTGCTAACGGCAAGTACGGCAAGACCACCCTGGAGAACAACGGCATCAACGCCGAGGAGGGCCCGGGCGCTGTCAACGGCACCGCTGACACGGGCAAGGGCGTGGTCATCGCTGTCATGCAGGGCGGTATCACCACTCAGGAAGAGCCTGGTCCGACCAACTGCAGCTACACTCCGACCGCCGGTGTCTTCCCGGTCGGCCTGAACTAAGTTTTTCTAGTTCTCCCCTAGCCCTTTTTGCATCACGTATGCAGAAAGGGCTTTTCTATGCCCAAAAAGGCAACCCCTACACGTTAAGGTATTCGCATGTCCACTTCACCGGCCACTTCGGCTTCGACCGCGGCAGCTCCTGCACTCTCCCCAATTCGCTCGAGTCAGGACACACATCCTCCGAAAGTCGAGACCTTTGACCTACGTGAAATGGTCAACACCGACCCCAAGGGCTTTCAGCGCAATGTCGATGAGTTCCGAACTCTCACACCCAGCCGCCTTTATATGCGCCGTGGGATGGATCATCCAAAGTTTGGATATCTTGAGTCATTCCTGCTTGCCGACGAAGGGTTGCGCATCAGCATTTATCACTTCCGCCCGGGCGTGAAGGTGGAACACCAACGCTACGTCGATATTGTCAGCATCGACCGGACTGATCCGCAGTGCTGGCGTATGACCGATTTGTATCTCGACATCCTGCAGGCACCGACCGACCCTGAGGCCATAGCTCCCCTACCTGGCGATGCGGCCACACAGATTCGAGTTGAAGATGTCGACGAGCTCGTCGCGGCTCATACTCAGGGACTGATTAGCGATGAACTCACCGAGTTCGCTATCGAGACCACACTGACTGCACGCGCCGCAATCGCTGCACACGGTGACAACATTGATGCGTGGATGCAGACTTTGCACCTCGATGCGACGTGGGCTGATGCCGTTGAGCTTTCGCCTGCGGCCTAGACCGACCACCTCAACAAAGGAGTACCGCCCGTGTTCGATAACTTAACCGGCCCCATTCCTCCCACCGGCCCTGATAGCAATGCGATTATCAAAGCCGTCCGAGCAGCATTTTCCTCCTACTTTGAAGAGTCCAACCCCGGCGAAGCCCAGCTGACCTTCCTTGGCTCTGCGCCACTGAAGATGCTGCGCTTCGGACCTGACACAGACCGGATTGTCACCTATGCAACACTGGGTTGCAGTGCCGAGGCGATGCAAGATCCGTCCGCAATGGTGGTGGACACCAACTCTGGCCCGCGTGCCGAACTCATCTTGCCTATTCGTGGTGGACTGGACGAAGTCATCCGCCCGCTGGGTATTCTTGCCGCTTCCCCAAGCATCGAAGGCCTCGTCCTGACCGAGGGGGCACTTATTGACTTCGGCCAGCCACTGTGGGATCAGTCGCGCTTCACCGGTTTTGTGCTGTTCAAGGCAGAAATCCCGCCGGTCGCGGTGGAGGAAACCGAAGTCACAATCTTCCAGCCGGTCCCGGCCACGACCAACGAATTTGCCCTTGCTCGCGCTAAGGGCGTTGACGAACTGCGTCGCGTGTGGGAAACCCAAGGTGTCGACTTCACCGACCCGCACCGCACCAGCGCTGTATAGAAGTTAGCTTTTGTAGTGGTTGCCGGTTATCTGCTCGTCGGCAAGCGATAAGTGCAACCTAGCAGTGACGTTTCGCGCCGCGACAGCGTGGTTTAGAGTATGGAATTATGGCAGTCAATTCGGCTAAAGACGTTCCTTTCCATGCGGCGCAGTCCTTTCGGTGGTGGCGGCTGGCGGTATATGTTTACGTCCCAGCGCTAATCCTCACCGTGGTCAGTTCCCTATTGAAATGGGATGCGACTGTTACGGAAGCGGCAAAGGCCAACAACATCGAGGTTTCTGCTGCACAGACCAGCTTGGCCGTGAGCTTCGCGTTTGCGATTCTCGCGCAGACGGCAACGGCGATTGCGTGCTGGTGGCTTGCTGGCAAACTCCTTGAAGGATCGACTGCAGCGCGCACGGTGCTGTCCGTGGCGGCGGCAGTTTTTGTCATTAATGCATCAATGACGCTGGTCGGAACGATTTCCCAGGTACGCTCCGGAGACTCGTCGGCGCTCGGTTTGATTACAGCTGGCCTGCTGATTGTTGCCTCTATCATCGCCGCAACTGCAACCGCCCAGTCCTACCGCGGCGAGCGTAACCAGAAGTTCTTTGTGACGACGTAGGCAGCTCTTAGAGGTTTGGGGCGGGACGGGGGATACCTTCCAGGGCCTCCACCGTCCGCTTTAGGTCGGCGTACATTTTAGGTATGCCCACTAATACTGAGAGCGCCAGAAAGATTCTGAATGGTCTCGCGTCCACCCAATCCCAGCACGAGGAACTGTACAAATATTTCCACCGGCACCCTGAGCTTTCCATGCAGGAGCACAGCACTGCAGACCGGATTATTCAGGAGCTCGAAGCTTCAGGTATTTCCACAAATCGCGTCGGAGACACCGGCGTCGTTGCCATCATTGAGAACGGTGCCGGGCCGATTGTAGCTATGCGCGCAGACATTGATGCGCTACCGGTGAAGGAGACTTCCGGCAAAGATTACGCCTCCACGGCAACGCAGATTGATGAAAAGACCGGCACAGAGGTCCCCGTCGCCCACGCTTGTGGCCACGACTTCCACCTGATGTCTTTGCTCACAGCGCTGCAGGCTTTCAACGAAAACCTTGATCAGTGGTCTGGCACATTCATCGGTATCTTCCAACCCGCTGAAGAAACCGCCGAAGGTGCACGCGCAATGCTGGCGGCAGATCTGGAGAAGGCTATTCCGCGTCCCGATGTTTATCTCGGTCAACACGTACTAGCTAGCTTGCCCGGCGGCTATGTGGGCACTCGCCGCGGGCCAGTTCTCTCCTCTGCATTCTCGGTCAAAGTCACTGTGTACGGTAATGGCTCCCATGGATCCATGCCGGAGCTCAGTGTCGATCCCGTTGTCTTGGCATCCACCATTGTGATGCGTCTTCAGACGATTGTCTCGCGTGAGGTAGCAGCCACCGAGACCGCAGTGGTGACCGTTGGCGCGATTCAGGCGGGAACTAAGTCCAACATCATCCCTGACTCCGCAGAGCTGCTCATCAACACTCGTGCCTACAACAGCGCCGTGACCGAACACCTCAAAGAGGCAATCGAGCGCATTGTACGAGCAGAGTGCGTTGCTGCCCGCAGCCCTCAAGACCCGCAGTTCACTTACTACGACCGCTATCCCCTCACGAACAATGACGGGGACGCCACGAATACTGTGCGCGAGGCATTCGACGCGTACTTCGGTGATGAAGTCTCCGATTTGGACGCAGTGCCCGCCTCTGAAGATTTCTCAATCATCCCCGATGCGCTTGGCGTGCCATATACGTACTGGGGGCTCGGCGGCTTCGCGGATGAGAGCAGCGCTGTTGGCAACCACAACCCAGCTTTTGCCCCTGACCTCCAACCCACTCTTGACCGGGGCGCAGAAGCAATCGTTGTAGCTGCCTGTGCTTGGTTGGCGAAATGAGGGTGTGATTAGCGAGGCTGATGCGTGCGGCTGCAGGCGAGCTGGTGGATGGTGTAGTGCCGGACTCGTGCGGGGCTGGAGTGCCGGACTCGTGCGGTGCTCGTGCGGGACGGCCGAAAAACCGGGGGTTAAGAGAAAAGTAGACCCCGGTGCACGCCGATTGGACACGCTTCTTGCTACTTAACGCAAAATTTACGGGCTGCAAATGTGAAACTGTGTGAGTTTATGACACTTTGAAGCCGTTTTTCGGGCCATTTCTGTCATAAACGCAGTCAGTAACTCGCATCGCCCCACCGCCGCCGACCATAAACGCAGTCACTAGCGCGCGTTGGGGTTAAGAGACAAATTCTGAGTGATGTGGCAGCATGAAAAAGCCCCCGCCGTTTCAGCGGGGGCTTAGCGTTTGCGCTGGTGATTAGCGCTTTTGTGCGTCTGCGAGAATCTGGCGACCTGCGACCATGCGGCAAATCTGGTTAGTGCCCTCGTAGATCTGGGTGATCTTGGCGTCACGCATCATGCGCTCAACCGGGAAGTCACGGGTGAAGCCGTAACCACCGAGCAGCTGCACGGCATCAGTGGTGACCTGCATAGCAACGTCAGAGGCGAAGGTCTTGGCGTTTGCGGCCATCAGACCCAGGCGAGCGCCGCCCTCAGCAGTGCCACGCTCAGCGTTAGCGGCTGCGGTGTAGACCATGAGACGAGCAGCGTCAATCTTCATACGCATGTCAGCCAGCATGAACTGGGTGTTCTGGAAAGCAGCGATCGGCTTGCCGAACTGCTGACGCTCCTGCACGTAACCAACGGCGTAGTCGTACGCACCCTGCGCGATGCCCAGTGCCTGTGCACCAATAGTCGGGCGAGTGTGGTCCAGGGTCTCCAGGGCAGTCTTGAAACCGGTGCCCTCTTCGCCGATGATGCGGTCAGCCGGGATGCGGCAGTTTTCGAAGTACAGCTCCGCGGTCGGGGAACCCTTGATACCCAGCTTGTGCTCCAGGCCACCGACGCGGAACCCCTCGTCGTCCTTGTGGACCATGAATGCAGAGATGCCGTTGGCACCCTTCTCCGGGTCGGTGACAGCCATGACGGTGTACCAGGTGGAGCGGCCACCGTTAGTGATGAAGCACTTGGAACCGTTGAGGACCCACTCATCGCCCTCACGGACCGCGCGGGTCTTCATGGAACCGGCATCCGAACCGGCCTCACGCTCAGTCAGTGCGTAGGAAGCCATTTCACCGTTGGCGATGTCCGGCAGGACCTTGCTCTTCAGCTCGTCGGAGCCCTTGAGGATCAAGCCCATGGTGCCCAGCTTGTTCACAGCCGGGATAAGAGAAGCCGAGCCACAGACACGAGCAACTTCCTCAATGACAATGCAGGCCGCAACCGAGTCCGCACCCTGACCACCGAACTGCTCCGGCACGTGGACGGCGTTGAATCCAGCCTCGTTGAGAGCCTTCAGGGCCTCCTCCGGGAAACGCTCGTTCTCATCGACGTCCGCTGCGTACGGAGCAATCTGCTTCTCCGCCAGATCACGGATAACGGCGCGGAGCTCCTGGTGCTCCTCTGGCAGCTGGAACAGGTCGAATCCTGGGGTCAAAGCCATGTGGGTGTTCCTCCCGATTTAATGATTCCGATGTCGTGTTCGATATCGCGCTCTACGCATTTCTACGCAGCACTATCACCGCACGACGTATTTATCTTCGTTCGATACTAGTGGCTAACGCTTCGCCCTACCCGCGAAATTCGTAAAATTCTCGCGTTGCCGCTCGGCGCCCACAGAATAAACTGCGCGAGGAATTCCCGCAGCAGCGATGTCGCCCAGTACCTCAACGGCGTATAGGCGCCGACGACACACCAGGGTTCCAGCCCCCGTTCGCGCATGAGCTTCGCTACCCGTGGCGCATGAAAATCACTGGTCACAACAACCGTTCCAGCGCTCAACGCACCGTCCATGCCGCGCATCAATTCGCACGCATAGTCAATGTTTTCCGACGTATTCGTCGATTGGTCCTCGGGGATCAACTCGATGTCGCCGCGCTTTACGACGTCCCCAGCGTTCGCCTCCAACCACTCCACCATGGCGTCCGCTTCGGAGCAGGTGGCATCTGTCACCGCTTCACTGCCGACCCCACCGGAGCAGATGATTCGCTCGGTACGCTCATCACACGCTGAGACTGCTCGCTGTAATCTTCTGGCCAGCAGGGCCGAGGGCCGATTGTTCTTCAATCCGCATCCCAGTACAACCACGGTGTGTGGCGGCAGAGTTGGTTTTTGGGCTGCACATCGAAGGCGAACGGCCTCGAAAACGATCGCTGCGGCTCCTGGTACTGCGAGGCCGGCGAGCAGGGGCGTCGTCAAGCGATGCGATGCGCGAGCGTAGTAGGCGCGGCAGCTGGCCAGTGTCCACGCGGCACCTACTGTGGGAAGAACCCACCGCGGAGGTCTGCGATTGGGCAGGCGTGGTGGGCGTAGCTCCGAATTAGCGGCGACGCGTAGTCCGCCGACGAGGAGCATGGAACCGAAGCCTGCACCGAGGCACGCGAGTGTTTTTCTCATCAGAGCTTCCACGTTAACTGTTCTGGGACGTTGATGGTCCAGTCGACGAGCTGTTGCGGATTGTGCTTCGCCATATGCTGGGATTCCTGCTCGGCCCACATGTCCCAGTGTTCCTCGAAGTGGTCGTCGCGAGCCATGGCACGGGCAAATCGAGTCTGTGTGTCCAGCTCTACCCAGACTCCCCAGGCGTTGCCGTCGCCGATGGCGCGGGCAGCGGCAAGGTTAGCTTCAGTGACAGCGCCGCAGCCTTCGACGATGAGCGAGGAGTCCGGTGGCGTGGGGACCCACTCGGCGAATTCACTGGCGTACCAGTCCCACCGGCGATACCCGCGCTCATCGGCCGGTAGAGCGGGGTTCAAAATGGTCTCCGCAACTGCGGCCGATGCTTTCTGCAGACCGGACCAGCCCGGATATACATCCTCCAAGTGGATAACTGGCCAACCGAGGATACTGTGCAACTTTGCCGAAAGGGTGGTTTTGCCACTGCCGGAACGGCCGTCGATAAGCAGAATCATCGTGATCGAAACACCTTTGCTACGCTACGCCCAGGAAGCGGAACTCCCCGGCCCACACGGAAATACTGATTGCTGCGACGGCGATGGCAAGGCAGGCGGCCATGGTGGCATAGTCACGCGTGGCCAATGTCGAGGTGTGCCACCACGTACGCTTAATCGGTGCGCCAAAGCCGCGGGCTTCCATGGCCGTAGCCAGTTTGGTTCCGCGGCGCAGCGCAAACACCAGCAGAGCGAACACCTGGGAAATAGTGCGGCGGATTGCGCCGTGGTCACCCAAACCGCGTGCTCGACGGGCTCGGGTCAGCGCCTGCCAATCGCTGATGAATAGGCCGACGAGCCGCAAACTCGCCACCGTTGCCAGCACAAACCGGCTGGGCAGCTTGAGAATCTGCGCCAGCCCATTGCCCAGATCGGTGGGGTCGATATTGGCTGTCAACACGACAACTGGAGTACCGATAGCCAGCACACGCAACATAATCGCGATGGCCAGGGAAATAGAATTATCCGTCACATGCGCAAGCAGGAAGGAGAAATACTCTTTGCCCTCCGGGTTGCCGTAGAGCGCCATCGAGATTCCAGAGATGGGCGCGGCGATAAGAAGTGGCAGGCTGCGTCCTAGAAAACGACGAAAACCCAAACCCGACAGCGGCACCAAGAAAAGCGTGCAGACAAGCGCGACCACTGCGGAGACCCAGTCGATGGAAATCAGCAGCGGTGTGGTGAGCAAGAACAGGCCCAGTACTCTCGCTACCGGGTTGACCGTCGCGAGGAAAGGCTGCTTACTCTGCTCGGCGCTCTGCGTACCTTCAGCCGTACCGGCGGAACCGACTTCAGTCACGATGTCCCTCCTGCTTCACCCTGGCCGCGCGAACCTTTACTGCTGCTCGGACCGGCCTGCTCCCCCGAACCACGCTGTCCCGGTGCCGCACGGCCTGACCGCTCCGGATGAAACGCATCCATGTCGACGACGTAGTCCCCCATCGCTTGGACCACCAACGGATCGTGGGTAATCGAAATAACAGTTCGGCCGTCGTCTGCAAGTTGGCGAAGCAAAGTGAGCAGCTCGGTGAATGTCCGGCGGTCTTGGCCGAAGGTCGGTTCGTCGAGAAGCACAATATCCGGCGCTGTCGCCAGCATGGTCGCCACCGACAGACGTCGCTTCTCACCGCCGGAAAGCGAAAATGGGTTCGCCTTGGTCAGCGCCGTCAACCGGAGCCGCTCGAGCAATTCCTCGATGCGCTGATCGGCGTTAACACCGACGAGCTTGGGGCCGAGCTGCAACTCTTCCAGCACGGTGCCGGTGACAAATTGGTGTTCAGGATCCTGGAACACCGTGCCGATACGAGTAGCCAACTTCTTCGACGGCCACTTCCACGGCGTGCTACCGCTGCCTGCCACTTGGACCGTCCCCGCCATCGGCTCAAGCAGACCGCCGAGCGTCAGCGCTAACGTGGACTTCCCGCTGCCGTTGTGACCAACGATGCAGGTGGAAGCTTCGGATGGGATAGAAACGGATACTCCGCGAGCAATAGGCTCAACAGTTTCGCTACCCCTGAACCACGACTTCTTCGCGCCATAGCCGATGTCCAGCTCGCGGGTTTCGATCGCGATGTCACCGCTAGGGTGCCCGTCCTGGTCGCAGGTAACTGAACGCGCATCCGGCAGCGCGGGCGGAGCACCCGGAATCCACACCCCAGCATCCGTCAGAGCCTGCCCGTAGTCTTCCAAGACCCGATGCGGTGCACCATCGGCAATCACACCTCCGCGGCCCAGCACGATGATGCGGTCGACCACATCGACCCACGCATCCACTCGATGCTCGACCACAATCAGTGCCGCACCGGTCCTCTCCGCCGCGGTAATCGCAGCATCGCGTAGTACCGGCACACCGGCCGGGTCGATGTTGGCCGTCGGCTCGTCCAAACAAATGACCCGTGCGCCCATTGCCAGCACACCTGCCAATGCGAGGCGCTGCTTCTGCCCACCCGAAAGCCTGTGCGTGGGATGATCCAGCGGCAAATCCAGCCCCACCAAATCCAGGCTGGCGCGCACTCGGTTGCCAATCTCAGCTGGGGCAACGCCCAGGTTTTCCGCACCAAAGGCAACATCGTCGCCAACGCGAGCACTAATCGTCTGCGAGTCAGGGTCTTGCAGCACCAAGCCCACCGCGCCCCGTGCGGAAGCAGGAGTACGACCTTCAATCAGGAGCTTTCCGGTGGCTTCGCCATCGGAGTCGTCGCCAAGCACGCCAGCAATAGCGGCGAGCAGCGTCGACTTCCCCATCCCAGACGCGCCGAGCAACAGCACCTTTTCACCGCGCTCGATGTCCAGCGTGATGTCGTTCAGTACTGCAGCTTTGCGCCCCGCGTGCCGATATCCGAACCCCCGCGCGCTCACCGCAGGGACATTTCCGCTTGACGACGGCCCCCGCGTCAACGACTCATCTGTCATCGATTTTCCTAGACGTCGTCGTGTCGCTCTCGCCCGATGGCAAAACGATCCAGCGCTCCAGTTGCCGCCAGTGCCTTAGCCAGGAAGTAAGCCAGCAGACCGGCGAGGACGGCACCCGACAGCGCTGTGGAGATTAGGTAGATGACGTTGAATTCGAAAGTCTTGGCCAGGTTGCCGGTGAAAAGCTCAAAAGTCCACGCGCCGACCCCTGCCATGAGACCCGAGATAACCACGGTGACCAGGTTGTAGCTCTTATACGCCAAAATGAGGAACACCAGCTCCGCGCCGAGCCCCTGCGCCAAACCTGAGTACAGGGTGGAGATACCCCACTGGTTACCGATCAGTGCTGAAACCGTCGCCGCGATTACCTCGACGAAGATAGCGGCACCCGGCTTGCGAATGATGTACGCGCCGAGCGGACCACCGAGGAACCACATACCAGCGACCAAACCGCCAAGACCAGGAGTAAGCGCGTTGACGGCTTCATAGCCCGCACCGCCGATGATGTTCCAGATAACAAAAATCAGGCCAACGGCCACGCCGATAACAGCTGCAATGATGATGTCAATATTGCGCCACGAGAAGTTAGCGCGCGCTGCACTCGCCGATTGCGTCATCCCACTTGCTCCTATTTTTCTTTAACTCGAGCGGCATTGCTCAAACATTATTGATGTATTCATTAGCGGCGTATGAAGCCTGTGTCGACACGCCCTAAGCACTAACTTTTGCCTACCCTACCGCGCCCAGCAGATGGCCTAGATAACATAAGGAACCATGACTAAAGCCGAGCGGTCATCTACAGGAGATACCCCAACTGCCCAAACCCCTCATACGCCGACAGTGGGCGATGAGGGGACAGTCGCGGATTCCGCAGTGAAAACTGCCGAGGCCCCTGGTGCTGACAACACCGCTGAGCAGGAAAGTTCTCGCCCATACTACATGCCCACATTGACGTGGGGCGAGAGACTTGACCTGTCTGCGAAGCAATGGTGGCCTCTCATCGGAGTTGTTATTGCGATACAGCTTGTCGCTCGCATTCTGGTGCTGACTAGCCATGGTTTTTACTGGGATGACTTCATCATTGTTGGCCACCTTTACGACACCCCACTGCTGAGCAAGGACTACCTGCTTCAGGATCACGACGGGCACCTTGCGCCACTGGCTTTCTTGGTGCAAGGCCTCTATCACCTCATCGCGCCGTGGAACTGGTGGCTACCGGCTATCACCATGGCCGTGATGTCGGTAGTGCTGACATACGCCACAGCTAAACTCTTTGAGCTTCTCACCGGCCGCACGCTGGTGTCTCTCTTCCTCATCACGGTCGTCGCCTGGACTCCGCTGATGCTTCCGGGCGACACCTGGTGGTCGGCCGCGGCCAATTCCCAGCCGTTCCACCTAGCATTCGTGGTTTTCATGATTGTCGCTATTCGCACGACTATGCGTCGTTCCTTCGGCCCTCGCCCGTGGGAGGCCGTAGGCCTGTTCGTGCTGCTGGCCGTGGCGCTCGGGTTCTTTGAGAAGTCCCTGGCTATCGCGCCGATTTCCATGCTGGTTGTCGTCACGTTGGCTTACATGGAACGCAGAAATATCCTGCAGGTTCTCCGCCGTGGCCTCGTCATCTGGATCCCATCGATGCTGCTGACCGGCGCCTGGGCACTGTGGTACTACTTCGGCCCCGCCGAAACCACTGGCTTCATTTCCGACAAGCTACAGCCCGAACTGTTCTTCAACGGCCTCGGCCAGATTTTTGCCGGCATCATCGGCGGACCAACAAGCTGGGAACGCTGGGCTCCGGGACAGCCGTTTGCCTCCGCTTCGTCTCAGCTGATTACTCTCGGCGGCATTATCCTGTTGATTCTGTCCGCCACCCTCATTGGCCGCGATTACCGTGGCTGGGCTCCGTGGACGCTATCGGTGGCGTACATGTTCACCACCTTGTTCGCCATCACCCTGTTCCGCTCGGGAGAGAACACCTCTGGCGTGCTGGCGCACACTTTGCACTACTACTCTGATGTCGCGCTCGTGATCGTAATCTGCGTCGCGATCTCCCTGGCTGGACTCCCACCGAAGGACGAGGCGCCAGCGCTGCTACCGGCTCGTACGCACATTCTGATTTGGTCGCTGGGCATCGCGCTGGCTGTCACCTCCACGATTTCCGTGGTCACTTACCGCAATGCCTGGTCTGATGACATCGCAATGGAGTGGATCGGCAACACCAAGGCGTCGCTGTCCACGCTGCGCGAGGAAGCCGATGCCGCTGGCCCCGACAAGGCAATCGACTACAATCTCATCGACCAGCCCGTCCCCTTCGAAGTTCTCGTGCCCGTCGCCGCTCCGATGAACATGTACTCGCGGGTGTTTGATGCGGTCTCCGATCGCCCGCCGTTTGAGCGCGTCACCGGTCACCCGCGCATGTTCAATACAGACGGTTCGCTTATCGACGCCAAGGTCTCCGAGGTCACCCGTGTCACTGACGGCCCTGTCGAGCAGTGTGGCCATCGCATCACAGTTGGCGAGGACGGCACTGCGTCGGAGGACATCAAGTTGGAGAACATCATCAAGCTCGGTGACTGGGTGCTTGAGTTCCCGGCCACCGCCTCCGAGGACATGGATGTGCGCCTGTCGCTCCCCAATCCTTTCGAGACTGAAGAGCAAACCCGCGGTGGTTCCACAGTCGTGAAGATGAACAACGATCTGCGACCGCGCTATGTGTACCTCAACGGTGGCGGAAATACTCTCCATGTCGATGTGGAAAAGGCGACTCCGGGGGCAACCCTATGCATCGGCGCGGGGGCGATTGGCCCCTTGGTTCCCGCAAGCCGTTAAGAATCCTCTAAGATATTGCTTTAAGATAATGTGAGAAAAGTTTATTAGCCCCTTGTAGCTATTGTTTTTCCGACAGAGGAGCCACATCCATGCGTAACCGCATCGCCGGCGCTATCGCCGCATCCGCCATTGCCGCAGCAGCCCTGGTCGCTTGCTCTCCCCCGAATCAGGTTGACTCGGACGTGAAGGTCGGCGACCAGGCCAACCCGTCGGAGACCTTCGAGCAGAAGGCCACCACTCCGGCATCCTCCGACGAGATGACTCCTGTTGAGACCGCAGAGATGTAATCACTGCATCTGCGAAAACCGGGGTAGCTAGCAAACATAAACGCAGTCACTACCCCTTGTGCCCACTCATCGATGGGGCGCGAAAGAATTACCGCCCGGACATTGTGTCCGGGCGGTTTTGGTTCTCCGAGGGCAGCCTAGAGCCGCCAAGAGAGCCTAGGAAAACTCAAATTCCACGTGGTCACCATCACGGATCACGGCGCTGGTTGCGCCGTTTTCCAGGTTCAGCTCGACAACGAGCGAGGGCATCTCGCCGGAAGCTCCAGTCTCGCCCAAGGCCTCGGCAGCATCGTCCACGAGCGCCGCGTCGGTTGCGGTCACGCGGTAGCGAAGAAAACCATTGCGCAATTCATCAGTCTCCACGCGAGCGGAGTGCAACCATGGGAACCGGCGTCGCACCGCAACGAGCTGCTGGTAAGCGCGGTAGAGATCCGCGCCAAGCGTAGAGAGTTCCTCCGGACTATCCGGGAACACTGGACGAATCTGGTCGTCACCGCCGATGCGTTCCTCTTTGAGACCGGTATAGCCCTGTTCGTCACCGTAGTAGACCAGTGGCACACCGGCCACGGTAAACAGCACCGCTGCCGCCAGCACGGCCTTGTCGGCCCCTACCTGTGTCGCAATGCGTGAAACATCGTGGTTTCCCACAAACGTCACCGGCACAAAAGACTCCGCGAAGGTGTTATGGCGCTTCAGAGTCCAGTCCAACTCGAAGAAGTTTTCCTCCTTCAGCGCCGACCAGGTCGCTTTCCACAGCTCGTATTCCGTCACCGAGTCCATGCCGGACACCGACACAATCTCCGCATAGTCGCCGTGGATGACCTCCCCGTAGATAAAAGCATGCGGGTGCTCAGCACGCACTCGCGGCAAAACCTTGTGCCAGAACTGTGGATCCACTGCGTAGGCCGCATCCAGGCGCCAGCCATCAATCCCCCGCGCCAGCCAGTAATTCATGACGTTCACGACAAAATCAACAGTCGCGTCACTGGTGTGATCGAATTCGACCAAACTCTCATGTCCCTCAAACACCGGCGCGGTCATGTCGCCATCTGAGTGCGTAAACGCAAAGAGCTGTGCTTCTTCAGAGTCAGGGTTTTCCTTCGCGGTCTTCAGCGCGGGCGCCTCTGACCCGATGTGGTTGAAGACACCGTCGAAAAGCACTTTGATGCCGCGCTCATGGGCAGCTTCGATGACGGCCTTCATGTCCTCTTCGGTGCCCAGGCGCGAGTCGATGCGGTAGTAGTCCTCGGTATCGTAGCCGTGGCTAGTCGACTCGAATACTGGCGCCAGCTGCAGGACGTTGAGCCCGAGCTCCTGGACGTACGGAAGCCAGTCAATCAGTTTGCGAATTCGATTGACCGGCGCGGCGCCTCGATCCTTCTCACGGATGGGCGCTCCCACAAACCCCAGTGGATAGACGTGCCATCCAATCGCCCACTTCGTCCACTCAGGTGCGGCGCCAGCGAGCGTCTTATCAGGGGCGTTGGGGGTAGTGGACATTGTCCTATGCATCCTCTCTAGGTGCCTGAGGCTGATTGGAATTATCTGGTGCCGTCGCAGCCTCAGGGGTCGGTGAGGTCTCCCCCGCCGATTCGCTTGACGACGCCCGCGCCTGGCCCGCATGCGACTTCGGCGTGCCAAGGCCTGCATTCCGCGGCCGTGGAGGCACGGAACCTGCTGCGGGCATGGTCGGAGATGCGACAGGGCGCTCCGGCGGTTGGCTCTTCGACGGGTTCAGTGCATCCAGCGCGATTTGAATTTCCGTGCGCATGCCGCTGACCATGGCTCTCTCCACAATTTTAAACCTGGAGTTGTGAAGAAAGAAGGGATTACCCGCTTCCGGGCCACCGGTGCCGAGGAACATGTAACAACCCGGCGCTTCACGGGAAAAATACGAGAAATCATCCGAAGGAGCCCACGGATCGGCAGCGAACACCTTGGACTTGCCAACCGCCTTCGTCGCCGCATGCCACGCACGATTGACCGCAATGTCGGCGTTGACCACCATCGGGTACGGAATCTGCCAGTCGAAAGTCGCCTGTGCACCGTGAGCCTGGCAGACGCCGTTGACGACGGCCTCGATACGCTGGCAGACAATCTCCCAGTCGGCCTCATCCACCGAGCGGATGGACACTTCCAGGTTGGCCGTATCCGGAATCACGTTGCCGGCCTCACCTGAATGCAGTGAGCCGACATTGACAATGTTCATGTGCTTCGGATCCACATCGCGGGAGACAATCGTGTTCAGCATGAGAGTCGCCTCGCTGGCGATGAGCACCGGGTCAATCGACAGCTGCGGGTTCGAGGAGTGTCCGCCACGGCCACGAATCGCGATGGAGACGATGCCCGACATAGTTGTCACTCGCCCAGCGCAGATTCCCACATGCCCCACCGGATGCGGCGCGACGTGGAAGGCATAGACCTCATCTAAGTCATCGGCGGCGCCCTTGTCGACCAGCTCACGAGCACCGCCCGGCAGCATTTCTTCGGCGTGCTGGAAGATGCACAGCACCTTGCCGTGCAGTTGATCGCGCATTCCAGAGAGCACCTTCGCCGTGCCCAGCAGCATCGCCGTGTGAACATCATGCCCACAGGCGTGCATCACACCTGGCGTGCGCGAGGCGTACGGCAGTCCCGTTTCCTCCTGAATCGGCAGGGCGTCAATATCCGCGCGGTAGCCAATCACACGGCCAGTGCTGGGGTCGCCCGCTGTTCCCTCGATGACGCCAATTACGGACGTCGGGGTCAACCGGTACGTCGGGATGTCCCACTGATTGAGCAAATCCTCAATCATGTCCGAGGTCCTGTACTCCCGGAAGCTCAGCTCCGGATTCTGGTGCAGTTGGCGACGCCATGCCACCGCCTCTTCGATAGGTACTTCAAGGCGGTGCGACGGCAGGGTGTCGTTAGCATCAGTCATGGTTCATAGCATGACAGAAAATAGGCTCCACGACGAGCAGCTACGGAAATTCCCTCACCCATTTTCGCTTCACGACGGCCACAGCGCCCCAACATCTCCACTGCTAGAGACGACTTCAGCGCTGCCAGCGAGCTGCTAGTGTCCGGCACCCCAGAAATCCACGGTGAGTTCGGCCAACCACCATGGATCAATCGTGCCGCACATCTCACGCGCCGAGTGCATGGAGACCATCGCAGCTCCGATATCGATGGTGTCGATACCCAGTCGCGTTGCAGTGATCGGGCCGATAGTGGAGCCGCATGGCTTGTGGTTCGCAGATACAAAATACTGCACCGGCACTTCCTGGCCAATGCGCTTGGAGGTTTCCGCTGCGATTCGGACAACCTCGGCCTGACCAACCGCCGTGGTGGCGTAGCGCTGGTTGGCATTGATCTTTACCACTGGGCCAGCATTGAGCTCCGGCTGGTGCCCCGGCTCGTGTTCGCCTGCATAGTTCGGGTGCACACCGTGTGCGCCGTCGGCCGAGAGACAGATGGAACCGCGGTAGAGCTGCTGGGTGCGTTCCAGGTCAGCGCCTGTAGCCGCTGCGATGCGGGACAGAACGTCGGCAAGCAGTGGACCTGCAGCGCCCGTAGTGGAGGCGGACCCGACTTCCTCGTGGTCGAAAGCGACCATGACGGGGATGGTGGTTGACGTGCTCCAGTTTTGGCGGAGCAAGGTCTCGAAGGCAACCAGGGAGGAGTGGACGCTGAGCAGGTTGTCGAGTCGACCTGAAGCCAGGAACTCATCGTGAGCACCGAAGGTGCGCGGCTGCTGGGTGTCGAAGGAAATGAGGTCCCAGGCGACGATGTCGTCGATAGACAGGCCCGCAGCATTGGCGATGACCTGGTACACATCGGTGCCGAAAGTATCCAGTCCGATGATTGGTGCAGTGTGATTCTGCTTGTGGAGCTTCAACCCCTCTTCGTTAACCGCACGATTGAGGTGGATAGCCAACTGCGGAATACGCGCAACCGGGCCAGTGCGAGCAAGGTGCTCATTGCCGCTTTTATCAATTACCCGACCGGCGAACTCAATTTCGCGGTCGGTCCAGCTTCCCAACAACGCGCCGCCGTAGACTTCAACGGCGACCTGCGTATAGCCTGCGGCGGAGGTGCGCGCGTTGGGCTTCACACGAAAACCGGGCGAATCCGTGTGGGAACCCACAATACGGAAACCGGTGAAATCGGCAGCCGGCGTCTCCGGGACGATCCAAGCAACGGCAGCGCCATCGCGACGCAGGACGTAGGCACCGGGTTTACTTGGCCACTGTTCGTGCTCATCGATGACCGTGGCACCGGCTGCACTCAGACGGTCAACGACCTGTTGTGCCGCATGAAATGAGCTTGGCGACGCAGCCACAAAATCAATTAAATCCTCAACGTGACTGAGCGCTGCCGCCGGAACTCTGCGCGATGCCGCTCCCGAGGTATCCGCCGAATCCGGGGACTCAGGGGTGGGTGCCGAAGAAATAGCCATAACCAAACTCCTACTTCACATTTGATTCCGGATTTCATTGTATTGGAGCCCACAACTGACCGTGACCGAGCATTGAGCCGGTCCACAGTGTGATGCAGCTTTCATGTTGGGAACGGTATCCACTTAGTCACTTTTGCCCGTTTTAACTCGATATCGGGCATATTCAGACATATAGTGGCAACCGCATCAAAGAAAACCATTTGAATACAGAACCTCTCAAACCGGAGTCCCGACCGGATTCCGACCACAGAAAGGGTTTATACCGTGAGCCTTGAAAACCTGTTCCCCCGCTCTTTCACTACCAAGCGCGCCTTTTTCTCTCAGCCGCTGCGCGAGGCTCTTACCCGCGACACCAGCAGTGACGCTAACGCAGTCCACTTCGGCCACCAGGTTAAGAGCGCCCGAAACGAGATCTACAGCGACATGTCCGCCCGTGACATCGTCTCTATGCTGAGCCGCTAAATCTAGCGCTTCCTCAAGTCGAATAAGACCATTGGCTCTGGCTGAGGAAATTTCAACGTCTCCGCGGCAGCTAATTCACTGCCAAAACCAGCTCCAACCTCGCCTGCATCACCATCGCCGTACCGATGTACCGCAAATGCGTGGCAGCCACCAACAACTAGCATCAATGCCAGCGTCAAGAGCATCGCAGTAATCCCCGAGTACACAAATCCGCCGGTATACGGCGTAGCAGCAATCGGGTTTGTCACAGGAAACGTCAGCAGGACCACTAGCAACGCAATACCGATATACGGCCACTGTCTGGTCAATCGGGTCCGCGCCATGGCGGCCAAACCGAACACAGACGTGACCAGCATCAACATGTAGTGGGTCCAAAGAATCGATGAGAATGTAGCTGCAATAAGCCACGCGCCCGTGATCAGAAATTCAAACCGGTAGACCGGGTTCAACCACGCAACTGCCGTGACCATCAACACCACGCCAAGCGCAATACACAGCGGAATCGTTTTCACGTGACTCGGGTAATCACGAACCACTGTTACTAATAAATCAGGTTTGCCCAGGTCTGTGGCTAAAGTCGACGCCAACGACTGATTCGCACCGCCGACCAAGACCGATGAACCAATGTCGCCGATTCGATCAATCCAATCCGAAATTACCGACATATCAACGCGGATAAACATCCAGACCGCCAGTACCGCCGTGGTGGCCAGCGACCAGAGGGCTGCGCGCCGTCGATAAGCGAAAAAGAGCATCACAGCGATGAGCGCATACGGAGTCAATTTAATGGATGCGACGATGCCGAGCACGATGCCCGCGAGCCAAGGACGAGTGCGCGAGGCAGCAAGACCATAGGCGACACCCGCGACGATCAGCGGTGTCGTCTGACCGATCCAGAACGAATTAATAGTGGTCGGCAGAGCGAATACGCATGCGGTAACCAGCGCTGCGATACCCCAGGGCATGGTGGACCGAAACCACAGGTGGTAGGAAGCTACGACGAGGACCACGACGGCCATTCCGGAGAGAAACAGCAACCAAGCAACCGAGGTTTCAAAGCTCATGACGTGGGATATCACTCCCAGAGCCTTTGCGAACAAAGGGTTTTGCACAAAGGGATGCGTAAATGGCGCAGACACTTCCTGCGCCAGGCGTGGCCAGACCTCTCCACTCATGGCAGTGAAATCGATTGGATCGGCGTCATAAAGATGGGACTCAAGTCCCCTGTCCATAAGTAGCCCGCCTACCCAGAGCGAAGCCCAATCGTCCGGCTGAGTACGACCATTCCAGGCCAACAGCGAGGCAAGACCACCGAGCTGCGAGACCAGAATAAGAGGCCAGCTCATCACAGGCGATTGCGCCAGCGCGGGGGTCTGACTGGGTTTGCGAGCCCGCATTTTTCGCGAGACCTGTGACCGAGACTTCGCAGCAGCACGTTGCGACTCCGCAGCCTGTGACGATGCGCCATCCTGTGACACAGGTCCTTCTGCCTGACTATGCCGTCCCACGTTCCTCCTCATCGCTGGTAAGCGCCTCTATCTAATGTAGTGATTCCAATACGGCAGTGGTTACACCCCGCAAGAACCCACAAGGTATGACCGCTTACTTTGAACAAAGTGCCAGGAGGACGACAGTTGGCGGCCGTGATGGCCGGAGGACTATCGAATCTGTGAAATAGTGCCGATGGTCGTAATCAGCTGATCTCCATCGCTGTCGACCACGGCGGCTATGGGCATGCGCTCCATCTCATCCGGGCCGACATCGTAGCCCTGCGAGACCTCTGCCGTAATAATCTTTCCGGTCGGGCCTTCCTCAATGCGCGGATTACGAACGACCACATGAACCAGACTGAACTTCGCGGTGATGTGAACTTCTCCGCGGTAGCTCTCCCCTTCGACATCACTGTTGTCATTGTCGCGGGTGAATGAGACGACACCGGCCTCAGGCTCTAGGGCACCGTTCTTGGCAGTGACGCCACCACCCAGTGCGCCGAATACCTTCTCCAGCGCAGATACAGAAATTACTAAATCCTCGCTGGAGGGAGCCGGGGCATTCTTGCCCGGAGCATCCGAATAATTCAACGGGATGTAGATTTCCTCGGCCTCATTAATGGAGCCGGCTGCCGGGTAAACATAAATGCCCCAGTTTTCACCAGCTGGGGTCTCTGGCGGGTCAACAACAATGCGAGCCTCAAAGCTGCCGTCATCTGTCATCGGAGTGGCTTGACGAGCGATAGAACGTCGCATGTCGACGCCCTGGTTCGGTATCGCCTCGAGAGTTCCAGCCGGCGTGACCCAGGCAATGTTGTCGTGCGGATGTTTCCGCGACGAGGACGGAGCACCTTCACTTGGCTTCCAGGAGTCTGGGAACGCACTGTAGAGAACGTAAACGCCATTGGGCACACCCGGAGGAATTGGAAGCGGGTAACCACCACGGTTGGCCGACGGATTAAAACCACTGCCGCGAACAATGAGAACATCGCCGCGATGAACTGTGGCGCCTTCAGCTGGTGTGCCGTCCTCAAAAGTGACAGAAACTTCCGGGGATTCGACATACTGCGGATCCTGCGGCTGGAAGTTCTCCGCTGGATTAATCACATTGGGAAAGTTGTCTGGCACGATTGGCTTCGCAGTTTCAGCCATTGCTGGGGACACAAACGCTGAAAGGACCATGGCGCCGGACAGCGAAACCGCAGTAACACCTCTGCGCGCACTCTGCCTCACCGGTCGACGCTTGCCTTCTCCAACGGGCGATGATTCGGAGCCGGACGAAAGGCGAGTTTCGTGAGCCCCCGCAAGATGGCGGTGGGAATGATCGAAAGTCAAGAACTTCAGACTGTGCATACAAGCAATGTACACCCCACTAGTTAGGTTTACCTAACGCCTTTATGAAGGTGCGCCTTACCCTCCCCCGTTTGAGGCTCAACACTGAGGCCGGCAGAAATAGCTGAAAACAAAAGAAAACCGCGGCCAAGCCCAATAGAGCTCGACCACGGCTTACTTCAGCAGCTTCTAAGACAACCAGCTACTCCGCGGTAATCGGCAGGTAGACGCGGCTCCCCTGATCAGCGAACTCCTGGGACTTCTCAGCCATGCCGGCCTCGATCGCTTCAACGGAGTCCAGGCCGTGTTCCTTCGCGTAGTCCTGTACATCCTTGGAAATACGCATGGAGCAGAACTTCGGACCACACATGGAACAGAAATGCGCAGTCTTTGCCGGCTCTGCAGGCAGAGTCTCATCGTGGTAATCCAGCGCAGTGTCCGGATCCAGAGCCAGTGCAAACTGGTCATGCCAACGGAACTCGAAGCGGGCCTTCGACAGCGCGTCGTCACGCTCCTGAGCGCGTGGCAGGCCCTTTGCCAGGTCAGCGGCGTGCGCAGAAATCTTGTAAGTAATCACGCCGACCTTGACGTCGTCGCGGTTCGGCAGACCCAGGTGCTCCTTCGGCGTGACGTAGCAAAGCATGGCGGTGCCAGCCTGCGCAATGATGGCCGCACCGATAGCCGAGGTGATGTGGTCATAGCCCGGCGCGATATCGGTTGCCAGCGGGCCGAGGGTGTAGAACGGAGCTTCCTCACACCACTCCTCTTCCCACTTCACGTTGTCGGCGATCTTGTGCATCGGAACGTGGCCTGGACCTTCGATCATGACCTGGCAGCCGCGGGACTTGGCAATCTTGGTCAGCTCACCGAGGGTGCGCAGCTCAGCCAGCTGAGCCTCATCGTTAGCGTCGGCAATGGAGCCCGGACGCAGGCCGTCACCGAGGGAGAACGTGACATCGTACTGCGCCAGAATGTCGCACAGCTCAGCGAAGCGCGTGTAGAGGAAGCTCTCCTGGTGATGCGCGAGGCACCATGCGGCCATGATTGAGCCACCGCGGGAAACAATGCCCGTCACGCGATTGGCGGCCAGCGGCACGTAGCGCAGCAGCACACCCGCGTGAACGGTCATGTAGTCCACGCCCTGTTCACACTGCTCAATAATGGTTTCGCGGTAGATTTCCCAGGTCAGCTTGGCCGGGTCACCCTTGACCTTCTCCAGCGCCTGGTAAATCGGCACCGTACCAACCGGCACCGGGGAGTTACGCAGAATCCACTCGCGGGTTTCGTGAATGTCCTTACCAGTGGACAAATCCATGATGGTGTCCGCGCCCCAACGGGTCGCCCACACCATCTTCTCCACCTCTTCGGAGATGGACGAAGTCACAGCCGAGTTACCAATGTTGGCGTTGATTTTGGTGGCAAAGCGCTTGCCAATAATCATCGGCTCGGTCTCCGGGTGCTTGTGGTTGGCCGGAATCACGGCGCGCCCCGCAGCAACCTCTTCGCGCACAACTTCCGGATCCACATTTTCACGAGCGGCAATGAATGCCATCTCTGGGGTGACAATTCCCGCACGAGCCCATGCCAGCTGCGTCTTGACCTTCGGGGCGTCCTCAGACCCCGCAACCGCCGGCACCGCCGGAGCCTTCGGCCAAGAGTCACGAGTCTTAGCCAACCCCTCCTTCAGATTCAGTTCCGGGTTTTCCTCAGTGTAAATACCCGAGGTGTCGTATGCATCGAAGTGAGTGCCGTCCGTCAGATTGATTCGACGGACTGGAATGCGCAGGTTCGCCTCACCGAAATCGTTGCTAAACGCAACCTCGTCGTAATGCTTGTTGCTGCGGTAAATCGGGCCAGTTGTAACCTCGCCCTCTTTCGGTGGAGCGGATACAGATACACGTGCGGCCATGAAGCAACACATCCCTTTCCTACGCTGGTATTACCCAGATTCAGGTTCGTCCGGTCGACGCTCGATCCCTAGCGTCCTCTCAGTGCCGGAATTTCGGTTGGCACTCCCGTGGTTTTGTAATGCGCCTCATAGTCTAACCAATCGTTCGGATTACTTCGGTCATTACACCCGCGCTGTCCACCAACGCTTAACGACGCCCCGGAGAACGCACCCCAAAGGTGCAGGTGGTGGCTACGCAGAGGCGTCGTTTTGCACGGCGACCGCGTTGTCCACACCCCCTAAAAGTTATCCACAGCCGGTCTATTTTTTCGGCTTCTCAGCAAGCGCAATTGCGACCGCGGTGTTATATCTTTCTCACACAAATTCTTTGGGGAGGGAAAATTGAAAAAGGCGACTACTGCCGCCCTACTGTCAGCACTTCTATGGGGAATAACGGGGACTAGTTGCGCATCGACCGAGGCATCCGGCGAGGACGTTCAACCTGTCGGCGACAATGCGACAACCATGACTACTGACTCGGGCGTGACGTTACCTGCGGGTGTGCTTCCACCCAACAATCCGCCGGAGCCCGGTGATGCTCCACTTGGTCCCGATGGGCACTACAACTACGACGCACCCGAATTCGTCCTGACCAATCCGTGTGACGACCCTGCGATTATGGGGCGTTTAGACAGGCTGGGGTTCCAGGAGCAGACGTACATGGAGGGCCGAATCGAAGGTAATAAACAGATTGGCTGCGTTATCGAATCCGACGCTTCCGGCCTGTTGAGCATCTGGCATGCCGCGGTCGCTCACTCGCAACTCGAGCGCTACAGTGCCGAGCCTTTGGCTCATCACGAAGGAATTTTCAATTGGGTGACATTCACTCAAACAGAACCGCTCGGAAGCTCTGCCTGTATTGCTTCTGTCGAAACAGAACAAGGGGCTCTCGGATTCGTTATCGACACAACCGGACAAGATAGCCCTGACCCACAGCACCGACGATGCGCTCCTGTAAATGAGCTGTTAATTGATTACTTGGGGGAAGAATCATGATGCATGCCGTAATTCCAACAATCGACTCTGCAATTCAGAAGTTCAGTATTACGAATGTTCTAGCAAGCGGTTCCAGATTTATGCAGCCCAACTTGGCCGGCTACTCACAGGTTCCGTCACTCCAGCTGGTGGCGACAGAACACAGTCTCGCAATTTCCGGCAGTTCAGGAAGCTCTGCCGCCGTCGGCTTGTCTCTGGGCAAACAACTCACCTGGGCGCAAACGAATCTCGCTGACTTCCGTCGCGTGATTACTGAACACGAATCCACCATGAATCGGATTCTTCGAAGCATTAACCCGTTCAATGGTGACGGCGCTTCCCTTGCTGAAGTAGCGCGAACAAGCGGTGTATTTCAGCGTCGGCCGATGTTTGAAGCTGGAAGTCTCACTTTCGCGCCAGTCACTCTTTCTGCGGAACTTGGTCTCGATGCGAAGTCCCTACTATCCATGTTTTCCTCGACAAATGACGGTGCCGTAGCCGAGGCAATCGCCTACTGGAACAACTTCGCCGACACTATGACCACGTTGGCCAGCAATCTAACCTCCATCTCATCCGGCTTGGTGTCGAGCAACAGCGGTGCTGTTTTCTCTGCTGCGGATACGACAATGAAAGGTCTGGCCGCACGCGCTACCAGCATCGCCACCGCATCGGAGGTCATGGCCGGGCACCTTGCCGTATTGCCATCTGTGAAAGCGATGGCCGTCAATGCACTATCAGCGATCGAAGCCGAATCCAAGGCACTCCCAAACCCTGGCGCGCAAAAGGCTTTTGAACAGGCCGAGGTAGCAGCCTTTCTCTCTGGTCCGTATACCGCACAGCTACAGACAGCTATTCCCCGAATTCCTAACCTGGTTTCTGCCGATGCGGGAAGTGGTGTGACTGCCGAGGTGTCCGTTGGGGCCACAGTCGCCGGGCGTTCTGGAACTAGCCAGTTCAGCCTTTCGCCTGCGGGGATGACTGGAAGCATGCAGGCCGCCAGCACACCAGTTGGTGCCACCTCAACTGTTCCGGATTCTCCAACACCACAATCCACATCCGCGAGCCCTTCCGCTCCTTCGCACGTGCAACCGAGCACTTCGACTTTGTCGAACCCCACAAATCCGTCTGCTGCCCCTGTGCACCCAGCATCACTTAGCAGCCCAACGAGCTCCACAATCTCGCCAACATCCCCGACCGGTACATCAACCATGGCTCAACCGAGCACGGCGAATCCAGCCATGGTCACCCCTTCGGGAGCGAGCGCCCCACTTCAACGCACATCACCGCAAGGAGTCTCGCCTTACGGAGTTCACGGCAACCGGCCGGCTGGCCCTCTCGGCGCAGGACGCACTGCGGGGCTCACACCAGCGGGCAATATCCCGGCACTGCCGCCTTCTGGAAACGCAAGCCCCCGTCCACCGGCCTCGGGACTTCCGACTTCGAGTCCTGGTCGTATGCCAGCGCCAACAGCGGGGCGCGGGATGGGAACCGGCTTGGGTCCCGGGGTTGCTGGTTCTGCCTTGCCAAACGCCTCGAATAGCCCTTCACAGCGCGGAAGTGGATTGATGAATTCCCTAATCAGCGCACGCAACAGTACTGCTACCGGAGCTACGGGTGCTGCTGGCGGAACCGCGGGCGCCGCTGCTGGAAACCGTGGCGCAGGGTCTTTCGCGGCCACCACTGCGGGCAGCCGTGGCGGACTGCTCCAAAAGGGCTCCGCACCGTCGGCACGCAAACTGACAAACGTGGCCACCATCAGGGATAACGATGCCGGCGCTTTCGAGCAGAACGAATACCAGAAGGAGCTTTTCGGGGATGCGCCAATTACTATCCCGGCGGTGATTGGTCACAACGTCCGATCGTAAAGCTCCGACCGTAAGCCTCCGAGCATAAAGTCAGCGCGCAAAAGCTGATCTTTACCCGCTCGGGCGCCACGGGGGATCAGGCTGGCGATCGACGACGTCATCACGATCTTCGCGCCCGGCTCCAACAGTGGCACGAACGCACGGCAGCCGCAGACCGCCCCGAGCAGGTTGATGTCGAGCGCGCGGTGCCACGTGTCCATGGTGACGTTCTCGATCGCCCCGCCGACCGCGATGCCCGCGTTGAGCACGAGCACGTCCACCGCGCCTATCGCCGCGGCCGCCGCCTCCCGGTCCGCGTCGGAGGTGACGTCCAGCTCGCGGTAGGTGCACGCATCGCCGAGCTTGACGACGTCCTCGTTCGCCGAGTCATGCAGATCGGTCGCGATGACCGAATCGCCGCGTGCGACGAAGCGCTTGGCCAGTTCGAGGCCGAAGCCGGAAGCGGTGCCGGTGATGAGCACGCGCCGCAGGCCGCGTGGTTCGGGGGAACGGCCGAAGGGGCCCTCGCCGGATGCGGCGGCGAGGCCGGTCCGGGCCGGCGAAATCGCTCCGCCCGTGCGGCGGTCAACCCCGTGTACGGATCTACGTGAGCATCGACAGCAGGAACACGGAGTCCTCGTCTGCGTCGACCCGGTGTGGGACCATGGTGGGCAGGTGTGCGACGGTCCCCGGCGTGAGGACCTCGGTGCGGTCGCCTACGGTGAAGCGCACCTGGCCCTCGATGCATTGCACCATAATCGGGTGTGCAGCGCGGTGATCGGGCAAGGCCTGGCCGGAGCGGAAACGCATGGCGATGATGTTTACCCCGTCGGCCGTCTGCAGACGTTTCACCGCCGGGCCGTCGCCGTCCTTGGCGGGCGGAGCGGCGGCGACGACGTCATGAAGGCTCAGAGCCTCCGGATCGGCGGTCAATTCAGCTTGCTGGTCGTCGTCGAGGAACTCAATCTCGGGCCCGCGTCGGACGGCGGGCGATGCTTCGCGCCCGCTTTCGGAAGCGTTGGAAACGGCACCCGTCGCATCGGCGGCGTCGGCGGAATCGGCGGTGTCGCGCAGACGGGCCACGATGCCTATCGAGGCGAGGGCGTCGTCGTTCTCGACGAAAACGCTGCGCATGCCGAGAACGCGCTTACGCGCCGCGGGGTGCTTGATCATGTTGCCTGCGATGCGGGCAACTCCGGAGATCCCTTCGTCTTCGATCATCTGGGAGGGCTTGAGCAGGCCCATCTCCGCAATGCGGACGTGCTCGACCTCGAATCCGTGTTCTTCGAGGAGGTTTCGCCACTCCGCGACGGTGAGTGGTCGGGCGTTGACCCGGATGGCCTTGGACATCGCGATGCGAATCTCATCTTTCGTCGCCGCATCCAGGTCGTCGGGGGTCAACGCCAGTTCGTGGATCGCGTAGCGGCCGCCGGGAACGAGAATCCGACGAACCTCGTCGAGAATCGCCGCCTTGCCCTTGTCGCCTTGCATGGTGAGCATCGCCTCGCCCACGACGGCGTCCGCCGAGTCATCGCCGAGCCCCGTCGCTTGGGCCTTGCCTTCGGTGACCCGGCCCCTGTGGCCAACGACCTTGCCGGTCGTCTTGGCGGCGTCGGGGTCCTCGTCGATGCCGACGTAATCCCCCGGTGCGCGATTCAAGATTTCCGTCGCCGTAATCCCCAGTCCCGGTGCGAGTTCGACGACGCGGGCGTCGGTGAGGCGAGCCCGGTCGAGAATCCACTCCGTCATCTTCCGGCCACCGGGTCGAAGGACCTTTTTGCCCAGTCGGGCCAGTAGCCAGTGGCCCTGGAGTTGTTCGAAATCTCTGTCGCGTGCATTCATGGTGCGTCTCACTCGTCGTGTGGCCGGGCCGACGGTGTCGGCGACTGCGCCGGCCCGTTAACCCGCATGTAAAATACTGCTTTAGCAATTAACTTAGCCTTACCTGGCATATTTGTCGAGGGGTTGGCCCGAAACGCCGAACCGGGCCGTTGCAACGTAGATGTCCGACGACCCGGTCGATCCGAAAAAGGCGAGGTACCTGTCCTTCGGCGTCTGGTCTATACCGTCATCCGGTGTCGTTTGGTGGGCTCAGTCGATGCTGCGGTCCATGGTCCAAGCCAGCACCTCGGCATCGTTGATGGCGGTCATGGGCAGCGAGTCGACCTCGTCCGAATCCGCTGAATTCGATCCGTCGGCCGTGATGCGGGCAACGTCGCCGTCGTAAAGCGTCTCGTCGCCGAAGGATGCCGAGCCGCAGGCGACGAAGAAGTGGGTGAACCGCGACAACGGCACGTCGATGGTGCGGCCTGCGGGAACCCGGCCGATGCGCAACGTCGCGCCGGTGGTGCCGATGGTCAGCGGCGCGAGGCCCGGTGTGCCCGACGCGACCGGGACCAGCGTGCCGTCGGTGAGAGCATCGTTGAGGTCGACCTCGTCGTGGGAGGGAGCGGCACCGAGATCGTCGGGCGGCAACCAGGCCTGGACGACCCGCAACTTCTTGCCGTCGAGGTAACCGGAGGCATTGAGCTCGGAGTGGCGGATCCCGCGCCCGGCGCTGATTCGCTGCGCCATGCCGGGGTCCCTATGTGGATTGTCAATAGTCAGGCGGGACTTTCACGTACATCGTATGGTGGTGTAGCCGTGACTGATCGCCGGTCCGCATCGTGCGGGCCGGCGGTGATTAGCGCAGCGGCCTACGCAGCCGTGGCGATGGTTCTAGCAGGGATTTCTCGGAAGAACTCACACCGAGTCAACAGGGCATAGATGACGTTGCAGCGCCGCCGGGCAAGCCACATCACCGCGGCATTGTGCTTCTGTCCTTCAGCCCGTTTACGCAGGTAGTAGTCGCGCGATGCGGGATGGCAGTTCGACGCGATCCACGCCGATCGAAACATCGCGTTTTTCAACTGTTTATTGCCGGCCCTGGTGGGAAACTCGCCGCGGATCGACGTACCCGACTGCCGGGTGGTCGGCGCGATGCCGGCGTAAGCAGCCAAGTGCGCGGCATCGGCGAAGTCGGAGCAATCGCCGATGGACAGCAAGATGTTGGAGGCGGTCTTGATGCCTACGCCGGGCATCGACATCAAGACCTGGGCAAGAGGGAACGATTCGAGCATCTCCGAGCCATGTCCGGCGATCGTGTCGCGCTGTGCTTGAAGCGCTTCGATGTTCGCCGCCAGCTGGGGAATGACCAATTCTGCTGCCGCCATGCCGGGTACCGTGACAGTTTGCTCGGCAAGGGCGGCGAAAATTGCGAGGGTATCAGGGTCCTTCTTGGCGCGGTTGCGTATCCACTTCAGGACCCGGCCTCGACCTGCGGCGGCCAGTTTTGTCGGACCTTCGTAGTGGATGAGCGAGTCCAGCACCAGCGTGCGCGAGAGAATCTCGCCTGCAAAGACGCGCTCGAGTGCGGGGTGAATCTGTGTGAGCACGCTGCGAAGGCGGTTTTTCGTTCGGGTGGCGTCTTTGGCGATGTCGTCGTGGAATCCGGCGAGCATCTTCAGCGCTACTAGTGTCTCGTCGTCGCGGTCGACTGCCCGCAGTGTGTGCGGCATGGTGCGGGCGGTGTCGGCGATGATGAATGCATCCCGGCGGTCGGTTTTTGATCGCCCGGGGTAGAGATCGGCTGCTTTTCGCATGGCTAGGTCGGGGAGGTCTCCGACCGTGCAACCGCAGTCGCGGGCCACTGCGATGGGCAGGGCGCCGATGGTGTTGGGTTGATCGACGACCATGAGAACGCCGCCGTGGGCCTGCATGGACGCGAGGATTTCGCGCTGTGCGGCTTCGTCTTGGGGCAGTGGTTTGTCGTAGATTCTCTCGCCGGTGGTGGTCAGCGCGCTGGCATGGTGGTCGGTTTTGCCGACGTCGAGGCCGATGATGATGTCGGGTGTTGTGGACGGTTCCATGGTGGTGTCCTTCTGTTGCGGCTGGTCGCCGGTGTCTTGGACATCCGTTGCAGGCACCCACGTTACGACGAGACCTCTGTTTGGTCCGTGGCCCTATTAGCTGTCAGCGGTTGTCCCCGGTGTCCGGTGGCAACACCCCCCGGATTATGGAAATGTTCACGCAGATAAGCCATACCGGGCCCGGTGACCGCGCCCCGTGAGGGGGACACCATCACGGTAACGGATCGAACGGCGTCCGCGAATTCGTACCTCAACAACGCCTGCAACTTAGACACTTTTTCACTGTCTCCTTTGGCGGGATTGGCCTACATCTCTTGAATTTTTAGGCCTAAATCGTCGCTCTCCAGAAGTTGTAACTAAACCGAACGTTCGTTACAGTTACTGGAATGACAAGTACCGACCACGCCACTTCCACGAGGGCTAATCCGTCCACTTCAGTCACCCACAGGTGGGTCTTCCTCGCTATCATCAGCGCCGGCCTACTACTCATCGGCATAGATAACTCGGTGCTCTACACTGCCCTGCCAGTTCTGCGCGAGCAGCTCCACACAACCGAGTTGGAGGGCCTGTGGATCATCAACGCCTACCCACTGGTGATCTCCGCGCTCCTCCTCGGCACAGGCACTCTGGGCGACCGCATCGGTCACCGCAAGATGTTTCTTGTGGGCCTGACAATTTTTGGCTTCTCTTCCCTGGCCGCAGCCTTTGCGCCGCACGCCTGGGCGCTGGTCATCGCTCGCGGCTGTCTAGGACTGGGCGCCGCGACCATGATGCCGGCGACCCTCGCACTGCTACGTGAGACCTTCCGCCACCCTCGTGAACTTGCCACAGCTATTGGCATTTGGTCAGCCACAGCAACACTGGGTGCCGCTGCTGGCCCCGTCGTCGGCGGTTTCCTGTTGGAGCACTTTTGGTGGGGCTCAATCTTCCTTATCAACATCCCTGTCGTAGTTTTCGCAATCATTGGCACGCTGGTTTTCGCTCCACCAAATCAGCCCAACCCAGCCAAACACTGGGACTTCCTCACCAGCCTCTACGCGATGCTGGCCATGCTGGGCCTGGTTTCGCTCATTAAGGAACTCGCTGGTCATCGCTCCTCCACCGTCATCGTCGCAGCTATCGCCTGCGGGCTAGTGGGCGCGGTACTGTTTCAGCGTCGTCAGGCACGTCTCACTGAACCCCTCATCGACTTCTCCGTCTTCCGTTCGCGGATGTTTTCCGGTGGCGTGCTGGCAGCCGCGCTTGCCATGTTTGTCCTGGCAGGCGCCGAATTGATGACGACGCAGCGCTTCCAGATTTCCGTCGGATACACACCACTCGACGCGGGCTTGCTAGTTGCCACCGCGGCACTGGCGTCCTTGCCAGTTGGTGTCATCGGCGGCATGGTGCTGCATCGAGTGGGTTTCCGCACACTCATCACCGGCGGATTCCTCCTCAACGCCATCGGCCTGGCAGGCATGTACTACGGTGTTTCCTCGGGCAATTTCCCGCTCATGATCGCAGGATTGATACTGCTCGGCGCGGGCGCAGGTTCTGTGATGTCGGTGTCGTCGACCGCGATTATCGGCTCAGCCCCGAGGTCAAAGGCCGGTATGGCGGCGGCGATGGAATCCGTGTCCTACGAATTTGGCACACTGATCACCGTCGCAATCACAGGCAGCCTCCTACCCATGTTCTACGCCTTGTTCACGCCTGTCGACGCCAGCATCTCACTCACCGATGCACTTCACACGCCAGCGCTTAACGACGGCGCCCGCGCCGGCCTCGACAGTTCCTACCTGGCCATTTTGATTATCCTGGCTGTCGTTGCTGTCATTGCAGCGATTGCGACTGCGGTGGCATTCCGCGGCAACCCGAAGGAGACTGAATATGCGCACGAGTAAGCGCACTGCCATTCTCGACACAATCGTTGAGATTATCGAGACAAATGGCTTTTCCGAGGTCACCTACGAAAATGTCGCAACTCAATGCGGAATGAGTAAATCAGGGTTGATTTACCACTTCCCCTCCCGCGAAGACATGATTCGCAGCGTCCATGAGCACATGGCGCAGTTATGGGAAGAGGAGCTTATCGAAGCCGCGGGTGGGCCCGCAGAGGAGGTATCCCCCGCCAACCGCCTACGCGCAAACCTCCAGGTCTCGCTGGATACAGCAACGAGGGCCGAGCTACTCATGTCCATCGACTCTGCCGCCGACCCGGAGCTGCGCGAGATCTGGACGCGCCTTTTGCGCCGGTGGAATCCGCCGGTAGAACAGATTGCCACCGATGAGGAAGCCTGCATGGCCTACGTTGTCCAAATGATTTCCGATGGACTCTGGGCCAACGACTACCTCAACGGCAATCAGCTCACGAAAGCACAGCGTAAGGCAATCGCCGAGGCCGCGGCAAAGCTGATTCCAGAGTCGATGGAGTAGCCAGCTCTAAACGCCCTTGCGCTGAACGTCCTTGAGCTCGGAGTCAGTAGCCAGGCCGTAGTTAGCACCCTCATAGACGGCCTTTGCTCGACTCGTTCCGCCGAGCACATACTCACTAAAAGACAGCACCAGCGAGCCAAGCACATTCTTGGACGGATCATCCAGGTAGGTACCGTGGTAGGAACCGGTGACTACCGCTTCCCAGGCGGGCCCTTCAGCGTCGCGGTAGCCACGTCGATCCGCATCAAAAGGAACGATGTCCTCGTGCTCCGCAATGGCCACCAGGCTTGGAATCTCCGGCGGTGTGGAGATTAGTCCAGCGTCGGAAGGCCCTGGGGTGATGGCGACCAGACCACGGGTGACCATATCGATACCCGCAGCCTGGAAGGCTTTATCCATCCTGTTGTTCAGGAAGATTGCGGAGCCACCACCCGCAGAGTGCCCGACCAACATCGTGCGGGAGAAATCGATCTTGCCTGCAAGTGGTGTGGACTCATCCCCATTGGCCGCTGCGGCAACTGAAGCTGCCAGCACCATCTGTGGCGCGAACCAGTTGGTGAAGTTGTAGCCAAGAGCCACGACGTATCCGTGGCTTGCATAGAGTCGCGCTTGCGCGTCGTACATACCCGGCTCAGTACCAATGCCAGGGCTGAGAACCATCAGTGGCGCAGACTCCATCGAGTCAATATCCGCCGGGTAGATAAGCTGCGCGCCAACTGGGGAGGCGTTGGCCGATTCAGGCAGTACGTCATAGCAGCCGGTGGTGCCGTGGAGACCGTGGAGGTCCCGCAGTACGCGGTTATAGATGGTGTAGACGACACCATCACATGGCATTGCTTCGCGGGTTGCGGCAACTGGATGGGAGCCCATCGCTCCGAACTCCTTGCGCAGCTGCCCCGCCTCTGGGGCGAACGGCTCGGTGATATGGCCACTTTCGCCACCGGAAATGACACGGTTCACGCCACCCATGACATCCACCAGACCACCGCCAATTTTGTCCACGGTTTCCGAGTTCTGGTAGTCAATAGTGCTTTCGCGTGCAGTGATATCCGGCAGCTGACCAATGCGCGGTGCCGCCTGCGCTGGCACCTGTCCGCCGAGAACTACACCAGCTGCGAGCGAGAGAGCAGCCACCTTCGAGAACGTACGCCCCTGCCCTCGGCGGGATGCCGACACGGCCTTTCCGGCGGCACTTAGTGAACCAATCATCGTTTTTCCTTAACTCTTGCCAAAAGCCTTGGAATACGAATCTACCTAATGCGTAAAGACGTACGTAAAGACAGAATCATCCTCCCCCATACTTCACCCCTCAAACAATCATTCAGGGCGCTACAAATGTTCACTCTCGCCCACAATTAGCACTATTACCCCCATTTCCTACCCCCTTTCTAAGAGTGCGCAAACTCAGAAAAACCCACCTCACCACCGTTACCCACATATTTTTATTACCTTTTTCCACAAACGCCTCCGCTGCCTCCCCACCAGCGCATACCTTATTGACACCAAGGAGAAAGTGGCCACGCCCACACTCACTGTTAACCGACAACCGAGTGTGCATGGCCCTTAATAAAACCCCCGAACAGAAAAGAACTCCCACAATGAGAATCGGCATCCCTTTAGAACCCGATCCCCAGCAAACAATTGTGGCTGCGACCCCGGAGACCGTCGGCAAACTCGTCAAGCTTGGCTACGAGGTCGCCGTGCAGGCTGACGCCGGCCTGGCTGCTAAGTTCACCGACGCGGACTACGAATCCGCCGGTGCCACCATTGTCGACGAGTCTGTCTGGCACAGCGATATCGTCGTAACGCTCGACACTCCGCCGGAGCAGTTCCGTGCACTGCTTAACGACGGTGCCATGCTGATCAGCCGACTTGCGCCAGGCCGAAACGAAGAACTGGTCGAAGAGCTCGCGCAACGCAACATCACCGCCCTTGCTATGGATGCAGTTCCCCGCATTTCCAGGGCACAGTCGATGGACGTACTGTCGTCGATGGCCAACATCGGCGGCTACCGCGCAGTAGTCGAAGCGGCTTCTGCATATGGTCGCCTTTTCACTGGTCAGGTGACTGCCGCAGGCAAGATGCCGCCAGCTACCGTTTACGTCATCGGCGCTGGTGTCGGCGGACTTGCGGCGATCGGTACGGCCAACTCTATGGGCGCGGTTGTTAAGGCAACAGACCTGCGCCCTGAAGCCGGTGAACAGGTCGAATCGATGGGTGCAGAGTTCATCCCGATTCCGGCCGCCACCGAGAAGTCCGAAGATGGCTACGCCAAGGAAATGACCAATGATCAGGCTGCCGCTGCCGCGAAGCTCTACTCCGAGCAGTCCGCGCAGGCTGACATTGTCATTACCACCGCGAATATCCCTGGCCGTCGCTCTCCACTGCTGCTGACTGCTGCCGATGTTGCAGCTATGAAGCCAGGCAGCGTCATCGTCGACATGGCTGCCGCCGGTGGCGGCAACTGCGAGATGACCGTTCCAGGCAAGACCATTGTCACTGACAACGGTGTGACCATCATCGGTTACACCGACCTTGCAGGACGTCTGCCCGCGCAGGCATCGTCGCTGTACGGACAGAACATTTTCAACCTGTTCAAGCTGATCACGCCGGAAAAGGATGGCTCTCCAGTTCTCAATCTCGAGGACGAGATTATCCGTGGCATCACGGTGACAAAGGCTCGCCCACAGAATGGCGCCGGCGCTGCCGGAGCTGAGATTCTCTGGCCACCACCGCCAATCAAGGTCGCTGTCACCCCTGCTGCCCCACTGCAGGAGCAGCAGGCTCACCAGGCCGCATTAGAAGAGAATGCGCCGGAGAAGGTTTCCTTCATGGGATCTGGCCTGGGCTCGAAGATTGCTCTGGGCCTGACGGCACTGCTGGCAATTGTGGTTATGCTCAGCGCACCGCACAGCGTGAGCGCCAACTTCATGGTTCTCACCTTGGCTATCGTGCTTGGCTTCTACGTAATCTCCGCGGTCACGCCGCGCCTACACACACCGCTGATGTCTGAGACCAACGCGATTTCCGGCATTGTTCTGGTGGGTGCGATTCTCCAGGTGGGAAGCTCCAACCTGCTGGTTTCCGGTCTCGCGTTCGCGGCCATCGTGGTTAGCTCCATCAATATCTTCGGCGGTTTCGCCGTCACCGACCGCATGCTTGGCATGTTTGTGAAAGAGGAGGCATAAAGTCTAATGGCTAGCATTGATACTGCTTCGCTTCTGGACTGGACCTACCGCCTGTCCAACGTCGGCTACATTGTCGCCGCCGTCCTGTTCCTCGCTGCCCTCTCGGGCCTGTCCAAGCCGGAGACCGCTCGCCGCGGTAACTCCTTCGGTATCGCCGGTATGGCTGTAGCCGTCGTCATTGCCATCTTCCAGGCACTCGTGACCGCAGACACCAAGCCGGATACTCACTTCTCGCCGCTGATTACCCTGATTCTCATCGTTGTCGCTATCGGCATCGGTGGTGTCATCAGTATCAGTCGCGCACGCCGCGTTGCCATGACTGGCATGCCGCAGCTGATTGCACTGTTCAATGGTCTGGTCGGACTCGGCGCTATCTTCATCGGCTTCAACTCCTACATCTTCGCCGAAGATGTAGCCCCCGATGCCCTGAAGTTCCACTTCGGTGAGGTCTACATTGGCGTCTTCATCGGCGCTGTGACCTTCACTGGCTCCATCGTCGCAGGCCTGAAGCTGTCTGAGAAGATCAAGGGCTCGCCGCTTCTGCTGCCGGGCCGCAACGCTCTGAACATTGCCATTCTGGTGGTCACTCTGGTTCTCCTGGCTGTCTTCATCGCAACCGGCACCGAGGGCGGCGCCATCGCATGGGCATGCATGGTTGCAGTGACTGCTTTGGGCCTGTTCTTGGGCTGGCACCTGGTCATCGCCATCGGTGGCGGCGACATGCCGGTTGTCGTGTCCATCATGAACTCGTACTCCGGCTGGGCCGCCGCTTTCACCGGTCTCATGCTTGGCAACCCGCTGCTCATCATCACTGGTGCGCTGGTTGGTTCCTCCGGCGCCTACCTGTCGTACATCATGTGTGAGGCCATGAACCGCTCCTTTGCCAACGTTATTCTGGGTGGCTTTGGCTCCGAGGCTTCGTCGGGAAGCGCCGTGGAAGGCTCCCACACCGAGGTCAGCCACGAGGACACCTCCGAGATTCTGCGTGACGCAGACAAGATCCTCATCGCTCCGGGCTACGGTATGGCTGTGGCACAGGCTCAGTACGCTGTTGCTGACCTAGTCCGTAACCTGCGTGAGGCCGGCAAGGAAGTGGTCTTCGGTATCCACCCAGTCGCTGGCCGCCTGCCGGGTCACATGAACGTGCTGCTGGCTGAGGCCAAGGTTCCCTACGACATCGTGCTGGAGCTGGACGAGGTCAACGATGACTTCGCTGATGTGGATGTCACCCTGGTCATCGGTGCAAATGACACCGTCAACCCGATGGCAGAGCAGCCGGGCTCCCCGATTGCAGGTATGCCGGTGCTGAAGGTGTGGGAATCTGAGCGCGTGATTGTTCTCAAGCGTTCGATGGGTTCGGGTTACTCGGGCGTGCAGAACCCGTTGTTCTTCAACGAAAACACCGACATGCTTATCGGCGATGCGAAGGCCAGCGTCGACTCTCTGAACCGCATCCTGGCGAGTTCGAAGGTCAACGCTTAAAACTTCAGGCAAGCAACGCCGTACAAATCGGAGCCTAGGCGATTAATTCCTAGGCTTCGCCACGGGCTGCATCACGAACCATCGTGATGTGCTCAATGCCGGCTTCTATGAAGGTCTCCCCGATCTCATGGAAGCCGGCTTTTGCGTACACAGCCTTCGCCTGCGTCTGGGCATGCAGAATCAGCCCCGTATCTGGGTGGTCAGCGATGACCTGCTGCAGCAGTTTCGAGGACAACCCCCTACCCCGGCTCGCAGCATCGACGACAACTCGGCCGATGGTGCGCGGGTAGCTCGTCGAGAACTCATCGAGCGTGTCAATTACACGCAAGTACGCAATAATCTTGCGGGAGTCATTGTCGTCGCGGATGAAATAGTGCTCTGCGGTAGCTTCCAGGTCGCGCCAATCCATTTCCGGCTCTGTACAGGACTGCTCAAGATAGAACACATCGGTGCGCAGTGCCGAGATGGCATAAACATCCGTCGCGCTGAGTTGAGAAAAGGAGGCGTGTTCAATCATGGTGGCTGATTTTACTGCGAAGAACGGTGTGACGCTCATAGCTGGCAAACGTAGTGGCGCACCATCGCGCAGAATGAAGCCGCAGACCTATACCGCCCGCACCCGGCGGAATTGTACCTTCGCGCCGGGCACCAATTGCCCGGCCCTCGACAATGACGGCTCCGTCAACACACCAATGACCGGATATCCACCCGTCGCCGGATGATCAGGACCGAAAATAATCGGCTGCCCCGATGCGGGCACTTGTATCGCACCGGGGACCATTCCCTCGCTTGCCAACTCATGGGTGACCTGGCGCTCAAGAGTAGTCCCATTCAGCCGAAGTCCGACGCGGTTGGCCTCTTGCGTCACGGTCCATGTCTCGTGAAAGAAATCACTGACGCTTTCCCGCGTAAACCAGTCCGCCCGAGGGCCAGGAACAACATCTAAGCGCGCAGCCTCGCTCGACCAATGAGGCGCGGGATAAATTGCGATTGACGACCCCGTCGAATACTCCGGGTCGCCGACCTGCAAGACCTGACCGGCCTGCAAAGGCGCTGGGCCGAGCTTGCCGAGCGTATCGTATGACCGCGAGCCCAGCACTTCCGCGACATCGATGCCCCCTCGAATCGCGACGTACCCGCGAAGACCTGCATCGAAGGTACCAAGCCGCACAATTGCCTTCGCCCCGACCACAATTCGACTATTCATCGAGGTCTTGATGACCTTGCCATCCTGCTCGACAGTCACCTCACCGTGGGCTCCTGCGAAGGATATGATTGCTCCCTCCGCTACTTGGAACTCCAACCCGCCGACGACGCACTCAAGCACCGCCAGGCTTTCTTCGTTGACAACCATCCGGTTAGCAGCTGCCGCGGACTCGTGGTCGAACGCACCGGAAGTACTCACGCCCAGGCTGCCTTGCCCTGCACGGCCCAAGTCCTGAATCGTCGTCAATATGCCGGGTCGAATAATCTCGATAGAATTCTTCATCTCTTCCGCCCCCTTTTTCTACGCCGCACTCACCGTAGAAGTCGCTTCAAATTGCACCTCAACCCCGGGCTCAAGCAGCGCCGGATTAGGCCGATTCAAGTCCCACATCTCCACATCTGTATGTCCCAAGAGCTGCCAGCCACCGGGCGAATCGATGGGATATACACCTGCGAATTGGCCCGCAAGTCCGACGGAGCCCTTGGGAACTCGAGTGCGCGGCGTCGTAAGGCGGGGAATATCAAGCGGCTCTGGCCACCCCTGACCGCTCCCGCGCACCATGTAATAAAAGCCCGGCGCGAATCCACCGAACGCGGCCGTCCAAGGGCGTTCGCAGTGCCAATCGATTAACGCTTGAGGGCTCATCCCAAGGCTTTGTGCCAAGGACTCAAGGTCCGCGCCGTCATAGTGAACGGGAATCGTCATTGTTTTTCGCTTGTCGACGGTCTGCCTCTGCGCATTGTTGCCCCGCAGCGCGGTTTCTACTGCGCCGAGGTAACGACGAGCCGGTCCGCGAAAGCGAAGAAGGAGCGTTTGGGCTGCAGGTACCCTGTCAACGAGTCCCTCAATCTCAGCCGCAGCAGAGTGTGCACGAAGTACCTTCGCCAACGGATTGGCCGATGATGAATAGTCGATAAGCAGCGCATTTGTTCCCATAGGGCGAATCTCGGCCATGGCGGTGCTGATCCTTTCTTTCTTGCGGGGTTGAAAAACTGCGGTTGATAAGACCGGTGTGCGAGTCCGCGCTATACGTGGGCAGCGACGGTGACTCCGGCGTCGACGAGCCCTTGGCGAATCATACGGGAGAGTTCGACCGCACCAGGGGTGTCTCCGTGCAAACAAATAGAGTCAGCCTGCACGGTCAACGGTGAACCGTCGTAGGCGACGATTGGTTCCCCGCTAGCCATTGCAATGACGCGTTTGACGACGGCATCGGGTTCTACAATGACCGACCCCTCGAGTACTCGGGACACCAGAGTTCCATCGGAGTTGTAAGCGCGATCTGCAAAAGCTTCCCTAATCACAGGGAGGTCCGCGTCGAGGCTGAGCCGTTCGATGACCGACCCCGGCTGCGCCATAATGGCAAGCTCATCTCCGCAGGTGGAGCGAGCGAGCAGGAGCGCCTCCACCACTGCAGCGGCCTGATTTTCATCCACTGCGATGCGGTTGTAGAGGGCACCGTGGGGCTTGACGTAGGAAACTTCGGTACCCACCGCCCGTGCACATGCCGAAAGTGCACCAATCTGGTAGACGGTTTCGGCTCGCAATTCTCGATGTGAGTAATCCATGCGTCGTCGTCCGAATCCGGCGAGATCGCGGTAGGCGACGTGCGCGCCGATGCGAATTCCGCGCACGGCAGCTGCCTCACAGGTCTCCATCATGACGCTAGCGTCACCCGCGTGATACCCGCAGGCAATATTGGCACTGGTCGCAATGTTCAGCAGAGCGATATCATCACCCATCTTCCACGAGCCGAACGCTTCCCCAAGGTCAGAGTTGAGATCGATAGTGGCGCCCATAAACGTCACCGCTCCTTCCAAGTAATAATGCTGGTCTTTGTACCGTTGTTATGTTGGTTCTCATCTGAGCTGTGCGAGAAACCGGGGGGGATTAGCCGAGCATTTCAAACACACCGCCGAATGAGCGCCACGCCAAGAACCAGGCGACTGCGACACCCAAGATTCCGATAGCCGCCAACCACTTCGGGTACTTGTAACCATTCATGAGATCCGCACGGAACAGCGCGATGTAAATCAGCACAGTAACGCCAATTGGAAGAACCAAACCATTGAAGGCTCCGGCGAAAACCAACAGCGTCGCTGGAGCCGTACCGATGACACCGAAGAGCAGCGTGGAGATTGCAATTAGGACAATGGTGATCGTGTTTTGAGTCTTGGCTCCAGCACCCGAGGAACGAGTCAGAAATGTTGCTGAGGTGTAGCTGGCACCCACAATCGACGAGATTCCCGCAGCCCACAGGACAACGCCAAAGAAGCGCATACCCCAATCTCCTGCCGCAGCTTGGAATGCCTCTGCAGCGGGGTTTCCATCCGTATTGAGGACCACGCCACCCGCAACCACTCCCAAGACAGCTAGGAAAAGGAGGAAACGCATGATGGCTGTGACGATGATGCTCGTAACAGATGAGCGAGTGGTCTGTGCGAGGTTCTCTACACCGCCGGCGCCAGCATCAAGCATGCGGTGAGCGCCAGCGTAAGTAATGTAACCGCCAACAGTGCCACCGACGAGCGTGATGATTGCCAACAAATCAATCGTGTCGGGCATGACCGTGTTCTTCAGTGCTTCCCCTACTGGCGGGTTAGAACTGAACGCCACAATTCCAGTGACCAGAATCATCACGACACCGAGCACAACGAGTGCCTTGTCCAGCGCCATACCCGCCCGCCGGGAGAGGAAGAAGCCAATGGCGAGGATTGCAGTAACAATGCCGCCAATCTTTGCGTCCACGCCCAACATCGCGTTCGCACCAAGTCCAGCACCGCCGACGTTGCCAATATTGAAGACCACACCACCGATGACAATGAGAATTGACATTAACCAGCCCAGCCCCGGAAGCACGGCGTTGCCGAGCTCCTGCGCGCGGCGTCCAGAGACAGCAATCACTCGCCACACGTTGAGCTGAATCGCGATATCAAGAAGCACCGAGATCACAATGGCAAAGGCGAAAGCCGCGCCAAGCTTGGCCGTAAAGGTTGCGGTCTGGGTGAGGAAGCCCGGCCCGATAGCACTGGTCGCCATCAGGAATACGGCGCCGAGGAGTGCCGTTCGCCGCGCCTTATGGGCAGATGTTGAAGCGTCCATAGCGTAAGGCCTTTCCCTACAAGTCTGACGATTCCCACGTTGAAGGATTCCTACGTTGAAGATCGCCTGCACAGAGATTGTTGAACAATGTCTCGTATGTTAATTGGTGATGGCCGCCACACAAAAGTGCTTTAGTAGTCTGTATTACATGACTACCCCCGGAAACATCCTCGACGATCAGACCCGCACGTCCTCTGGGGAAAAACAACAAGACGTTTCAGTAGCGGATGTCACCGCAACTGTCCTGCGCCGAGAGATTCTCGCCGGAAAGCACTATAGCGGCGAGCAGCTCCGTGAAACCCAACTTGCTGCGCGACTGCAGGTCAGCCGCAACACCATCCGACAGGTCTACCGCAAGCTGGAATCTGAGGGGTTACTCACTCATATTCCTCATCACGGCGTTTTTATAGCCTCCTTCGACAAACAACGCATCCGCGAACTGTATGCCTTTCGCCATGTCGTCGAATGCGGAACACTGCGATCGCTAAGCAAGAGCCAGGCAAAGCTCCTCGGCGAAGAGATTCTTTCTATTTGTGGTTCACAGTCATCATTGAACCTTCCCGAACGGAATAATGCCTTTCACCTCGCCATCGTCAGAGCTTCCGGGTCCCCCGACCTGTTAGCCACCGCCGAATCAATTCAGGCCCAACTCCGTCTTTGCTTCCTCTCCTACCCCCAAAGCATCGAACTCCATGCCCGATACGCCGATCGCCACATCAGTATCGCCAAAGTTCTCATCGAGGACACCCCAAACCACGCCGCCGACCTCCTCAGCGCCTACCTCAATGAGTCGTTCAGTGCCGTCACCGCTGCCCTCCCGCTTGCCGACCGTTGATAATTAGCTGCTAGGACTACAGTGATGGACATGGCAGCAAATTCAGGCAACGCATACGCAATGACCATTCCGGAGTTCGGCCCCGCTGACATTTTCACCAGGACACTTATCGATCATGCTCAGCCCGGTCCCGGCGAAATCCTGGTCAAAACCACAGCCATCGGCGCGAATCCGCTGGACTACAAGATGCGCGATGGCTCTTCCGGTCTGTGCACAAAATTCAACCCTCCCGCCGTCCTCGGACGCGAAGCCGCGGGTGAAGTCGTTGCCGTCGGCGAAGGTGTGGACAGCTTCGTCCCCGGCGACCGTGTCTTCGGCATGCGCGGCTTCGACGACTTCCGCGGCACCTACGCAACGCACAACGTCTTCCCCGCCGACGGTGTGGTCCGAACGCCCGATTCGCTTGACGACGTTACCGCTGCGGGTCTTGCCCTAGTGGGAATCACGGCGACCGTCGCTGTCGAGCAGCTTGCAAAGGTAAAAAGCGGTGACACCGTACTCATCCATGGTGCAGGTGGCGGTGTTGGCCAGCTGATGACACAGCTGGCGGTTGCCCGTGGCGCAACTGTGTTGGCCAGTGCGTCGTCACGCCATCATGAAAAACTAGTGGGCTTTGGCGCGCAGCATATTGATTACACAGCGGAAGATGTATTCGAGGCTGTGCGCCGGCGGTTCCCCGAGGGCGTTGATGTTGTGCTCGATGGCGTGTACTTCGACACCTTCCTGCCCTCGCTGGATGTGTTGCCATCGGATGGTCGGATCGTGGCGCTACCTTCACTGGCCGATCTGGCACCGGCGAAGGAACGTGGCATTGAGGCGCACATTCCGGCTATTTCGAATGACACGACTATTTACGCCGACCTGGCCGACCGCGTGGTTGCCGGTGAGATTTCACTTCCTATCGGACTGACTAAGAATCTCACCGAGGTCGCGGAGGTCCACCGAGTATTGGAAGACGGGCACGCTGACGGCAAGATTGTGATGACCGTCGAGTAAACCAGGTGCGTTACTACAGCTCGCGACGAGCGTTCTGATACGTCTTCGTCAGCGAGCACCACAGCGCGTCGGCATCAGAGATGGCTTCCACCAGCTCCCGGTTGGTCATAGTTTCACGCTGCTCGCGCAGTCGGTTGTTTAGCTTCCGAGCACGAGAGAGCTCACCGCGTAGCTCGATGAGCTCCGGCGTAGCCTCACCGGAGGCAAATACATCTTTGTAGATGGTGCCGACACCCATTGTGGTGTTCACGTTGTCCCAGGCAGAGAGGATTGCGGTGAGCTGGTACTCGGTGTCCATGGCAATCTGTTGCAGCTCAGCGTGATTACGCTCGGCGAGCTCGTGCGCCTCAGCGCTGCGGCGCACACCGACCCACGCCTGGTATGCAATGAGAATCGCAAGCACCAAGCCCGCAACTGGCAATGCATATTGCAGAATCCACAGCGTGACACCGAAGAGCTGAACAATCAGGCCGAAGAAGAAAAATACGACAATGACCGTCGCGCACCCGTTGTCGGAGCCTGAGCGTTTACTCATCGCGGCGTCACCTCCGCCGCAGCATTCAAAATCGCATCGGCCCCCAGGTGGCTGGCGTAGCCAAGTCCAATGGCTGCTGCCAGAAGGAGTATTGCCAGCAGCGTATAGACGATTGCCTCTTTGACGGTGCTAGTGACCGCAATGCGGCGCTCTTCGTAGTCCAGCAGTGCCCGCATGTCTTTGGTCGAGGCATTCAAGCGGCGTTCGAGATTAGCCATGTGTTCCTGCTGCTCAGCAGGCGAGATAGCGATGGCATTGAGTGGCACATCAACGCTCTCGACACTGGCATATGCCTGTCGACGAGCACTCTTCACGCTGTCGAACGAAACTGACGGTGCGGGTGGCACTTTAGTTGGCCCAGTGAGATTCCGCGACACCTTATAGTAAGAGCGCGCTGCGGCCCTCGTCAGTTCGTTGTTGGAGTCGCCTTGATTGCCCATAGTGCCGAGTCTGCCACATGAATTTTCTTTGGCTCGGTATCGTCCGCCTCATCGAGGATGGCAAAGACATGCATGCCTGCATATGGTGCGGCTTCGGCTCGGAGCACGGTCCCCGGTCCTACCCCTGATGTCGCCAAATAGCGCAGTAGTTCAGGGTCGGAGTCGTTAATGCGATCGACTACCACCATCGCGCCGGCTTCGATATCCGTCAGGTCGGTGCGCACTGCGCTGGCGATGGTACCGCTTGCGCTGGGAATTGGATCGCCATGCGGATCGCGCTCAGGGAATCCCAGCATTGCATCAATGCGACTAATGAAATCATCCGAGACCGCATGTTCAAGCTTTTCGGCTTCCTCGTGAACCTCATCCCAGGTGTATCCCAGAGTCGAAACCAAGAAGCTTTCAATCAGCCGGTGGCGACGCACCATGATTAGCGCAATGTCTCGCCCACGGTCCGACAGGCTAATGCCCCGATACGGCTCGTGGTTGACAAGGCCACGTGCAGCTAGCTTCTTTACAGCCTCGCTGGCGGTGGGCTTCTTTTCGCCCATCCGCTCAGCGACGTCGCCAAGTGCCACTTTTTCACCGGTGCGCTCGTGCAAATCCCAAATGACCTTGAGGTAGTCCTGGGTCTTTGCTGGTAAATCCTCCACGTGCATTCTTCAAACTCTAGCGCTATTGCGTGTTGACGCAATCTTGAGGGGGACATAGAAACAGCCGGCGCATACACCAATGCAGCCACCAACTGACAGATTCGCCGCCACCGCAATGAATAGCCCCACCAGGCCAATCGCGATACCCATCAATGGCGCCAACACGAATAGCAAACGGGTATCGTTCACTACCCCAACGAGCGCAGCTGCCGGGGCAGCCAACAGCGCGATGGATAGAATCGTGCCGACAGCCGGAATCAGCGCCACCAGAGTCAGAACGATTAGCCCGCTGATGACCAGCTGTGCTTTTCTGCTCGAATGCGCGACTCCGAAAGACTCCGGGTCGAAGGTGAAGTAAATCAGCTGCCGCCACCGAGCCACCAGCACCAACGCCACCAGCAGCAAGAGGCCACCGGACAGCACAATATCAATCTTGTTCACGTTAAGTACGCTGCCGACCAGGAAGCTTTCTACCTTCACCGGCAACGGGGCGAACCACTTGTTCAGGAAGTAGCCCAGTGCGAACCCAAATGTCAGCACAATTCCTGCCGCCGAGGACGTCGTTCCCACCTTTGACAGACCGAACAGTGCCCCAATCGGAATACACATCAGAAATGCTCCGATAAAGAGGAACACCGAAATCCACGAGTGGCTCAGGCCGAGCGCTGCCGCAATAACAACGCCCACAACCGCGCCGGGAAAAGTCGCATGTGTAATCGCTTCTGCGAAGAACACTTGTTTTCCCAGCACCGCGAGCACCCCAACTACTCCAGCCAGGGCTCCTACCAGTATCAGTTCGATAATGGGCAAAATCAGGATGCTAGACACGGTCTCCTCCCAGCACGACGCGCAGCCCCAGTGCCATGAAATACAGTCCCACCGAGGTCAGCGCGACGACTGCCTGAGGCGACACCGGCCCCAAAGGCACCAGTGCCAAACCAACGATTCCGCTGAGGCAGCCCACTGCAATCGCAATCGGCACCATCACATGAACTCGGCGAGTCAGCAGTCTCGCCGCCGCTCCCGGCACGACCAGATATCCGACTACCAGAAGCACGCCCACAGCGCTTGCCGACGACACCACGACCGCAGCAATCGCCGCGTTAATGGTGAGGTCGATGCCCCACACATTGACGCCTGCGGCTTTGGCACCGAAGCGATCAAAGGCAACAAACACCTGCCGGCGCCAGGTCACTGCGATAAGAACCAAGGCGATGGCACAGACAATCAGGGCGCTGGTGAGACGGGAGTCAGTGACTTCCAGCAGTCGCCCGAACATGAGCGCTTCCAGCTGTCCTGACTGGTCACCTTTCTTCAGCGAGAGAATCACACCGATGGAAAAGAAGCTGGTCAGTACAACTGCCACTCCGGCTTCCGACATGTGCGAGCGCGATACCAAGGTCAGTGCTACTGCCACTACCACCGCAAATGCTGCAGCCACCGGGATAATCATGTCGATGCCGCCGAATACGGCACCGGCCACAATTCCGGGAAAAATCGAATGCACCATGGCCTCGGCATTGAACTCGAGGCCACGCAGGTTCACGATGACACCGACCAGGCCAGAGACCGCCCCGAGGGCAATCAGCAGCACTAGTGGCCTGAACATGAAAGGCGCTACCCCAAGCTCATTCGCAAGCTCAGTCCACATAGGCTGGCACCAACTTCGAGGTCGCACCAAAAGCCGGCTGCTCCGCCACAATTAATGTGTTTTCGCAGGTCTCCTCAGCAAGAACAAGATCATGGGTGGCCGCGATAATTGCCGTGCCATTTTCCTTCAGTTCGTTGAGGAGATTCAGCAGCATCGCCCGATTTTCAGTGTCGAGGCCGTTGAACGGCTCGTCGAGAAGCACGAGTTGCGGACGTGCGACGATGGCACGCGCCAACAGAACGCGTTGCTGCTGACCACCGGAGAGGTTGCCGAAACGTTCACTGGTGCGGTCGGCAAGCCCGACTTTGGCTAGCGCTGCGTGGATGCGTTCTTTGCGGTGTCCAAGCGGTTGGAAGGGGCGCAGTTCGTGCAGCACCCCCATGGCGACGACATCGAACGCCGTGACCGGAAAAGTGCGATCGAGGTCTGCCGACTGCGGGACGTAGGACACAATCTTCGCGTTGTTGTGCATCTCACCAGCGAGAAGACGAGTCCCACCTAGGATTCCGCGCAGCACAGTCGTTTTTCCAGAGCCATTGGCGCCGATGAGTGCAAGCCCGGTACCCGGCGCGACATTGGCGGTGATGTGATTGACGATGGGTACCGCCGTGTAGCCGAATGAGGCATCGCGGAGCGTGACTATGGGCTCGGCAGACATGGGGTTGGCTAAGTGGTTACGGCTCACTTGATGCCCTCCGGCAGGGGCGCGACAGTTCCGTCCCATGCCGTCACAACCTGAGTGACGTTGTGGATGATGGAACCGATGTAGGTCTCGCCATCACTGCCAGCCGGACCAAGGGAGTCGCCGTAGAGTGCGTCCTCACCAACGATGGCCTTGACACCTGCGGCCTTGGCGATCGCCTCAATTGATTTCGAGTTGTTCGAGTTCTCCGCAAACAGCGCGGTTGCACCCGCATCCTTCACGGTCTTTGCCGCCTCGGCGATATGCGCGGCCGTGGCATCCTGCTGCTCGTTGAAATCAGACAGCGCTGCGCCGATGAAGTTGATATTGAACTCGTGGGAGAAGTATCCAAAGGCATCGTGGCTGGTAAACAGCACAGGGTCCGACACGGTGGCGATGGACTTATTTGCCCACTCATCCAGCTGATTCAGCTTGTCCTGGTAGGCCGCAACGTGGTCGGCGATGGTGGACTTCAGCTCATTGTCGCCACGTTCCTCAGCGATCTGTTCCAGGGCGTAGCCGATATTGGCAACCTGGATCTTGGCGTTCTTCGGTGAGGTCCATACATGCGGATCGAAGCGGAATTCCGCCTCCTCACCGGGTTCTTCCGGCGGGAATGGCCATGGGGCGACATCAATCTTTTCCACCCCTCGGTCAATGGTGTAGTTACCATTCTTCGCCTTCTCTGGTGGCAGCGGCTTTGTTTTGTCCGTGTCCTTGGCTGCCTTCATGGCATCTACGTCACCTGCAGTGAGAACGCCACTGGTTACTGCCATCGTTCCGGAAAAGCCCGAGGACTCAATCGCCTGGTCCAGGAAGTGCTCCAAATCGACTCCGTTGACGAACAAGAGATCGGCGTTACCAGTCTTGGTCAGCTGCTCATGGGTCATTTCCAGCTCATGTGCTGTTGCATTCGGCGCCAACAGGCAGGTCAAATCAACTTCATCGATGTCCAGCTGCTTCACGTAATCACAAATCTGCGTCGTGGAAGCAACGACGTTGATTGGGTTCTCGCCGCTGGCTCCCTCACTGCCATCGCCACACGCTGCAAGGCCAGCGCCCGCTAGCAAGATCGAAAGGCCCGCACACATGGACTTAGCTGATCGCGAAAGTTTTCCGGAAATTGTCATGTTGGTGTCCGCTCTTGATTGTTTGTTATTGCTTTACGACGGCTACGCTGACCGGCCGCTTCAGTAAATCTGGTCACCTTAGGGGCGGTTGGGGCGCACTTCGCCGTTCATCTATCACGTGTGAGAGTAAACCTAACGACAACTATTTTCAACCTATTGAACTTAAGTGTTATCGGCTTTACAGCCTTTCAGGATAAATAATGAACAAGGTCTCACCACATACAGTTACACCGCTCCATCAACCTTCACACCACAACATCAGCCATGATGGAGGCATGGAAGCGAAGATTTATCACAACCCCCGCTGCTCAAAGTCCCGCCAGGCCCTCGCCGTACTGCGCGAAGCCGGAATCGAGCCGGAAATCATCAAGTACCTAGACACTCCTCCAACCAAGACCGAGCTGCGCTCGCTAATCGAGGCGGCCGGCCTGAGCGTCATCGATGCCGTGCGCACCAAGGAAGCAGAGTTCAAGGAACTGAGACTCTCCAAGGACTCCAGCGACGAGGAACTGCTGGACGCAATGGTCACACACCCACGCCTGATTGAGCGCCCGTTTGTCGTCACCAATAAGGGGGTAAGGATGGCTCGCCCCACCGAGGCCATTAATGACATTCTCTAGGCAGTGACAAGCATTAATTGCTTTTACGCCAACCCCTCTCAAAGACCTCCAAGGCCGGGAGGTTAATGCCCCGTTAATAGAGACTGAAGTCTCTGTAAACTCAACGCTGAAACGATAAAGCTCCCCGCCTGCTGCCCTAACCACCCGCACAGGTTGCATTAGAGGCAACGGCGGCCTTCAGCGAAAGGACTGTCATTATGAGCAGTCAGAGGCTCGGCTGGCTCAGCGCACCCGGCCCAGCAGCTCCCCTCCCCGAGGAGAAAATTGCCCCGACCTACCGAACCTGGCGATTCAACGTGTTCATGGGCATCTTCATCGGCTACGCGGGCTTCTACCTCATCAGAAATAACATCCCCCTGGTGTCCGCCGTACTGGAAAAGCACGACCTACTTGGCGCAGCCGGAATCGGCATCGTAGCCAATGCAGTTCTGTTCTCCTACGGCCTATCCAAATTCTTCATGGCCATGCTCTCCGACAGAGCCAATGCCAGGTACTTCCTCCCGCTTGGCCTAGCACTGTCCGCGGTCGTAAACCTCTTTGTTGCATTCGTCCCAGCAATCAGCGCCTCTGTTGCAATATTCGCGACAGTCATGTTCATCAATGGTTGGTTCCAAGGCATGGGCTGGCCGCCCTCTGGACGAGTTGTCGTCCACTGGTTCTCGACATCCGAGCGTGGCACTTTGATGTCGATCTGGAACACTGCCCACAATGTCGGCGCCGCCGTCGGCGGTGCTCTGGCAGCCTGGGGCTTGCATTCGTTCGCCACTTCCGACGCCGACTGGACTCCCGCATTCTGGCTACCGGCAATTGTCGCGCTCGTGATTGCCGCCATCGCATTCCTGCTGATTCGAGATAACCCGCAATCCATGGGTCTGCCTCCGGTAGAGGAATACCGGAACGACCCGGACAAGGTCGAAGGAACTAATGACGAGGCACAAGAACCCTGGTTCACAATCGTCAAGAACCATGTTCTTACCAACCCGGTTATCGTCATGCTGGCGCTGGCCAATGTGTTCGTCTACGCACTCCGTTACGGAGTTCTTAACTGGATTCCGATTTACTTGACAAACGAATTGCACAAGACCAACGTCACGGGCGGAATCATCGGATTCATGCTCTACGAGGGCGCAGCAATTGTGGGCACCTTGCTGTGCGGATGGGTCTCCGACAAGGTCTTCAAGGGTTGGCGCTCAGGCGCCGGCATGCTCTTCCTGGTCGGCACCGGCATCACCATTTTCGCGTACTGGCAGCTACCCGCTACGGCACCATTGTGGATGTTCTACGTGCTCATCTCTCTGATCGGCGCACTCATTTACGGTCCAATCATGCTCATCGGACTGCAGGCCATCGACCTCTCGCCTAAGTATGTTGCGGGAACCGCAGCTGGTTTCACTGGATTGTTTGGATACCTTCTCGGCGCAACACTCGCCTCGACTGGTGTCGGCCTCTTGATCGACTTCGCAGGCTGGAATGTTACATTCGCAACCCTCATTGGCGTTGTCGCTATAGCGTTTGTCCTCATGATGTTCGTCGGCAAGTACGAGCGCGATGTCATGCACAAGGCAGATGAAGCCCGCACCAAAACAGCTCAATAACTGTCGGCCACGGTGTTGCTAGTCGAATATCAACTTCACTCCGTGGGGCCAATACGGTCGCAAGGTCGCCAATTCATCGGTACACTCTATGTCACAAACGAAAAAACGCGAGTAGACATTACGAATGGAAGGAGACTTCACCATGGGACTTATGGACAAGGCCAAGGAAGCACTGAGCAACGAAGAGAACACCGACAAGGTTCTGGACAAGGCTGAGCAGCTGGGCAAGGACAAGCTCGGCGAGGACAAGGCCGACCAGATCAAGAAGGTTCGCGACATGGCAGACGAGCGCCTGGGCGACAAGAAGTAAGCTACAGAGCTTCTTCACCCCGCATTAGCACCCCACTTTCACAGGGGAGCTGGTGCGGGGTTTTGCTGTCCTTAGGAGATCCCACAGGACCGCTGACACGCCTTTATTGACAATTATTTTCACATTGTCCATCATTAGCCAAGTGAACACTATTGTCGATAGAGCTTCTCTTCCGCGTACTCGAAACCAAAAACTTCGAGCCCGGCTCTTCGGCTTTCTGTTTTTCCTGGCCGTCCCCGCCACAATCCTCTTGGCAATCTCCATCGGCCCCGCGGGAACAGGTTTCAGCAACGGCATCGTCGCACTGCTCACCCCGCTCATCAATACGCTTTCCGACGACCTCCCAGCTCTCAACCACCTCCTGCCAGAGATATCCCCTGCCACGCAATCACTTGTCTGGAGCATCCGGCTGCCCCGTGTCCTGTTGGCGGGGCTGGTCGGTGCCTCGCTCGCTGTCGCGGGCGCAACCATGCAGGCAGTCTTTCGCAATCCACTGGCCGAACCTGGTGTTACCGGTGTCTCCTCCGGTGCAGCAGTGGTAGCCGTTATTCTCATCGTCACTGGCGTGGCCGCGAAAGCGCCGTGGGTCCTCTCGGCAGGCGCATTCATAGGCGCGTTGCTGGCTGTCATATTTGTCCAGATCGTCGCCGGTCTCAATGGCGGCAGTGGAGCCACCCTGTTGCTCGTCGGCATTGCGCTCAATGCGTTCCTCGGCGCAGTCATCGCCGCCACCATCGCGAACGCGCCACACAGTGATGACGCGCAACAGGCCATGTTCTGGCTCAACGGCGATTTAACTGCTGCCAATTGGCAGGACATAGCGCTGGCAGTCGGCCCCATTACCGTCGGCACGGTTATCCTGATGATGCTCATTCCCGAACTCAACCTGCTCCTCCTCGGCGAAGAACAGGCCACTGCCACTGGTATGCGCACAGTCTGGATCCGGCAACTGCTACTCGCCCTGGCTGCTTTAGTCACGGCAGCGGGCGTCGCTGTCACTGGCGTTATTTCCTTTGTCGGATTGGTCGTCCCTCACCTGATTCGCCTTGCCATCGGCCCCGATCACCGCAGCCTGCTGCCCATTTCTATGTGCCTCGGCGCAGTGTTTCTCATTCTCGCCGACCTCGTCGCCCGCAGTCTCTTTTCCCCAGTTGCACTGCAAACTGGCACAGTCACCGCGTTCCTTGGCGCACCTGCGCTACTCGCGTTGATTCTTCGGCAAGGTGGTCGCCAACCATGAGTCAGCAGACACAAAACCTCACCGACCACGTCACTAAGCCAGACACCGACAGCACCGCGCTGCTGCGGGCTACCGACCTCAGTGTCGGTTACCGCAATCGGACCGTCGTAAGTGGCGTGAACCTTGCTATTCGCCCCGGCGAAGTCCACGGCATCATCGGCTCCAACGGTACCGGAAAATCCTCCTTGCTCCGTGCTATGGCTGGCATTGTGACACCGAGTTCGGGTCAGGTTGAGCTCCTCGGCGCGCCGCTGACGAAGCTTCGCGCCCACGAACGCGCCACTCGATTGGCGTACCTGCCGCAGCACACACCGGCCGATGCTGCTATTGACGTTCGAACTGTCGTGGCACTCGGCAGGTACGCGCACCACCGTCGGCGTGACCGTTTCCGCAGCTCACTAAACTCCACGGACCACGACATCGTCGCCTACGCGCTCGACCGCGTTGGTGTCACCGCACTCGCCGACCGCCCTATCACAGCTCTGTCCGGCGGGCAGCGGCAATTGGTGTTCATCGCAAAGCTATTGGCGCAACAGGCCAAGGTCATGCTTTTCGACGAACCCACTGCGGCCTTGGACATCGGGTTTCAGCTGGAAATCCTCGAGCTGCTCGGCGAGCTAGCCGACGAAGGCCACGGTATCGGAGTTGTTCTTCATGACCTCAACCTCGCGGCCCGCAGCTGTCACCGGCTCAGTGTGATTCACAACGGCGGATTGGAAGTCACTGGTTCCGCCGAAGCGGTGCTAACACCTCCCCGAATAGATGCGATTTATCGCATCTCCAGTGCTGTCGATACCGATCCACATACCGGTTCGGTGCGAGTGACGGCGTTGGCTCGGGCTCGCCCGGCTGACTGATTGCAGTTGGCTGTTTCAGACTGTCTGACTCACACTGTCTGATTCCAGCTAGCACCAACGCAACCGAAAACTCCCCAACAATCAAAACTCAACACTCAAGGAAGTACTTTCGTGTTTTCACCAACTTCTCCTATCTCTGCCTTGAAGCGAAACTCTAAAAAGGCCGTCACTCTGCCGTTGATTGCAGCACTCCCCCTCGCTGCGGTGGTCGCTTGTTCTTCCTCGGAGGAGACGGCGCAGCAGTCGTCGTCAAGCGAAACTTCGACAAACCAGCAGGCGCAGTGGCCGCGTACTGTGACCGTCGGTGACCACGACGTTACGGTGCAGAGTCAGCCGAAGCGCATCGTTGCACTGTCGACCGAGGTTGCGGATCTGGCGTTGGAACTGGTTGGGCCAGAGCGTGTCGTAGCCGTGACGAAGAATGCGCTCGATGAGAGCTCGGGTAATCAGGTTGAGCTGGCGCGTCAGGTGCCTAACGCGATTGCCAACTCCACGAAGCCGGATCCGGAGCAGATTCTGTCCTATGAGCCGGACATGGTGTTGATGACCAGCCGCCATGATCAGGAGCAGTCGGCAAGTGAGCTGCTGGGTGCCAGCGATGTTCCGACCGCGGCGTTTGCCAGCAGTGATTTCGCCTCGCCGAAGGCGCTGGCAGAGTCGGTGACCAAACTCGGCAAGTTGCTCGGAGCCGAAGATAAGGCGGCTGAAATGGTTGCCAAGATTGAATCGGAAACCGAAGAGATTCTCTCGGAAATTGATTCCACAACTAAGCCAAAGACGCTGGTCCTGTTTGCCCGCGGTGGTCAGAAGATGATTATGGGCATGCAGTCGGCGACGACGAATCTCGTTGAGCTGGCCGGTGGCGAGCCGATCTCGCCAAAGGGCAAGCGTCCGGGTGCCGTTCCCGCTGATCCGGAGACAATTGTGCAGCTGAATCCGGATGTCATTCTGATTCAGGATTTCCACGGCCAGGGCAAGGCTCCATTCCAGGAGTTGCTGGATAACCCGGCGCTTGCCGACGTCGCTGCGGTCAAGAATGATCGAGTGCAACTAATTGATGCGAAGACGACCTCTGGCACCGCCGGAATGCACATGCCCGATGGACTGCGTGAGATCGCTGACGCACTGGCTAAATAGAAAATAGGTTTTCACGTCGCTATGTGGATTCATGAAGCACTGACTTCCCCACCCCGCGGAATGCACTGGGTTTTGTTATCCAGCTGGGGGCGCAGCTTTTTCTTCGCTCTCAGCGCCGTGTCTCTTGGATACACGCTCGATGCTCTCAGCAGTTTGTACGGCGGTGTCGCAGACACCAGTGGCGGCAACTGGTTTGGGCAGTGGGGACTTCATGAATCCCTGTCCGCTGCAATTGTGGCGGTCATTTTGGGAAGCCTCTGTGCTTATGTCACCGAGGCATTGCCACCACGGCTTGCTGGCGAGCAGGAAAAGCTGTGGCGCTCACATGTGGTTGGCAGTGTGCTGAAGCCGGAGTTTTCCGCTCCTGAACAAGCCCCGAAGCACGCGCATGGAAGAGGGCACGGTGGCGGGAAATCCGGTCACTCACACCGAAGCGCGTCCAACACTGGCGAAGGCCTACTCTTCGATGCCGCGACCACAAGCGTCGAACAGACCGCGAACTACCGAGCGACATTTCTCGCTCCCACGTTGGCCTCGTTTAGTGCTCCACTGATCATTTTGGCGGTCTGGGCTTTGTGGGTGGATACGAAAACCGCCTTGTGGCTGGCACTATTTTTCATTTCCACGCCGCTGATCATTATTGGTGCGGGAAAGATTCTGCGGAAATCCAATGCGACGTATCGCCGAAAGCAAGCGAAGGCCACGCATGCCTACTTGGAGATGCTCGAAGGGCTGGGAACATTCAAAGTTCTTGGAGCAATTGATCGAGTCATGGCACGTTTTGCCAGCCAAACTCGCACTGCGATGTCTGAGCTCACCGCCCTACTCGCCCGCAATCAGCTGATGATTATTGTCAACGACGCGGTTTTTGGTATTGCAATGTCGACGACCGCAATCGGTCTTGTCTTGCTGCGTTTGCAGGCAGATGCAATCAGCGTGGGCACGGCCCTCGCAGGTGTTTTCCTATCCGTTCTGCTCTACGAGCCCGTCAATCGCGTCGGCCGCACTTTCTACATCGGACTCGGCGGGCGCACGCATCGAAACGGAATAGTGGAGGTATTCGGTGAGCCTGCCGCTAAAGCGTTCACAACCGGAACAGCGCATTCCGCCAAAGCCTCCGCACCGCACGCACCGGAGATTTCCCTCCGCGATGTGAGCGTTGACATCGGCGAAAAGCGCATTCTCTCCGATATCAACCTGACAATTCCAGCCGGCAGCAGAGTCGGCATCGTTGGCCCCAGCGGTTCCGGAAAGAGCACACTCCTGCGTGTACTCGCAGGCCTACAGCCGCATTCCGGGGAAGTCTGCCTTGACGGCCACGCGCTTTCGACCCCGGAGTTGCTCGCCAACTCGCTGCTCATCTCCCAGCAGCCAGCCATTTTCGGCACCACCGTCGCGGACAATCTTCGCATCGCATGCCCGGACGCAACGGCCGTCGATATGCGAAAAGCACTTCGCGACGTGCACTTACTCGCTGAAATCGAGCAGCGCCCTGGTGGTCTCGATTCGGAGGTCGGCGATCAGGGCAATTGGCTCTCAGGCGGGCAACGACGCCGCCTGGCCATTGCGCGTGGTCTGCTCGGCGCCGCTCCGATTGTGCTTCTCGACGAGCCGACAGCGGACATCGATCGTCGGACGGAAGGTCTCATCAAGGAGTCCTTGACCCGCCTTGCTGAAGGACGAACGAGCATCATGGTCGCTCACCGCATGGAAGCGCTATCGGACGTTGATCTGGTCATTGTCGTCGCCGAAGGCCGGATCGTGGCTGCGGGCAAACCCGACCAACTGAGCACAAGCAATGAGTATTACGCACGAGCGCTGACCGAGGAGAGCTGACATGAACAACATCATCTGGTTGCTGCGCTTTTCCGCACAGGCTCGCGGAGCGCTCAGTGCATCTATCCTCGCACGCGTGGCTGGGCACATTCTGGGTGCATTGATGCTGGCTGTGCCCGCCTGGGCAATTGCCACAATTGCGCTGTCGAAGTGGGACGCAACCGACTCGTCGCAAAGCTTGAGCATGCAGTGGACGTGGGCGGTCATTGGCGTGGTTGCAGGGCTGGCGCTGTTGAAAGCGATTCTGCGGTATGTCGAGCAGTACCTCGGGCATCTGGCTGCGTTTCGGCTGCTCGGCGAGCTGCGGCTGTGGATCGTCGAGCGTCTTATCCCGCAGGCGCCCGTGGTAACCGATGGGCTGGGTACTGCCAGGATTCACACAATTGCGATTCGTGATGTTGACCGAGTGGAAGTCTTCTTCGCGCACACAATTGCGCCCGCGGTGACGGCCGTACTGATTCCGCTGATGGCGGTCGTGACAGCGGCATCGACTGCCGGAGCCCTGCCTGCGATTGCTCTGACGCTGACCTTCGCGGTTGGCTTTGTGATTGCGCTCGCAGGCTCTAAGAAGGCGACGACGGAGGCTTCCGCAACGAACTCCACACGCACGGACATTGCGCAGTACATTGCCGATACGCTGCGCCTTCGGGAGGAAATCCTCATCTACGGCGCAGCCGAGCAGCGGCTGCGGGGATTGCGTGAGCTCGATGAACAGCTTGCTCAGAAAATGCGTGCAGGCGGCAAGCGGGCTGGACTGCGCTCTGGCGCGACCGGACTTCGGATTTGGGGTGGCAGCATTGCCGTCTTTTGTGCTGGTATCCCGGCGCTTTCAGCCGACTACCGTATGCTCCCTGCTGTTTTGGTGACGACGTCCCTGGTGGCGGGAACTGCTTCATCAATGGATTCGATCGAGCGCCTGGCATCTTCTCTGCCAGCGGGACTCAATGCAGTCACTCGGATCAGGGAGCTGGCCGCGCAGCCGCCGACTGTGGAAGAGCCGAAGCAGCCGGAGTCGCTGGACCTGCACCACGCGCAGACCGCGAGGGCCAACTCCGGCGACTCAGTCCCTGCCCTCGAACTGAGCGATGTCAGCTACCGCTACCCTGGCGCCGATAACCCTGCACTGACCAAGATCAATCTGCGCATTGCCTCAGGCCAGTTCATCGGTGTGGTCGGCCCAACTGGTTCGGGCAAGTCCACACTCTCCCGGCTAATCCAGCGGCATGTCGATCCGGATGTCGGCGAGGTCATCATCAATGGCCACAATGCCCGTGACCTCGGCTCAACCAATGTCTGCCGAACGGTTGTTGTCGCAGATCAGAATCCCTTTCTCATGGAGGCCACCATCGCTGAGAATCTATGTCTCGGCGCGCCTGATGGCTGCGAGGTTCCCGAATCACTGATGCACTGGGCGCTCGAACTCGCCGCCATCAACCCTGCTGAGATGCCGCTGGACAGGCCCATTGGCCGCCGCGCGCAGCGGCTCAGCGGTGGTCAGCGTCAACGTCTGGCGCTGGCCCGCACCTACTTACGCGCGGTACTAGCCGACGGCACTAAGCCCAATGACCTCGCTGCACACCTCGCCGGAAAGATTGTTATTTTCGACGAAGCCACCAGCCACCAGGATCCACTGACGCAGGCTCGTATCGTAGACAATGCCCGCGCATGTGGAGCGACCTGCATCTTTATTGCGCACCGACTTCAGACACTGGCCGAGGCCGATGACATCCTGGTCATCGAAAACGGCCAGCTCATCGAACGCGGCACGTATGACAACCTCCTCAACGCAGACGGCGCATTTGCTCGACTTGCGCGCGCCGAGGTCTAGGCTCCTTCTAGCTCTCCGCGCAGGTCTTCCGCAGCACCACCACGGTGTCGACAACGTTCTTGCCATCGATTTGCTTGACGACGTCACGCTGCGCCACCACCGCTTCGAGACTCTGCGGCTCGTGCGCAAAGAAATCAGTGACCTCATCCGCGCTGTAGAGCAGCTCGGGGTCTCCCGGGCCGTGGACTTCGTTGTCCGGATGGTGTGAGACTGAGACAAAGTAGCCACCCGGAGTGAGAGCCTCAGCGACGGCTCGCCAGAGGTTCTCCCTGTCCCTGCGCGGCAGGTGAATAAATGCGGCGACTACCAGCTCAAAGCTTCCTGCTTCCGGCTGCCAGTCTGTTAAGTCTTGCTGGACCAGGTTCGCAGAGAGCCCTTCAGCTGCCAACGCGGCTCCAGTATGTTCGAGCCCGACGCTGGAGAAATCCATGCCGGTGACATCCCAGCCCTGGCTGGCTAACCACACCGTGTGACGGCCACGGCCACAGCCTAGGTCGAGCGCACGTGAGGGGTCGGAGAAACCTTTCCAGATTACCTCAACATGCTGCGCGATTGTCGGATTCGGTTCGCCGCCAAAGAAAGAGCGCGAACCGTCACTTGCGGCCTCGCGATCTGCGGTGAATTTCCCATCCCAGAACTCTGCTGTCGACATGCTCACCAGGATAGACGGCACCGAGAGGCAATGCTGGACTACATGAGGTTCTGCGGAGGTTTGAAGTTCTACGGGGAGAGAATCTCCACCGGCAAACTGGCATCCTAGTGATCCTCGACGAGCTCGCGGAGCCGGGCAAAGATTGCCGCACCATCGTGGCGAATGCCGTCATGCTGGAATGCATTGGTCACATGTGGCCGCAGGTCCCGGTAGCAGTTGGCTGTCTCCATGGAGTACTCGAACGGCACGAAAATATCGTCGAGGTAAACCGCGGCTGCCGAGGTCGGGGCGTCGGCAAGCAAGCGTGCGGAATCATACGGCGAGCTTTCCCAGGTGTGCTGCGCAAATGCTTCCGCCTTTTCCTTGAAAGGAACGAGCGCGGGGTCCTCGTCGAATTGCCAGGGGAAAACGTGCTCACCGGTGAGATAAAACGGCTCGTCTCCTGCAGGATTGGCTTTTTCTTCAAAACCTGGGATTTCCTCGCGAATACGGTGAGCTGCCCAATTAGTTGTGGGCTGGTTCCCGACGCCACCATAAATGGATTCATGAATCGCGGCGTATAGCGGACCGTCGGCGAAACTCACGCGGGTCCCTACATCGGCCAGAAAATCGGTGCGCAATTGCTTTTCGCCATTGCGAATGTGGAATGGCTCTTCCAACAAATACGCCAGATTGTGGAATCCATCTCCGCGGCCTAATTCAATTCCGATGGTGCGGAATCGGCGAGAACTCAGTCGCTCACCGGTGGGGAGAGTTTCTGCAGATTGCTCGAGGTGCGCGCAGATTTCTCGAATTCGGTTTTCGGCCCACGGATACTCGCGATAAAAACGCTCGTGACGGGTGCGCAGCTTCGCATACGTCGTGCGATAAAGGTCGTCAGCACCACGGTCCAGAACAGGTAAACCGCCTGTGAGATAAGCGTGCTCCACGGATTCCGGATAGCGGCTGAGATACGAAGTAATACAAAACCCGCCAAAGGACTGGCCATACAGTGACCATTTGGCAATGCCCAAATGCTTTCGCAATGCTTCCGCGTCTTCGACGATGTATTCCTGACGCAATTGGGCAAGCCGCTCGGCCGGAACATCTGCAATATTGGCCACATCAAATCGATGCGAGCGCCCAGTGCCGCGCTGATCCAGCAGGATGACGCGGAATTCCTTCAGCGCCTCACCGATTACTCCGCTGGCACCTACCGGACGCGGTGCCGGAAATCCCGGGCCGCCCTGCAAATAGACAATTGCCGGCGCATCCTCATTTCCTGGCGCATAGATTTCCCTGGCGAAAAGCTCAAATGTCGCGGCATTCGCAGCTTCGGTAAAAGGATCCCAGGGCACCTCAACGGTGTGTTCCTTAATAATGTACCCAAAATGCCTGCTTGCAGTACTCGTCGATGCCATGTCTCTGCCGCTCCTCTAATCCCGCTGCTCGTATTTCTTCATCAGCTTTGCGACGAGTAAATCGGTCGCCTCATCGTCCGCAAGAATTTGATCCAACATCTCCCGGTATTCCCGCTGCCGCAGTGCCGTATCTTCTCCGTAGTCATCATAGGAATCACCGGATAGGTCCACACCGAAATCGGATTCGTCGCTGTCATCCTGCACTGTCTCCTGCTGCGCCGTCGGCATGTGCAGATCCGCTGGGAAGTCCGCATTGAACTCCTCCAGGAATTCCTCCGCGTTGGCCTCGGCGTCGGAACGCGACACTCCCCTATCAACCTCAGCCTGAATGCGACGCTGCAGCGCTTTTTCCATCTGTCGGTGACGCCAGCTGCGGAGGCGTGCGGGCTCGAAACGTCGACCAACCTCGCGGCTCTTGCCCTCTGCTCGACGTGCGAGGACCGCAATCTGCGCCGCGGTGTCGTTCAGTGGCGCCCACTCCGAGTGTGCCGACACTCGCCAATTACCCCAGTACCCCAGCAGCGAAAGCAGGATGCTGACGATAGGACCAATGACCATGGACACGGCCATAAATCCCAAATGGTGGCCTCCGATGACAATGACCGCGCAAGCCACGGCCGGGATGACCGTGGGCTGGTTGCCGCCGAAAACAGCGGGTACTCGCCCGGTCACAATGTCGCGGATCATGGAACCACCAGTGGCGGTGAAAACGCCCATCATGATGCACGGCAGAATGGGCAGACCATACGTGACGCCTTTGACCGTTCCCGTAGCTGCCCAGAGTCCCGAGACCACAGCGTCACCGTGGACCTGAACGTATTCCCAGGTCTTTCCTTTGAAATAGAAAAATCGCGCAATGAGCGCACCAGTAAACGCCAGGATTAGGTACTCCGGCTGGCTCATTGCGGCGACGGTGCCCTGGTTAATCAGAACATCGCGAATCATGCCGCCGCCCAGTGCGGAGAACAGCGCAATAAAGAAGAACCCGATGATGTCGTAGCCTCGTTGCCGGGCGATGGTGCCACCAATGATGCCCATGAGCAGGACACCACTGACATCGGACCACCGGTACATCGACTCGATGAGCGGATCTACTTCTGCGACGTTCATGATGTTCAAGCTTAGACGCTGCTATTTTTCAAGCATCAACGAAAGGTCGGGATACCCATGGAAAACGCTGACACCTTTGCTTCGGCACGCCCTAGCGACAGGCTCATGCGCGGCATCGCTATCGCCTCTCGCGCGCACGATGGGCACTACCGAAAGGGCTCGGGCGTTCCCTATATCAGCCATCCGATGTCGGTGATGTTGATTGCGGCGAGCGTGACTAACGACGAAGACGTGCTGTTGGCAGCCCTCTTCCACGACATTTTGGAAGACGTGCCGGAAAACTACTCACGTGCCGAGATGGAAGATGAGTTCGGGCCTCGCGTGGTTGAGATCGTCGAGGGCGTCACCAAAGACTCTTCCCTGCCCTCGTGGCAGGAGCGTGCCGATGCCTACCTGGAGCAGCTTTCTCATGGCAGCGAGGAATCTGTCATCGTGGCCGCTGCGGATAAGTTCCACAATCTCAGCCAGACTCTGGAGGATTTAGACCGCGATGGCCACGCTCTGTGGGAACGCTTTCGTTCAACTCCGAGCCAGCAACTGTGGTGGTACACAAGCGTCCGCAACGTGATTGCCGAACGACTGCCCGACTTGCCTTTGCTAGCGGACCTGGGCGTTCTTATTGAGCGCCTCGATTCCTGGGTACAAGAGGCGTAACCTGCGAGTCAACAATTAAACCGACAATAAATCCGGGAACGCGCAACAGGAGAATAATAGTGACTTCCACCGATGCATCGTCCACAACCGAACTGCCCACTACCACTCAGCAGTGGGTTCTGGCTTCCCGCCCGACTGGCCTGCCGACTGACGAGAATTTCCGCCTCGAGACCGTCGATTTGCCAGAGCTTAACGACGGCGACATTTTGGTAGCCAACTCGGTCGCTACCGTCGATCCCTACATGCGTGGCCGTATGAACGACACCAAGTCGTACGTTCCTCCTTTTCAGCTTGACCAGCCAATGACTGGCGGCGCTGTGGGCACTGTCCTTGCGTCCAAGTCGGATAAGTTCCAGGTTGGCGACGCTGTCCGCCACTCTTATGGCTGGCAGACCAATGCTGTTATTGCCGATTCCGAGGCAACACCGGTTGACCTGAACGTTGCACCGGCTGCTGCCTACCTGGGCATCCTTGGTCTTACTGGCCTTACTGCTTACGTTGGCCTGACTGCTGTCGGAGAGATGAAGGAAGGCGACGTCGTCTTTATCTCTGGCGCTGCTGGTGCGGTCGGCTCGGCTGCTGGTCAGTTTGCCAAGCAGATGGGCGCATCCCGTGTCATTGGTTCCGCCGGCTCGGACGAAAAGGTTGAGCGCCTACTCGAACTCGGCTTTGATGCCGCCTTCAACTACAACGACGGCCCGGTTGCAGAACAGCTGGCACAGGCAGCGCCGGAGGGCATCGACTTCTACTTCGACAACGTCGGTGGCGACCATCTCGAGGCAGCCATCGGCGCGATGCGCACCTTTGGCCGTGTCGCTATGTGTGGCGCAATCTCCCAGTACAACAACACTGGAGCTCCGACCGGACCACGTAACTTGGCTCTAGCGATTGGCAAGTGCATTACTCTGCGCGGCTTCGTCTTGGGAAAGTACCTGCACCTGGCAGGTGAATTCCAGGAGCGAATGGCTCCGCTCGTGGTCAGTGGCAAGGTCGCCTACGATGTCACCACTCGTCACGGCATCGAGAACATGCCAGCTGCATTCCTCGAGCTGTTTAGCGGAGGCAATACCGGCAAGATGGTCGTAGAGTTCTAAATAACTGTCTTGTGGGGCGCCGAGACTTCCTTCAGCCTGCTCGACATAGCGACACCAACCAGTCCCATTAGTGCCAGGAAGATTAAAGCTGCCGCAGGGCCGAAGCTGGCGATAACACCCGAAAGCGCACCGACGATGAGCAGGACGACACCCATGATGGTGTTGGCCGCTCCGACGTACTCGGTGCGCTTGTCGCCTTCTGCCATGTCCACAACATAGGTCGAACGAGCCACGCGAACACCCGCGTGGACGACCGACATTGCGAAGAAACCGAGTGGGAAAATCCAGGCATTGGCACTGGTGGAAAGCCAGTGCGCACTGGCGACCAGCAGGAAAAGAACAATCGAGCCGACCAGCGAAGAGTAGGTCAGGACCTTCTTCGAGGATTTATCCGACCAGATTCCCGCGACTTTTCCACCAACCAAAGAGGCGAACCCGGCGGCGAGCATGAAGATACCAACGTTGGCGCTTACTCCCCCGCCACCACCATCAGCGGCTTCCAGGTCAGCACCCACCTGTGCACTTAGGGTCACAATGAACGACGTGGACAGTGCTGTGACCAGCAAGAGGCTTCGGACAATCACAAAGTCACGAAAGTTTTTATCCTCTGCAAAGAGCCGCCAGGTGTCCTTCCACCAGGTTTTATTCGGTTCTTCCTTGTCCCCCTCGTTGGTGGGCTCAACAATTCCCCGGAAAATCACAACCGCAACCACCCACGACAGTGCCGCAACAAAAATGAGGCCCGCCACGATTGGTTTGGTGACGTTGTCGCGGATGATCCACAACACCGCACCGACAATAATTGCGGCGACACCGCCCAACATCGCAGCTCGGCCACTAATCTGCCCGCGCTGTCCCTTCGGAATCGTGCGGCCCTGAACATCCTTCGAGGCCATCGAGCACAGAGCTCGTGCCGTCGCAAAGCCTGCAAGCGCGACGATGACAGCGACGCCGAGCGCGGTGCCTTCCAGGAACAACGCCGCCAGACCAATCAGCGCTGCTGCGATGGCTTGCCCCAAAGCACCAGCGATCCAGACGGTTGTGCGGCGCGGGCGAGACTTTACCCACGGTGTCAGCGCTGCCTGCGGAAGCATCGAACCAGACTCACGCACCGGCACAAGCATGGCGATGAAGAAGCCCGGCGCTCCAGCCGAATGAAGTAACCATGGCAACAGCGTCTTTGCCGCAACGATTTGATCGCCGATATTCTGCAAACCGTGCGCCCAAACGTAGCGCTTGGCGTTGGCGCTGGCGTGTTTTTGCACCGACTCTGGGTTCTCCCCTGCGGGTTTGGCAGCTTCCGAGCTATCAGTCATACCTTTTACGCTACCTGCCTGTAGCAACGGCGCTACCGCACGTGGCTGTCTGCCCAGGCCAGTCAAAGACCGAATCGCGCTTGTCCCCTCAGCCACTACACTCGCGGGAAGAACATCTAACATCTTCAACGAAAGTAGAAATATGCCCGCTGACCTTTATCGACGTCTCTCCAACCTCGATGGCAAGAGCTACGGTGCATACAAATCTCTTCGTGGCTCCCACGAGCTGCCAGACCTGGACGCGACGCTATTTATCGACAAGGTTCAATCCGACCCCTACGCCCCGGCATCGCGGGCACGCGTCCACATTCCGCTGTCCGTACTGGACTATCGCGGCGCCTCCCGGTCACAGCCCGGTAGGTTCAGCACGGCGGAGCTCGATTTGTTGAACCGCCGCCTCGTGCGCGCTTTGAAGAAGTATGGTCGCGGACTATTCATTGATTCTCCAGGTCAGCAGGTCTTGCGCCGAGCAGCTGTCGCTGAGCTCCGTGCGGATGCGCACGACGTCGATAAGCATGACGATGCCCTCCAGATCAGCCTAGAAATCCAACTGCCCGCCCGCGGCCGACGCATTCTCGGGCGTGAGGCGGCGCGCTTGATCTGTGAGGATCTGTTTGACGCGCTTGACGACGCCATCGTGAACGCACCCATCGATGCGCTCGAGGCAGCCGCGGAATTGGAGTATGACCAGCTCTTTTTGCGCCGTGCAGTGGCGGACGCGGACCTGATTGGGTTTGTGGCAGACAGTGCGGTGTTGCCTCGTCAGGCGGGCAATAGCCAGCTTCCGAAGCCCGGCGCGACTGCGTTTACCTCGCCGGAATCGCTGCAGCACAGTTTTCAGCTGCCGTCGGGCAAAACCGTGCACGGCATGGGTATTCCGCGGGGCGTGACGTTGATTGTTGGTGGCGGTTATCACGGCAAGTCCACGTTGTTGTCTTCCCTGGTCACGGGTGTTTATAACCATGTCGCTGGCGATGGCCGCGAGTTTGTAGTCGCCGACGAGACTGCGGTTGCGCTGCGTGCCGAGGACGGCCGAGCCATCACTGGTGTGGATATCTCGCCGTTTATCAACGGCCTTCCCTCCGGTGATGACACGACTCGATTTTCCACCGCGAATGCATCGGGGTCGACGTCGCAAGCTGCGGGCCTGATGGAGGCGCTAGGTTCCGGTGCGCGAGTGCTGCTCATCGATGAGGACACCTCCGCGACCAACTTTATGATTCGCGATGAGCGCATGCGCCGCCTCATCCCCGATGACCGCGAGCCGATTACTCCACTGGTCGCACGGGTCCGCGAGCTCTGGGAAAACCACGGAATCTCCACGGTCATCGTCGCTGGTGGTTCTGGTGCATTCATCGATGTCGCGGACACCGTGATTGCTATGGATGCGTACACGCCTTACGACGTCACCAAGCGCGCCCGTGAGCTCCGCGAATCGGCTACTCCGGCCGAGCCTTCGCCTGCTTTTGCGCAGATCGGTGAGCGTTTTCTGCAGGCTGACTTCCCCGCCGGTGGTGGCCGTGGTGGGCATGGCGGCCGCGGCGGCGGTCGCGGTGGGCGCGGTGGCGGTGCGAAACCACCTAAGCCACCGCGTGCTCGTGGTCTAGAGCTGATTCAGGTGGGCAAGGACAATCTTGATTTGCGCGCTGTCAGCCAATTGATGGACTCCTCCCAAACAGAAGCAATTGCCCGGATTCTGGGCGCCGTCGTAAAGCAGCTCGATGGGCGTACTGACCTCACCGACCTAATCCAGCGCGAGTACGACAACTTTTGTCATTCACTCTTCGATGTGACAGCTGAGTTCACCAACTCTGGTCATCTGGCCGAGCCTCGCGTCCAGGAGGTCGCAGCGGCAATCAATCGGCTTCGGCTCTTGCGGTAGAGCCTCGAAGATTGGCGGACCCCGGCCCCGCTCCCTCCCCTGCGGCTGCCCCAGCTAACTTCCTCGACGGATTTCGGCGTCAGGTCTTGACCTTGACGCGGCGTCAAACAGAAAGATGATTCCCGTGAGCAACAACGACAACGAGTACACCATCGGCGAGGCAGCCGAGCTCCTGGGCGTTACCACACGCACGCTGAGGCATTGGGATGCCATCGGACTACTCAGCCCGCAGTATCGCACGTGGTCCGATTACCGCCTCTACACCGATGAGGACATCGACACCGCGCTGGAGATTCTGGTCTACCGCGCCGCCGGTGTGCCGTTGAAGACTATCGAGGAGTTCATCCACGGCGATTCCTCCCCGAGAAGTCGGAAAGATCGTTTACTCGCACAGCGAACTGTTCTCACCGAGAAGATCGCTGACCTGCACCACATGGTGCAGTCCTTGGACAAACTGATTGAGGAAGGAAATACCATGAAAGCAAAGACGAAAGCGGAGCTCTTGGGCCGCGACTGGCAGAATCTAGAAGCCGAAGCTGAGGAGCGCTGGGGCGACACCACTGAGTGGGAGCAGTCTCAGCAGGCTCAGGAAAAGATGAAGGACAGCGACTGGGCCGAGCTTGAAGCAGAGGCTAAGGATTTTGCCGATGCGCTTGCCGACGCCGCCGAGCGCCACGTCGAGCCCGGTTCCGCTGAGGCGGCCGAGCTAGTTGACCGTCACTTGGCCTCTATTACTCGCTTCTACGAGGCTGGTCGAGAAAAGCAGATTCTGTTGGCTCGCATGTACGTCGCTGATTCCCGGTTTGATCGGTACTACCGCGGCAATGCTGGCTACCTGCTGGAGCTGATTGAAGCTCAGGCCCGTAAGGAAGGCATTGACCCGGCAACTGCCGAGTGGCGGTAAATACAGGGAAGCAGCCGTTCAGCCCGGCCTTCCCATCCGGGACTGAATCGGCATAGAATTGCCTCATGAAATTCATCGAAGCCGCAGACTTCACCGCTGATCGCCCGTGGGGCGCACTGGATGTGGTCACTATGACTGGAGCCACAAGCGTTCGGCTCCACTGGAGCGATCAGCCATACAAGTGGCACATCAATGATGGCGAAGAGGTCTTTGTGGTTGTCGACGGAGCCGTCGATATGCACTACCGCGATGCGGGAGAGGAATGCGTACGCACATTAACGCCTGGCACTATCTGTTTCGCAGAAGCCGGCGACGAACATGTCGCGCACCCGCAGGGCGAGGCGCGCATGCTTGTCATTGAAAAAGAAGGCTCAGTCTAGCCCACAGCAACAGCAGCTGACAGTGCACACTTCGGCATCTCCATAACTCCGTCATATCCCCGACTCGGGAAGGAATTAACCATGAAATTCTCTCGCTCTATCGCCGCTGTCGCCATCGGTGCCGCTACTGTGCTGGGCGCTGTTGCTGCCTCTCCAGCTGTCGCACAGGCTATTGGTTGCCCCTTTGCACCAGTGCACAAGTATGAAGAACACCGTTTCTCCGGTTCTTCGACTTCAGCAGATGCTTTCAAGGTTTGGTTTAACGGTGGCGTCTACATTGAACCAATCGTCGAAACGCTGGATTTGGTTGAGCTTCAGGTTAACGACACCCAGGTCGCTCACGCTGGCGACATCATCTACAAGGATGAAGACGGCAACTTCTGGGTGAAGTAGCCTACGCAGGAAAAACAGGGCTCAATTACAGGTCTCACCCCGTGGCAGATTAACCTCATCTGAATAGGGCTATAGCGCTTAGCGTTGTGGAGTCACTGGTACTCTGTCTCGCACCTTTTGCAATTTCTGCCACGAGCCCTCGTTTTCAGGAGTGTTCCACCATGGAAATCATCATCGTCGATTCTGAGGCCGAAGTCGCGAGCATCGCTTCGGACTACCTCGCTCACTACGCCAACAAAGGTGGAAACCTCGGTGTAGCGACAGGATCGACTCCGCTTGCGACGTATCGGGAACTGATTCGTCGCCATCGGGCTGGTGAAGTCACTTTTAAGGACTGCAGTTTCTTCGCACTCGACGAATACGTGGGACTGCCCATCGAGCATGAGCAGAGCTACTACCACGTGATTCACAATGAGTTTTCCGATCACGTGGATGTTGACCCGGCGAGGGTCCATATTCCCGATGGCCTCGCGGACGATATCGGCGCGGCCTGCGAGGATTACGAGCGAAAGATTATCGAGGCCGGCGGCATTGACATTCAGTTGCTGGGCATCGGCACCAATGGGCATGTTGGTTTTAACGAGCCCGCCAGCTCTTTTGGCTCTCTGACTCGCATTAAGACGCTGCACCCGCAGACCGTGCTGGATAACGCCCGCTTCTTCGACTCCGCGGACGATGTGCCGTACCACGTGGTCACCCAGGGGCTTGGCACCATTTCACGTGCGGGGCACCTCCTGCTGCTGGCCACCGGCACCGCAAAGGCGCACGCTATTGCCGCATCCATCGAGGGCCCACTGAGCGCGTCGATGCCTGCGTCCGTATTGCAGCTGCACCCACGGGCCACGGTTGTCATTGACCAGGCCGCAGCCAGTGAGCTGAAGAACAAGGAATACTACGAGTTCACCTACGCCCATAAGCCGCAGTGGCAGAAGGATATGTGGAAGTAGGCCCCGGCCCTCCCCGGCCCCTTCCCAACCTTCGCTCCCACCCCCGGACTAGTCAGCGCTAGTCGTCATCATCCATCTCCAGCTCGGGGTCTTCGGCACGCGCCTGCTCGTAAACTTCCTTCGCTGCCGTGAGACTAATGACGCCGATGACAAGTCCCACGACGATGTCCGGCCATGCGCTGAACCAGAAAATGGTGACCACTCCGGCGGCGAGAATGAGCAGGTTCGCCAGGACGTCGTTACGCGCCGCCAACCACGCGCCGCGCATGAGCGCACTGTCAGCCTTGCGCAGATTCATCAGCAAAATCGCGCAGACTAGGTTGATAACCATCGCAATAATTGCCGTTACCGACAGCGTTAGTGGCTCTGGCGGCTCACCGCTAATCATCTTCCAGATGGCGGTGCCGAACGCTGCAATCGCCGGGATCAGAATCAGCCCGGCAAGGCCGATACTCGCTTTACGACGGCTCGCCAGCGACCAACCCAATGCGGTGAGAACTAGCAGGTTGATGACGTAAACACGGGGGACATCGTAACGCTCGGCGCGAGTACCATCGAATCCTATGACGCACCCGCAGAAGTTCCACTCAGAAATGAAGGTTCCCGGCGGCAAATTGGTTGTTGCCGATTGTGAGACCACCGGTGACACGATTTCGTCGATAAGCATTTCGGGCGATTTTTTCCTCGAGCCCGATGAAGCCTACGACATTATTAATGACGCTCTGCTCGGTGCACCTGCGGGAGACCATACGGAGCGTTTACAGGTTCGCCTCGATGCGGCGCTGAAGGATTTTGAGGATCAGTCTGGTCGCGAGGTGCGACTGCACGGTTTTGATACCCACATCATTGCGCAGGTCGTTCGACGTGCACTGACACAGGCTGTCGACTTCACTGATTTGGAGTGGGAGGTTTTGCAGCCGGGAGTCCTGCCGACGGTGATGAATGTTGCTCTCGACGAACTCCTCCTTGACCAAGTCAATTCCGGACAGCGCGGACCAACTCTGCGCTTCTGGGATTGGGATGATCGTGCCACCGTCATCGGTTCCTACCAGTCCTATGTTAATGAACTCGAACCCGAGGGCGTAGAGAAGCACGATGTGCAAGTGGTGCGTCGTCTCTCCGGCGGTGGCGCGATGTTCATGGAGGGTGGCAACTGCGTCACCTACTCGATCTATGTTCCGGAGAAGCTGGTCGCCGGCCTCAGCTACGTCGAATCCTATGAGTTCCTCGACCGCTGGGTCATCGCTGCGCTCGCGCAGCTCGGCGTCAATGCGTGGTATGTCCCCATCAATGACATCACCTCCGATGGCGGCAAGATTGGTGGTGCCGCGCAGAAGCGCCGTGGTTCGACGGTGCTCCACCATGTCACCATGAGCTACGACATCGACGCTGACAAGATGATGGAAGTCCTGCGCATTGGCAAGGCCAAGATTGCCGACAAGGGCTTGCGCAGCGCAAAGAAGCGCGTCGATCCGCTCCGCCGCCAGACGGGTGCCAGCCGCGCCGAAGTCATTGACGCGATGAAGCAGACATTCATCAACCGCTACGGCGCCGCCGAGGTATCGCTTTCCGACGAGGACTTCGCTGCGGCGCAGCATCTTATTGACACCAAATACGGCACGGAGGGCTGGACTCACCGAGTCCCCTAAACGTCGCACTGCTTACTTGTATACGACAGCTGGTCGGGAAAAGGAGTTAACTAAAGGAGACAAGTAAACAAAGGAGAGTCGACGTGAGCGGCGAGCGTGCAATTGGGTCCTATCCTGCGAATATGCACCAAAACCTGGTGAAGGGTTCGGCGCGCGCCGTAACAACACCGCCGTGGTGGTCTCCCCGATATCGAAGGCACCGGAATTGTGATTCACGGGCGCCCACTACAGAGCTTGAACGGTGTCGGCGAATTCACTGAGGCACCGGCCACAACGCCGCTACAGCCCCCGCGAGAGGTTCCAGCGCAGAACCGCAGGCCGGTCATGGTAGCGACCAAGCACTGACAGGGACGCAGTATTCAATGGGAAGGACTGGCCAAGTTCAATGGGCAGTTCCAACCAGGCCGTAGTGAGCGCACGCAGCGAGTGACCGTGTGCGAACAAAATCGCCTTGTCTTCACCCGATTCACGAACCCTTTTGACCACGCGCTCAACGCGCTCACGGACTTCCTCCGCGGTTTCGCCATTGGGCACACCGTGAGTCCAAATCTGCCAGTCGGGAACAGTCTTCTGCACTTCCTTCGAGGTAATCCCCTCGTAGTCGCCGTAGAACCATTCCGCGAGATCCTCTTCGACTTCGAAGTCGTGGAATCCTGCCAATCGAGCGGTCTCTTGGGCACGCTGGCGGGGTGATGCCAGCACTAGCCCAAAGTCCTTCGGATCCAGCCAGCCGTTGAGGGCCTTGGCTTCTTCCCTACCGTTGTCAGTCAGAGGAAGATCAGTTACCGATGTGTGCTGCCCAGTGCGCGACCACTCAGTTTCGCCGTGCCGCACGAGATATAAATCAGTCATAGTTCCAGCTTAGGCTTATCTGAAAGTGCGGTTAGCCGCGGCAGCCCTGCTAGCCCATCACGGGGTCACGGATCCGACTACGAACGCTGCTGAAGTGTTTCCACTGCGCGGTCGGCAAGCTCCTCGCCAGCACCGTCATAAAGGTAGACGGCCATGTCGGCACCAACGTTGAGAAGCTGATCCTTAAACCTCTGCACCTTAGTGGTGGTAGCAACCACGGCTTCGGTGTCCTGCTTACGGATGTTCTGAATCATCGCGTAGGTCTCAGCGTGCTCAGACAGCGCCAACACGTACAGCGCTGGTTTCTTCTCCAACTCGATGTGGTGCCACAGCTCTGGGTCTGTCACATCACCCGGGATAACCTGGTAGCCCTGCTCACGCAGCTCTTCGATGCGATCCTCATCGAAGTCAACGCCAAAGACGTTCATGCCGTACTCATTAACCAACCTGCCGTAGACACCGACGCCGACGCGCCCCATACCCATGATGAGGGCATCAGCGTTATCAATAATGACCGTTGCCTCTTCTGGGACCAGGCGGTCCTCTGGGGTTTCTGGGACGAACTTCTGCAGGAAGCTGACCAGCTTGTCCTCATGCGGGACCATCAGCGAGCTGGCAATGAAGCTACCCGCCACGGCGACTGCCATAATCGAGGTCCACTCATCGGGCAGAATGTCCTGTTGCGTCGCCGCAGCCATGACAATGAGGCCGAACTCCGAGTAGTTACTCAACGTCAGACCCGCCAACGCACTAGTGCGCAGGGACAGTCCGGTGCGCTTGAGAATCCCGATGAAGATAGTGACCTTGAACACCAGGAACAGGACCATAATCGCGGCGATAACGTAGCCGCCAGCACTTGGCAGACCACCGAGGCCAATTTCGATAAAGAACGCGACCAGCAGCAGCTCACGGATACTAATCAGAGCTTCCGACAGACGGTCAGAAATCGGGTGCGAGGACAGCAGAATACCGGCAACCAAGGACCCCAGCGAGCCGGACAGCCCTGCCAGCTCGAAAGCCGAGTAAGCGGCCACAGCAATACCAATGCCGGTGAGAACCAGCAGCTCAGTGCGGAACATGCGGTTGGGAAGCCGCGCCGCCAGCGGACGGATGAAGAACAACAGTGGTAGAGCCAGCGCCCACAGCTCCGGGGTCTTACCCGACGATGCCACCAGCACACCGACCGCAATGATGTCCTGCAGAATGAGCACACCAATCGCGATGCGTCCGATGGCCGAAGCACCGCGGTTCTGCTCCTCCAAGTGGCTCATCACAAACACCGTCGACGAGAAGGAAGTCGCGATGCCGATGTAAATCAACGCAGTCACCGACAGCCCCGTGAGTTCACGCAGCGGCAAGAAACTGGCGATACCAAACAGCACGGCAAAAACCACCGTGTTTAAAAATGCGTGACCCAACCCTGAAAAGACCACTCGCGGCGCCACGATATCCTTGGGATTCAGCTTCAGACCGATTGTGAAGAGCAAGGTGGTAACACCGAGCTCGGCCAGCGAATCAATAAACGGGATTTCCTCAAGTCCCATTGCATGAACGGCAAAACCGGCCCCAAGGAAACCAATCAGCGGCGGCAGCCGAAGCAACGAAGCACCGAGCCCGCCGATAATCGAAAACAGTATTGCTGTTAGGTATACGGATTCCACCCATCAAAGATAACGTCTGACACAACTGATAAATGCAGAGGTTGGCCATTAACCGTTCTTTGCCACCCGACTGGGGCTAGCGTCTTGGGAGCTAGCGTCGGTACGGAACCTCGCCCAATGCAATCGGCTGCGGGTGCTCTGCCACCCACGCGACCGCCGCTGCCGTCAACGCATCAATGTCCGCCTCACCAGCTTTGCGCTGCTTTACGACGGCCATTGCATCCTCGGCAGCCCCAACCGTCTCCAGCCAAAAGTCGGTCATCGCGACAAAGTCTTCGTCCCAGTTGACGTAGCCCATCTCCAGGGCCTCGTACCCGAGCCGGCCCACGATGCGAATAACCTCGCCCTGCACAGTCGCGGCTGCGCCACCACCCGGCACCAGGTAGTTCCAGAGGTATCGGAACTGACCGTTGGTCGACTTGCCTGCGGGGACAATGATGTCGCTGTGGCCATCGTGAGGTGTAATCACGTCCGGACGTTCCGCACCGATGCGCTCGTAGAGGCGATCCATAACTGGCTGGTACTTGTCGCGTTGCTTCTCTGACATGCGGTTGTAGCGGCGACCGAACTTGGTGAACTCTTCGCGCACTTCGTCGTCGATTTCCGAACCAGCGTCCAGAAGCACCTCGATGCTGTCTAGGACTCGACTGAGGGAATCGGTATCGGCAGCAGCAACCGCCTCTTTGAACGCTGTCCGGCCGTGACCGAGGCGGTTCTCGCGGTGAAGGTCAGCACCATTTTCCAACAGCAACGCAATCGCCTTGGGCTGATGGCTCTTCGCTGCCATGAAAAGCGGAGGATACTTACCGGCTTCGATGTCGGCACCGCATTCGAGCAGGATTTTCATCTTGTCGGTATCGCCCCGGCTTGCATGCTCTGCCAGCGCGGTCTTACCGAAGTGGTTCTCAGTGTTGACGTCGATCCCCTGGTCGATTAGCCAGCGCATGAGCTCTGGCGGGGTGCCACGGAGCGCCAGTGCAGTGTCCTTGCTGTAGCCAAAGACTGCGTCGAGAGCGCAAGTGTCATAGACGGCCTTCAGTGCATCCATGTCACCGGCTTCGAGCAGCTCTTCGAAGTTCTCGACCAGTTTCTTCCGCTTCCGTGGCATGCAGTTTCCCCTTTACTTACCGCCCTCGTCGGTGGACAGCGCAGCCACGAATGCCTCCTGCGGCACCGAAACCGAACCGATGTTCTTCATACGCTTCTTACCGGCCTTCTGCTTCTCCAGCAGCTTGCGCTTACGGGAGATGTCACCGCCGTAACACTTAGCAAGGACGTCCTTGCGCAGTGCACGAATGTTCTCGCGGGCAATAATCTTCGAACCGATTGCGGCCTGAACCGGGACCTCGAACTGCTGGCGAGGAATCAGCTCGCGCAGCTTCTTGGTCATCTTGTTGCCGTACCACTGCGCATTGTCGCGGTGGACGATAGCGGAGAAAGCATCGACTGCTTCGCCCTGCAGGAGGATATCCACCTTGACCAGATCCGCAAGCTGCTCGCCGGCATCTTCGTAGTTCAGCGAGGCATAACCCCTGGTACGGGACTTCAGCATGTCGAAGAAGTCGAAGATGATCTCGCCCAGTGGCATCTTGTAGCGCAGCTCCACGCGGTCTTCCGACAGGTAGTCCATACCGCCCATCTCGCCGCGCTTCTGCTGACACAGCTCCATGGTGGGGCCAACGAATTCACTCGGCACAACGATGGTGCACTTGACCATCGGCTCGTAAATTTCGCGGAGCTTGCCCTCGGGCCAGTCACTCGGATTGTGAACAGTGACCTCGGTGCCGTCCTCAATGACAACGCGGTAGACAACGTTCGGAGCCGTCGAAATCAAATCCAGGTCGAACTCGCGCTCGAGGCGGGCACGGGTAATCTCCATGTGCAGCAAGCCCAAGAAGCCACCGCGGAAACCAAACCCGAGGGCAACCGAAGTCTCCGGTTCGAATGTCAACGAAGCGTCGTTAAGCTGGAGCTTTTCCAACGCATCACGCAGGTCGGGATAGTCCTGCTGAGAGATTGGGAACAGACCGGAGTAGACCATCGGCTTGGGCTCTTCGTAGCCTTCCAGCGGCTCCTCAGCCGGTGTGGCGTTCAGCGTGACGGTATCACCGACCTTGGACTGACGGACATCCTTCACACCAGTGATGAGATAACCGACCTCGCCGACGCCAAGGCCCTTACACTTCTTCGGCTGTGGCGAAACAATGCCGATTTCCAGCAGCTCGTGCTTGGTGCCGGTGGACATCATCTGAATGACCTCACGCGGCTTGAGCTGACCATCAACAACACGGATGTAGGTGACCACACCACGGTAGGTGTCGTAGACGGAGTCAAAAATCAGCGCACGGGCAGGTGCCTCTGGATCGCCGACCGGTGCCGGGACGAGCTCACAGACTCGGTCGAGCATTTCCTCAACGCCCTCACCGGTCTTGCCCGAAACACGCATGACATCCTCCGGCTCACAGCCGATGATGTGCGCAATCTCCTCCGCGTACTTATCCGGATCCGCGGCCGGCAGGTCAATCTTGTTCAGAACCGGGATAATCTCCAGGTCATTTTCCATGGCCAAGTACAGATTGGCCAGCGTCTGCGCTTCGATGCCCTGCGCGGCGTCGACAAGCAGAATCGCGCCTTCACACGCCTCTAGCGCGCGCGAGACCTCGTAGGTGAAGTCGACGTGACCAGGCGTGTCAATCAGGTGCAGGACGATCTCTTCCCCCGCGTGCTTACCTGCGCTCGGAACCCACGGCAGGCGCACGTTCTGAGCCTTAATAGTGATGCCGCGTTCGCGCTCAATATCCATATTGTCGAGGTACTGATCGCGCATGTCGCGCGCCTCCACAACACCCGAGAGCTGCAGAATTCGGTCCGCCAGGGTGGACTTACCGTGGTCAATGTGCGCAATGATGCAGAAATTTCGAATCCGTGAGGGGTCCGTAAAAGTCTGCTCCGCAAAATTCTTGGTCACGTTGGGTCTACTCCGAAAAATAAAGACGTTATGGGCATTGGGGCGCGGCGTTGGCCGACCCACATGCGCCGGCCTCGAAAACCGACCAGCCGGGCTTAAATACAATCACGCACAATCTTACCTATCGATTCCCTCCGCACTAAACCTCTAGACTTAGATTCCATGAGCTCCACTTCGCCCACCGATCAAAATGACCGCGAAAGCTGGCCGCGCCGCCTGCGCAATCGCATCAGCGCGCGTCTTTTCGCCGGTACCGAGTGGTTCCGCGGCCCCGACACCCTCGATGAGGCACTGTTTAAGCTCAACACGCAACTTGGGCTCGCTCAGGACACCTCGCTTTCCGACGAGTCCAAGGAGGCTCTACTTCGACTGCGAGATTCGGTGACCATCGCGCGCCCAACCGCAGAACTGGCCCGCACAATTGTCTACAGCCCTGACATGGATGGCCAGGCCGACCCCGGCGAAGTGGTGTGGATTCCGCTGCAGCTCGAAGGTGAAAATGCCGCTTTGCGTGAGCGCGCTGTGGTCGTGGTTGGTCGCCACGACCAGTATCTTCTGGGCATGCTGATTTCCACACGCACCGAGCACAGTGAGCACCCGGAGTGGCTGTTTATCGGTAGTGGGTTCTGGAATGAAGACCCCAAGCCATCGTGGGTTCGCATGGACCGTATCTTGCTCATTCCAGAATCGGGTATTCGCCGCGCAGGCGCAATGATGCCCCGCAGGCGCTTCGAGCTCATCGCCGCCCGGTTGCGCGGTGACTATGGCTGGAATTAGCCGCAGCTGGAACTAGGCAGCGGCTGGTATTAGGCAGCGCTGTTTGCTAAGATTCTGCAAGTTGTTTACCGTTGCGTTCCTTTGCGGCGAGCGCGGACAGGACCTTGGGTTCGCGTTTTCATCGTCGCATAAGCGCAGTGGGTGGTTTTAACTCGCTGGTTAAAGAGTTTTAACCAGCAGAGGTTCGACCCCGAAATTTGCACTGTGATCAGGAGTTTTCTTGGTGGCGGGCGGTAGCAATTCCAACTACTACGGATACAAGAGGTATTCACGATGGCAAACATCAAGTCCCAGATCAAGCGCAACAAGACCAACGAGAAGGCTCGCCTGCGTAACCAGGCTATCCGCTCTGCAGTCCGCACCGAGATCCGCAAGTTCCAGGCTGCTGTTGAGGCTGGCGACAAGGCTGCTGCTGAGGCTCAGCTGCGCGTTGCTTCCCGCAAGCTGGACAAGGCTGTCACCAAGGGCGTCTTCCACCGCAACACTGCGGCTAACAAGAAGTCCGGTATGGCTAAGGCTTTCAACAAGCTGGAGGGCTAATTCCCTTTTGGCGCTGTGCCGTTCTTGTGGCGCTTGTGCCGTGAAATTAACCGCTTCCTGCTATTTTCCGATTTCATTTCGGATGTGGCGGGAGGCGGTTTTTATTATTTAACCCCAACGCGAGTTAGTGGCTGCGTTTATGGCTGGCGGCGGTGGGGCGATGCGAGTTACTGACTACGTTTATGACAAAAATGGCCCGGTAGGGTCAGGCGGTCATTGCATCATGGATAACACCAGAGATTACCTCCCGGGGAGTTAACCCGTCGAGCACTACCCGCGGCCGGTTATTCAGCAATGCTTCCGCCTCGGCGACCTCTTGGTCGGTGAC
>NZ_JASPJR010000019.1:0-36220 GCF_030232065.1 Corynebacterium sp. MSK032 | reverse complement strand
ATCCGGAAAGGGCCCATGAGATAAAAAGGGCCCACCCGGCGACACACCGAGCGGACACACTTTTTGTCACTTAACCCGAAAGTGCTTAAGTTTATGACACTTTCGCACCGATTTTCACGGTCAAACTGTCATAAACTTAAGCACTAACTCGTATCTGCCTGAGCCAGGACCAGCGAAGGCTGGCCCTAGGCCAAAGCCACAACCTCTTACAGGTTAATCATCTTGCCCATAACGCCCTCGGCTGCTTCCTTCATAGCCTCGGACATGGTCGGGTGAATGTGAACGGCGCGGCCGATTTCCTCAGTGGTCAGCTCGTACTTCTCAGCCAGAACCAGCTGCGGCATGAGCTCGGAAACGTTGGCGCCCACCATGTGGCCACCCAGCAGCTCGCCGTATTCGGCATCTGCAATGAGCTTCACGAAACCAGCCGGCTCCGCCAGACCCTGGGCCTTACCGTTGGCAGAGAACGGGAAGGTGGAGACCTTAATCTCGCGGCCGTTCTCCTCTGCCCACTTCTTGGCCTGCGCCTCGGTCTTACCGAAGGAACCAACCTGCGGGTTACAGAAGGTTGCGCGCGGCATCATGTTGTAGTCCGGGATGGTCTCGGTCTCGTGTCCCGCCATGTGCTCAGCTGCGATAACGCCCTGTGCCTCAGCGACGTGTGCCAGCTGCAGCTTCATGGTGACGTCACCGATGGCGTAGATGTTGTCGACGTTGGTGCGCATGTACTCGTCGATGACAATCTCGCCGCGCTCGCCCAGCTCAACACCGGCCTTGTCCAGGCCGATGCCCTCGGTGCGCGGTGCGAAGCCGATGGAGACCATAACGCGGTCGACGGTCAGAGTCTGCTCGTCGCCGCCATCCTTGGCCTCGACCTTGACCTCAACCGAGTCACCATTGTCCACGATGGAGGTGGTCTTGTGCCCGGTCATGAGCTTGACGCCCAGCTTCTTGTATTCCTTGGCAATAACCTTGGAGACGTCTGCGTCCTCGTTCGGCAGAACGTTGTCCATGAACTCGACGATGGTGACGTCCACGCCGTAGTTAGCCAAGACGTATGCGAACTCCATACCGATGGCGCCAGCGCCGACGATAACCATGGAGTCCGGCAGCTCGTCGGAGAGAATCTGCTCTTCGTAGGAAACGATGTTGCCGCCGACCTCAACGCCCGGCAGAGAACGGACGACAGAGCCGGTTGCAATAATCGCCTTGTCGAAGGTAATTTCCTTGCCCTTGTCATCGCCATCAGTGATGGCCATGGAGGTCGGGCCAGTGAATTCACCGAAACCGTTGATTTCGGTGATCTTGTTCTTCTTCATCAGGAAATGAACACCCTTGACGATGCCCGCGGACACCTTGCGCGAACGCGCGTGTGCGGCACCGAAGTCAAAGGAGACATCGCCGGAGATACCGAAGGTCTTAGCCTCATGGTTGAAAATGTGCGCCACCTCGGCGTTCTTCAACAGAGACTTGGATGGAATACAGCCAACGTTGAGGCAGACACCGCCCCAGTATTGCTTCTCCACCACGGCAGTCTTCAGGCCCAGCTGGGATGCACGGATTGCTGCGACGTATCCGCCAGGACCGCCGCCGAGTACTACAAGATCAAAATGTTCAGCCACGTGCACAAGTCTACGCACGACTTGTCTTTACTTCACGCGCGAGTCCCGGTTTTACCTACTGCGGTCGGCTACGGTGGTGGGCATGGGCACCGACACGGACACCGACTTGGGCAACAATCTCTCCTTCCTCTCCACTGACCTTGTCCCCGATTGGCTGGACGATATCGACGGCTCCCAGGCGCTGGCGTGGGCCCGCGCGCAGTCGGAGGCCACCGTCGCAGGCGTCGATTCGCTTGCCGACGACACCAGCGACCGCACCAACCTGGAACAACGCATCCTGGCTGCGCTCAACACCGATGCCCGGATCGCATACCCGGTGCGGCGCGGCGAGTACCTCTATAACTTCTGGCGGGATGCCGAGCATCCGCGGGGCCTGTGGCGGCGCACCTCGTTGCAGAGCTATCTGGCTGGCCAGGAAGATCCGCAGGCGACCGAGTGGGAAACTCTCATCGACCTCGATGCGCTGGCGAAAGCCGAGGGAGAAAACTGGGTCTGGAAGGGCACGGTGTGCCGTTATCCGGAGTATGACCGCGCGTTGATTCTGCTCTCTCGCGGCGGCGCCGATGCCACTATGGTGCGGGAGTTTGACCTCGTCAACTGCACTTTTGTGGAGGATGAGCCGTTCTACCTCCCGGAGGCGAAGTCCGATGTCTGTTGGTTGGGTCGTGACGAAATTCTCGTTGGCAGTGACTTTGGTCCGGGGTCACTGACGGATTCGGGCTACCCGCGGCAGGTGCGTCGGTGGCGGCGCGGCATGCCGTCGTCAAGCGCGGATGTGATTTTCTCAGGCCACAGTGATGATGTGGCCGTGGGCGGCTGGTTCGACGCGACGGAGGGTTTTGAGCGGCTGTTTGTCGAGCGTGCGCATGATTTTTATAATTCGCAGCGGTTCGTGGCAGCGGAGCGTCCGGGCAAGTTGGCGGCGCAGCAGAATGGGGACTTTTCCCTGCAGATCCTGGAGGTACCGCAGGACTGTCGCACGAGTGTCCATAGGCAGTGGCTGGTGCTGATGCCGCGCACGGAGTTCAATGGCATTCCGGCTGGTGGCGTGGCCGTTGTGGAGCTCGAAAAGTGGCTGGCGGGCTCGCGTGAGGTGGAGGTGATTTTCACCCCTGATGCGCACACCTCGTTCCAGCAGCTGGCGTGGACGAAGAACTTCCTGGTGTTGACGCTGTTGGAGGATGTGGCGACGAAGTTGGTCGTGTTGCGGGAGGGCTCGTGGGAGCCGGTGGAGGCTTTCGGCGAGTTACCTGCGCAAGCTACTGTGAGCGTGATTGATACAGCCTCTGAACGCGACGATGAGATCTGGTTGGTTTCGACCTCGGCAACGCAGCCGGCAACCCTCTGGTACGGGCAGGTCGGCAGCCCGCTCACGGAAGTGCGGCGTGCTCCGGCGCTCTTCGACAGTGAGGGGATGGAGACGCGGCAGCACTGGGCGACTTCGGCCGATGGCACACGGATTCCGTATCGCATCACCGGCCGCTTCAGCGCGGGCGCTGGTGCAAGTGCTGACACAGGCGCTAGTGCAGAGACAACCACAGCCACGCCCACTCCGAACCCAGCCCCTACCCTCGTGCACGCCTACGGCGGTTTCGAGGTCTCACTGGTCCCGCAGTACTCGGCGATTCGTGGCCTGACCTGGCTCGAGCGAGGCGGGTACTTCGTGGAGGCCAACCTGCGTGGCGGTGGCGAATTCGGCCCGACCTGGCACTCCTCGGTGGTCAAGACTGAGCGGATGAGGGTCTATGAGGATCATCAGGCCGTGCTGCGCGACCTGGTTGCACGCGGCTACTGCACGCGCGAGCAGCTGGGCGTGCGCGGTGGTTCCAACGGCGGGCTGCTGACCGCTGTCTGCCTAACCTCCTACCCGGAGTTGTTGGGCGCAGTGGTGTCCCAGGTGCCACTGGCGGACATGATGCGCTATCACAAGCTGTCCGCGGGAGCCTCCTGGATGGCCGAATATGGAAACCCGGACGACCCCACCGAGCGGGCTGCGATTGCGCAGTATTCGCCGGTCCAGCGCGTCGTCAAGCGAGAGCAGCGCGCCTACCCACCAGCGTTGATTACGACGTCTACCAGGGATGACCGTGTCCACCCGGCACATGCGAGGAGCCTGGCGTGGCTGCTGGAGGAAGCGGGACAGCCGGTGGATTATCACGAAAATACCGAAGGAGGCCACGCCGGTGCGGCGGATAATTCGCAGGTCGCGTTCGTCGAGGCACTCATATCTACGTGGCTGTGGAACAAGCTCAAGTAAGGTAACAGCCGTGAGTAGCGCTGATTTCACTAATCCTTATACCGGTATTGCGTTCAACCTGGGTTTCCGGGTGAACAAATACGAGCTGGACCTCGATTATCGGGTCGGGCCGAATCGTCTGAAGGCGACGGCGACTCTGCATATCGAAATCAATGCTTGGACCTCACACATCACGCTCGACTTTGCGGATGCGCTGGGGGTCGATTCGGTGGATGCGATTTCCGATTCGCAGGCACACTCAATCGATGTAAAGCGCTGGCGCCATTCGGGACGCAAGCTGCGCGTCACCTTTGACCGCGAGTTGGCTCCCGACGAGACGCTGCGGCTGATTGTGACTTACTCGGGCACGCCACGTCCGGTGCGCTCGAAGTGGGGCGAAATTGGCTGGGAGGAACTCGAAAACGGTGCACTCGTGGCATCGCAGCCGGTGGGCGCGGCGTCGTGGTACCCCTGCGATGACGATCCCGAGGTCAAGGCATTTTACGAGTTCACAATGGTCACCGACGCTCCCTACGAGGTCGTCGCACCAGGGCTTGCCGACGCTCCGGTGAACGTGGGCGGATCGCGCCGCCGCTGGCGGTTTGTCACCGAGGAGCCCATGGCCTCCTACCTGGCCACCATCAATGTCGGCCAGTTTAAGAAGGTCGAGCTGCCGTGCCAGACCTCGACTGTGGTGGCGTGGGTGCCTTCTGAGCTGGTGGCCAATGCTCGCCATGACTTCCGCGATCAGGGGCGCATGCTCGATGAGTTCGCCAAGCTCTTTGGCCCTTACCCCTTCCGCGCTTACCAGGTGGTCATTTGTGAGGATGACCTGGAGATCCCCATTGAGGCACAGGGGCTGTCCATCTTCGGTGCCAACCACGCCGACGGCAAGGACACGTGGAATCGACTGATCGCCCACGAGTTGTCGCACCAGTGGTTCGGCAACAGTGTCGGCATTTCGCAGTGGCGCGATATCTGGCTCAACGAAGGGTTTGCCTGCTACTCCGAGTGGGTGTGGTCCGAGGTCAGCGGTGGTGCCAGCGCGGATGTGCACGCCCGCAAGCATTACCTGGATTTGCTTGAGGAAGAGCAGGACATCGTCATCGCCAACCCGGGACCAAAGCTGATGTTCGACGACCGCCTGTACAAGCGCGGCGCGCTGACTGTGCACGCTCTGCGTCTGCTGCTGGGCGACGAAGTGTTCTTTGACCTGGTGCGCAAGTGGACCACCACTAACCGCCACAGTGTGGTCGATGCAGTGGACTTCCGCGCACTGGCCAACCGCGTGTGCCGTGAGCGTGGCATCACCACCTCGCACCTGGATGTCATCTTTGACTCCTGGCTGTCACGCAGCTCCTTGCCAAACTTCCCCGCTGACCCGACGCGCTCCCCTGCTGACCAGGGCATCGGCGATAATGGTGCTCCAATCGTGGACGAGAAGCTGGCTGCTCAGTTTGCAAAGCTCGGCTACTCGAAGGCCAAGGACTAGAGAGCTAGAGGCACGTCAATGTCCGGTTTCAAATGGTTGTCGCTGGCCACGATTGTCGCGGCGATAGGCAGCTTCGCGGTGCTGATTATTTCGGCCCGCGCACTTCCCAATGCTATAAACCTGCAGTTCGTGGCGTTTTGGGGACTGTTCTTCGCGCTCACGGGTGTTCTCGGCGGGTTGATGCAGGAGACCACGCGCGCGATTGGTGCTGCGGAAGCGCGGAACCGGAAGCGGGAGCGGCCCCGTGAACAGACCCCAGAGCAGAAGCCGGAGCAGGAACAGGAGCAGACAGCTACCGAAACGGGTCAAACTCTCGGCGCTCGTCCCATCACGGTTTCGCTGGGCGTCGCCGCAGTTACTTTCATCACCATGGCAGTGACGGGTCCGCTGTGGGCCCCACTGGTCGTGCAGGATGACGCCGGCACTGCAATTCTGCTCATGGCCTCTGGCCTTGCTCTGTACTCGATGCAGGCCACCACCTCGGGTCTGCTCAGCGGCCGCCAGCTGTGGGGCCCCTACGCCGCCCTAATCATGATCGACATTCTCGTGCGCGTAGCACTGGCACTCGTCGCCTGGTACTTCGGCTGGGGTCTGCTGGCCTGGCTGATTATTACGGTGTTCGGGACAGTCAGTTGGCTTATTCTCGCGCTGTTTTCCTCGGCAACCCGCTCGGTCATGTTCGCGCGTGCCGACGTCCCGGTGCGCCGCTTCATCACTCTCATGGTCACGGCCATGGGCGCATCTGGCGCATCTGCTGTGCTGGTCACAGGTTTTCCGACAATCGTCAAGATTGCCGGCGAAGCGGTCACCACTGGCGCCGGGATAGCCGAGTCACTTACCCCGCCGCATGCCAACAACTTCACCGCAGCAGTGACCATTGCGGGAATCGCCTACGCCGTAACGCTGACCCGCGCTCCGCTGCTCATGCCCTTGGAGAAGTTCCAAAACGCCATCATTGTGAGCTTTGTCCGGCATCGCTCCGAAGGCGTGCTGGCAGCGCTGGCCAAGCCGTTGGGGGCGCTGGCTGCTTTCGGCACCTTCGGGGCGGGCCTGGCATGGCTCATCGGCCCGTGGATTATGACTCTCATCCTGGACGATAGCTATCACGTGTCCGGGCCGGTGCTCGCAGCGCTGACGCTCGGTGCGACGTTGACCGCCATGTTGATGATTACCGGCTCGGTCACCTTGGCAGTGGAAAAGCACCACATGTATCTGATCGGTTGGTTGGCTGCGACCACGATCGCCGTTGCCATTCTTTTCCTCCCTGGGCACCTGTCGGTACGCACGGTCGCGGCTATCGCCGTAGGCTCTGCAGTAGGTGTTGTCATTCACCTGCTTGCGCTGCGCAAACTTTCCCCACGTGCTGCCAGGTCAGCCGTATCGGAGGCTTTTGCGGTGGAATAACACCACCCACATCCAATGCCGTCCCCCCCCCCCAAAAAAACCGTCCACATCCCCCTGCAACTCCCAAGGTTCGAGACTCACATGTCCACCATCACTAACCTCACGGTTCTCATGACCGTCTACCACCGCGTCGTCCCCGACCAGCTCGATGCTGCGCTGCAGTCGCTGTGGAACCAGACGCGTCCGGCCGCGCACGTCATTGTGGTCATCGATGGCCCGATCGAGCAGGAACTCGACCGGGTCGTCGTCAAGCATGAGCAGGCGCATTCGGAGATGACCGTGCTGCGGTGTGCGGAAAATGGCGGCTCGGGAGTGGCTTCGCAGGCGGGTCTTCAGTTGGTGGAAACGCCATGGGTGGCGCGGCTGGATGCGGACGATATTGCGCGTGCGGACCGCTTTGAAAAGCAGTGGGACGTGCTGACCGCTAATCCGGAGTTGGATGTGCTGGGCAGTGCAATGGCGGAGTTCGAGGGCACGCCGGACAATGTGGTGCGTGTGCGGACCCTGCCGCAGACGCACGCCGAGATTGCGCGTTATATCAAGATCAATTCGCCCGTGAATAACCCCTCCTCGATGCTGCGAACGGCGAAGGTGCGTGAGGTCGGTGGGTATCGCGACATCCGTCTGATGGAGGACTACGACCTCTGGGTGCGCCTCATGGCCGCCGGCGCGAAGTTTGAGAATCTGCCCGAGCCGCTGGTGTACTTCCGCGCCGACGGCATGTTCGAGCGGCGAACCTCGCGCGGCATCATCCGCGGTGAACGTCAGCTCCAGCGCACGCTGGTAGCTGAGGGGCTGATTTCCAGGCCGCGGGCGGTGTTTAACTTGGCGGTGCGGACACTTTTCCGACTTTTGCCAACTCAGCTCATGTCACGCGCGTATCGACGATTGTTTGTGCGGTAGGCTTCGGAGCGATGACTGACAACATGGATTTCTCGGACACCTGGCTGATTGTGCCGTGCTACAACGAGGGCCAGGTTATTCGTGAGGTTCTCGAGCACGCTCGCGAGACCTTCCCCAACATTGTCGCGGTCAACGACGGCTCTTCGGATAACTCCAGCCTGGAGATCCACAGGGCTGGCGCTCACCTGGTCAACCACCCTGTCAATTTGGGTCAAGGGGCGGCTATCCAGACCGGCGTGGAATACGCTCGCGCGCAGGCTGGCTCGAAGTACTTTGTCACCTTCGACGCCGATGGCCAGCACCAGGTCAAGGACGTCGTCGCTATGGTGCAGCGACTGCGCACCGAACCAATCGACATCATTGTGGGAACCCGTTTCGGCCGCCCTCGCGCCGAGGATGACCAGGTGCCGCTGATTAAGCGAATTGTCCTCAAGACGGTGGTCATGTTGTCACCACGCACGCGCCGACTCGGGCTTACCGACGCCCACAACGGCCTGCGCGCCTTCAACCGCACGGTGGCAGAGCAACTGAACCTACGCATGAACGGCATGAGCCATGCCTCCGAATTTGTCGAGGTCATGGACAGCAGAGGTTGGCGTACCGCTGAGCAGCCGGTGGATATCCTCTACACGGAATACTCCATGTCCAAAGGGCAATCCTTGTTCAACGGTGTCAATATCCTTGCCGACTCCCTGATTTCGAAGAGGCTGCCATGACCGCATCCATCGTTCAAGTTATTTTGCTGCTGGCGATGGTGGGCCTGGTGGCTTACTTCGTCGCTAACCGTCGTAAAGCGCGCGCCAAGGCGGGCGTGAAACTGGGATTCGTCGTTTTCGTCATCGCGTGCCTGTGGGCAATCGTGCGTCCCGACGATCTGACCGTGGTGGCCAACTGGATTGGTGTGACCCGGGGCACCGATTTGCTGCTCTACGTACTGGTGTTGGCGTTCGTGTTTACCACGGTGTCGTCCTACATTCGCTTCCGCGAACAGGAGCTACGCTACGCGCGACTGGCTCGTGCAGTGGCCTTGAAGACCGCTGTGCGTCCGGAAGAAGAAATTGTGATTTCGGGCAGCCAGAACAGCAGCCAAAAAGACAGCGCGACGAACGCCGAGAACAACGCTCCGTCCGACTAGTCGGCACGCTAAGCGCATGTGAATCTGAGGCTGTGGTTCCATAGAAGCCATGAGCGAAGAAAATAAGGACAACATCGCCGCTGACAACAGCAGCGATTCGCAGCAGCCCTCGGCAGACGCAGCGCCGCAGGGGACACAGCAGGAACCCCAGCAGGCTTCTCAGCCGGTACCCACTGAACAGGACTTGGAGTCCTGGTCTGCCGACAGTGATGGAAAAACCAAGTCGTGGTACTCGATTCCGAACGCCGCATGGGCGCTAGCTGTCGTCGCATTGATCGTTGTCGGCGCAGCGGGCTTCTTCGCTGGCTCGCGTTCGGCTAGCTTCAACGGCGTGAGCACCGTCAACATGGCGGGCGTTGCACCAGGCAAGGGGGAAATTGCGCCTGTACCTGGCCCGAATGGCTCTTTCGATGCCAGCATCTACGGCCCAAAGGCGGGAGCGCAGCTGAAGTCCCCGGAGGATATGGACAATGTCCACCGCCGCAATGAAAATGATCCTTTTGCTCTCGGTGCAGTGGATGCGCCGGTCGTAATCTCAATCTACTCGGACTTCGAATGCCCGTTCTGCGCGAAGTTCGCAAACGAAACCGAGTCTGCCCTCGTGGAAAAGTACGTCAATGAGGGACTGGTCCGCCTGGAGTGGAACGATATGGCCATCAATGGTGAGAAGGCCATCAAGGACGCTGAGGCCGGCCGTGCCGCGGCAGCTCAGGGCAAGTTCTGGGAGTTCTCCCGTGCGCTGTTTAAGAAGGCCGGCGAAAAGGGCCAGGGCCACCCGGAGTTCACTGAAAAGGAACTGATTGCCGTCGCTCGTGAGGCCGGTGTGCCGGACATGAAGCGCTTTGAAAAGGAGCTTAAGGACGGCAAGTGGACCGAGGCGGTCGAGAATGCCACCCAGTTCGGTTCCATGCTGGGCATTTCCGGTACTCCGGGCTTCCTCGTTGGTACTCAGTTCGTCTCGGGCGCACAGCCTCTCGACGTGTTCGAGGACAATATCGAGCTGGCTCTCATCCACGCCAAGCGCGCGGAGGAAGCTGGCAAGTAACCTGGCTGACTCACGGCTAACCTACGCGGACGACTGCGCGAAGCCGCCCGCGTAAGCTGCGCTAGCCCTGATTCCGGAAGTACTCCACAGTACGAGCAACACCTTCCTGAATACTCATAGCTGGCTCCCAGCCGAGTACCTCACGCGCCCGCGTGGGATCCAACGCCGACCGCGCCACATCACCAGTGCGCGGCGGTGCAAACTCTGGATTATCCTCGGCATCCGCAGCCTGCGCCACCAACGAGTGCAGCTGCCGATCCGAGGTTTCTACGCCGGTGCCAATATTAAAGCGCATTCCACCACCGACCTCGCCGGATGCGCGGTAGAAAGCATCCACCACATCGTCGACATAGACATAGTCGCGGGTATTTCCTCCGTCACCGAATACCTTGGTTGGCTCTCCCGCCAGCAGTCGCTGGGCGAAAATAGCAACCACACCGGCCTCGCCGTGCGGATCCTGCCGCGGGCCGTACACATTCGCCGGCGCGATGTGCGAGCATTCGAGCCCGTAAAGATTGCGGAACATATTCAAGTACAGTTCGCCCGTTGCCTTTGAGGCGGCATAGGGGCTCATCGGATTGACCGGCACGTTTTCCGTCACCGGAAGCTCCTCCGGCGTGCCGTAGATGGAACCGCCCGAAGATGTAAACACAACCTTGCGGACACCGTGCTTTCGGGCCGCATCGGCAAGTTTGATTGTGCCAATGATGTTCAGCGTCGCATCTCGCACCGGGTCGGCCACGGAAATCCGAACATCAATCTGCGCTGCGAGGTGGAAAATAACCTCCGGGCCGCTTTGCTCGAGCAGCTCGTCCCAGTCCACCTCCAGCACATCGGCGGTTATGAACTCAAAGTCGTCGTTAAGCGATGCCTGCTGGAGGTTTTCCAGCTTTCCGTGGGAGAGATCGTCCAGCGCCGTGACCGCGTACCCTTCAGCCAGTAGCCGGTCAACCAGCGTCGAACCGATAAATCCCGCACCACCCGTCACCAGCGCGCGCGGTTTCGCGCTTGCCGACGATTCTGTCATCGCGGTGGCCGGTGATTCGTTCTTGTGCTTCTCCATAGGAAGAACTATAGGCGCTTAGTAAGGAAAACCGCTTATACGTGTGCCAACCTCACATTGACGGGGTTGATTAGTCTTCCGAGGAATGCGAGATTACTCAGCGCGCTGTGGCAGGTTGACAGTGGAATTGAAGAAAATAACCAAGCCCATCAAGATGGCGATGACCATACCGCCACCGAGCATGACCGGGTAGGTCATCCAGGAGATGGACTCGGAGAGCTTGGTCAGAATTGCCGGGAATGCGAAGCCGATGTAGGTCAGACAGTAGAAGATACCGGTCAGACCAGCCATATCGCGCGGGCCAGCGATGCGCTGTACCTCGTTGAGGCCGGTAAACATGGACAGACCGTAGCCGGCACCCAACACCAGCGCTGCAATGAACGCCGTCACTGCGGTGGGGTTGGTGGACATCCATGCGGCCATTCCCATGCCGATAACCACAATGCCCATTGCGATCAGCGAGCCGCGGGCGTTGTGCTCGGTTACAAAGCGTGGACCAATCTGCTGAATGCCAAAACCACAGAGCAGCGCAAACAGTGTGACCATCGCGGAGTAGAACACTGGCTGGGAGACGTGGTCCTGAAGCAGAGAAGGAATGATTGCATAGGCAACACCGGCTGCACCGAAGACCCACGGCGCTCCCATCGCGGCGACGAGCAGGAAGCGACGGTTAGTTACCGAAGGGGTGTGTAGAGATTCCCAGACGCTTTCGTGCGGAGCATTGCTGCCGCCCAGGTGCGGCGACTGGCGGGTCTCCGGCACAGCCACAAGACCGAAGATCGTTGGGATGGAAATCAGGATGTGGATGATATAAGCCAACTGCCCCGGCAGCGGTGCGAACTGCGCCAACGTGCCGGCAATACCCGCACCCAGGCCAAAGCCCAAGGTCAACGCCATGGACTGACGCTTCGCGCCCGAGGTGGAAGTGGCCTTGGGGTCAAAGCGTGGATCGGAAAGCTCCTTTACCCACGAGCCGCCCACGGCCATGACAATGCCGACTGCCAGGCCCGAGATAAAGCGACCGGTGAGAATGAGCGGAGCGATGGTCTCGCCCAGCGCGATGAGAGTCGAGCCCAGAATCGAGAGCACCGGCGCGGCGAGCATCACCGGCTTACGGCCGATACGGTCCGAGATTGGGCCAGAAATCAGCAGTGCCGGCGCGATGCCGAGAGCGTAGACCAGCAATAGAAGGTCAATGAACACCGGCGCCAGGTCAGCGTTTTCGCGGTACATCACCATCAGCGGTGTGAATTCATTGCCACCCCACGCGACGGCGAAAACTGCAATTGCGGCGAGCAGCCACAACGGCGTGCCTTTATTGGATTTGGCCCTGCCGTGAGGTACCTCATTTTCATTGCCGTTAGTTCCTGCGTGAGAAGACATGTCGTTTACTTTACGACGGTCCCCAGCGCCTTACGCACAATGGTGGAAATTGAGTTACGGGGGCTAACCACAAAAGATGTGTCGGGGTGGTTTCGGCGCTTGGCGCTACCACCGCCCCAAAATGCCCCTGAAACCTGGGGCCCACACCCCCGTCTCGGGGTGACTTGTTGCCAACCTTGTTTCCCTGCCCCATCCGGGGGCAGTGCCCTTTTCGACACTACATCGTTATTGTTCCGTTACTTCTTCTGTATCTTGAGCCACTTTTGCCACACCATTCACACAACTTCTGAATATATAATTACAAATTAGTTCAATGTGGGGGTAGTCGAACAGCCATAAAACGCAGATTTCCCCTATTTAAGACAATCTCGCACATAGACGGCCGCCAGGTCGCGCAAATCGATCCAGAAACAACCCGTCGTTAAGTAGTGCCCAACCCACCCCCTTTGCACACCCCCGAATCCGCCTTTTTCAGGCATGCGTATAAATAAATCGGTCACAAACAAAGGAAATCTACCGCCATTCACCGACCCCCATTACCCCCGTTGTTCACTTTTTGTCACCGCTCGCTGAAGTTCAAACGCTGGTCGCTACCGGTCTGGCTGTGTAAGAATTCGACACCGTCAAACAATCTGTCCATTCCCCAAACGCTGGCTGAGAAAAACCTGGGGCGATTTCTGCGCGACCGCTGAGATCACCAAGGTCCTCGATGGCCGTGCGGACGGGTATGTAAAGAAAGTCTTGTTTTTTTATGACTACTTCGATCATCGCGAATGATCCCAAGCAGCGCCGTCAGGTGCTCACGGGAACTCTCGTGGGTACGACCATCGAGTTTTATGACTTCCTGATTTACGCTCAGGCCGCAGCTATCGTGCTTGCTCCGCACTTCATCGAGCCTGCTGCACAGTCGAATCCACAGGTGGCCCAGGTCCTCGCTTGGGCAACCCTGGGTATTTCCTTCCTCTTCCGCCCGCTTGGCGCGATCGTCGCTGGCCATATCGGTGACCGTTACGGCCGCAAGATGATTCTGGTCTTCACCCTCATCGGCATGGGTGCGGCTACTTTCTGCATCGGCCTGCTACCGACCTATGAATCAATCGGCATCGCCGCACCTATCCTGCTGGTTCTCCTCCGTGTTTTCCAGGGTATTTCCGCTGGCGGTGAATGGGGCGGTGCAGCCCTGATGTCCGTGGAGTACGCACCGAAGGAAAAGCGCGGTCTCTACGGCGCATTCCCGCAGGCCGGTGTTCCGCTGGGTCTGACCCTCGCGACCGGCACCATGCTGATTGTTATGGCAATCGTCGGCGAGGAAGCCTACATGGACTGGGGCTGGCGTGTGCCGTTCCTGCTGTCCTTCATCTTGGTTCTGATCGGTTACATGATTCGCCGTTCCGTTGACGAGTCCCCGGTCTTCCAGGCTATGCAGACTGAGTCTGCCGAGCGTTCCGCTCCGCTGCCGGAGCTCTTCCGCAACCACTGGGGCAAGGTCATCCAGGGTGCTCTGATCTTCGCTGCTCAGCAGGCTACCGGTTACCTCGTGATCGCATTCTTCGGCGCTTACGCACAGAAGACACTGGGCTACCCCGCAACCGTCGCATGGACCGGTACTCTCGTCGCTGGTATTTGCTGGACCATCTTCATGTTCATCGCCGGTGCTTGGTCCGACCGCATCGGCCGCGCTAAGACCTTCATCATCGGCTACGTCGTGATTATGATTTGGGAGGCCGTCATGTGGAGCATCCTGGACCAGGGTCCGTTCCTGTACATCATGACCGTCGCAGTTCTCACCCTGCCACTGGCCCTGACCTTCGGCCCGCAGCCAGCCATGTACTCCGAGATGTTCCCGGCTGAGGTCCGCTACTCGGGCGCTTCCATCGCTTACGCCATCGGCGCCGTCCTCGGTGGCGCATTCGCTCCGATGATTGCCCAGATGATCATGGACGCCACCGGCAACCCGTTCTACATCTCCGTCTACCTGATGGCCATGGCTATCCCGGCACTGATTGCCCTGTTCCTGCTGCCGAAGGGTCTCGAAGACCGAGACCTGATCGAGCACCCGGAAACTAACCTCGACGAAGTTAAGTCGCGCGTCTAGTTCCCACAGCTAAGGGATCTGCCCCACCGAGGGTCTGATTACGCAAGCCGTCGTCAAGCATTGCACAACGCAGCATTTGCTTGACGACGGCTTTTGCGTTTCCACCTTCTTTTTCTCCCGATAACCCGCTTTCTCTTTCCTCGGTCCCGATTTCCTCATGAGTTTCTCAGTCGAAAGCGACTGACAAGCCCCAGATATCCCATTAACGTTGGGTTATGGCACAGAATTCTTCCAGCTCCACGCGAATCCCCCGCCGGCGCTCGACCGACGCTCCGAAGACACTCCCCTCCCGTCTGGAACCGGAAGTGGCACGCGCACTGCAAAAGGTCCTGGACGGCTATTTCCCCGAGGCGCGCGCTGATGTCCGCGCCCTTTTAGAAGACCCCACCCTGCGGCCCACCTCTGGGCTGACCGTGGAGGAGGCCAGGCAGCACACCACCGAGGCGTTGTCCAAGGTGCTTAAGACCGGCATGCCCTATGGTGCTTTCCGCACTGACCAGGGCGGCACAGGAGATACCGGTGGCACTCTCACCGGGATTGAAATGCTTGGCCACACCGACTTGTCGTTGATGGTGAAGTCCGGAGTGCAGTGGGGCCTTTTCGGCGGCGCTGTCAGCAACTTGGGAACTGAGCGTCACGGCGAGTTGGTGCGTGACCTCATTGAGCTGCGGGCTCTCGGCTGCTTTGCGATGACCGAGCGCGGCCACGGCTCGGACGTCCAATCACTCGAGACCACGGCGCACTACGACCCCGAGACGGAAGAATTCATCCTCAATTCCCCTACGGCTTCCTCTGAGAAATGGTTTTTGGGCAATGCCGCGCGCGATGGGCGCTGGGCTGCGGTCTTTTGCCAGCTCTACACACCAGGACAAGAAGAATCCCATGGTGTGCACTGCATTGTTGCCCGGATCCGCAATGATGACGGTTCGCCTGTCGACGGGGTTGCGATTGGCGACCACGGCACCAAAGGTGGCCTCTTGGGCGTGGACAACGGCACTCTCATGTTCGACCATTACCGCGTGCCGCGGGAGAACCTGCTTAACCGTTTTGCAGATGTCTCGGCCACTGGCGAGTACAGCAGCGATATTGACAGCCCCAATGCACGGTTTTTCACAATGCTCGGTGCCCTCGTGCGCGGCCGCGTGACAGTCGGTGCGGCCGCTGGTGCGGCAACCCGCACCGCATTGACCATCGGCACCAAGTACGCACACTTGCGGCGCCAATTTGCTCCCGACGATTCGCTGCCGGAAAAGAAACTCATTGAGCACCGCCAGCACCGAATCCGACTACTCCCCCGCATTGCGCGTTCGTACGGTCTGCAATTTGCCACCAACCTGCTGATCAAGCGGATTCACGACCTCGAAGCGGAAGGGCTGGACCGTGCGAATCTAACCCCGGAGCAGGCTCGCGATCTACGTGAAGCGGAGGCACATGCCGCCGCATTGAAGGTCGCCAACACCGCACATGCCACCGACGCCATCCAGGAGATGCGTGAGGCCACCGGTGGAGCCGGCTACATGGCAGAGAACCTGTTGACCATTCTCAAAGAAGACTCTGACGTATTCACCACTTTTGAGGGCGACAACGTGGTGATGTTGCAGCTGGTCACCAAGGAACTTTTGGGTGGTTTTGCCCGGGAGGTGCAGAGTTTTTCCAACCTGGAGATGGTGCGCTTCGGCCTCGACAATTTCAGTGGCATTTTGCGCCGTCGCACCGGTGCGGACGCCGTCGTTCAGAACCTCTTGGATGCGCTGACTGACGCTGATGAGTCCTCGCTCTTTGACCCCGCCAGCCAGATGCAATTGCTCATCGAGCGCGAGAATCGACTTCTCAAGTCCCTTGCTCGCAGGCTGCGCCCGGCGCGGAAACTGCCTGTGGAAAAGGCCGCGAAGCTGGTGGACAAGGTCCAGGACCACATGATTTCCTGCGCGTGGGCGCATATCGATCGCATGATTTTGGAAGCGTTCTTTGAAGCTGAATCCACACTCACAGATGAGCGCTCTCAAGAGGTGCTCGAGCAGGTTCGCGATGTGTTCTTCCTGTCGGTGGTCTGCGATAACGCCGGCTGGTTCTTGGAGCAGTCACTGCTCACCGGTACTCGCACCAAGGGCGCGCGGGCGGGCTTGGCCGATCTTGTTGATTCCCTTGGCCCCTGGTCTGAGGTGCTTGTCGACGCCTTCGGTGTCCCCAGCACCATGCTGGATATCCCCATGATGGAGCCTTACGACGCGATGACACCGAAAGCTAAGGCAAACCCGGCTAGTTAGCGTGTTGGCCGGTTGGCCGCTGTGGTGGCTGCTGTGGCGGTGACTGGTGTGAGGTAGCTACGGCCTGGATGCGCAGGTTGGCTACTGCGCCAAGAAACCTTCCAACCCAGCCACAGTGGCCTCTGCCAAGCGCTGACGGCCTTCGTTGGAGGTCAAGAGGGCAATGTCGCTGCTATCACGCATGTTGCCGTATTCGACCAGTGCCTTTGGTTTCGTCGATAGGTTGAGTCCGGTGAGGTCAGCGCGCGGATTCAGCCCCTGGCTACCGAGGTAGTTGGATGGAGCAAAACCGGCTGCGACAAAAGCATCGCGCAGCGCGGTTGCCAGCGCGGTAGATCCCTGCTCGTCATTATTGGCGAGCGGCTGCGAAATCGCAGACACATGGAATCCGCGGTTGCCCTCTCCAGCACCATCTGCGTGAAGGCTCACCACGGCATCGGCGTTGGAGGCATTTTCCTTCTCTGCACGGGCATCGATGCAATCTGCACGACCGGTGTCATCGACGCGGCTGAGCAGCACCTGAGCACCGCGCTGTTCGAGCAGCTGCTTAATTTCCTGCGCCATCAGCCAATTGAACTCATGCTCCGGGAAGCCGTCATTGGAAGCGGTACCGGAGGTATTACATGGCTTCTGGCCACCGCGGCCGTCAGTGACCATCATGTCCGCTGGTGGTGGGGTGCCGGCGTGTCCCGGGTCGAGGTAGATGACCTTGCCGGCTACAGCGCTGGAGCCGTCGGCACGCGAAGTAGCGCGATTAGCTTGCTGTTGTTGTGCATCGCCAGAAGCGACTGCGTCGGGGTTAGCAGAATCAGACATTGCAGACTCCTCATTCGGCGGAGTGGGGTTCGGCATCTGCATAGCCTCTTCTTCAGCTGCCAACGACGTTTGCGTTTCTGTCGACGCAGCTTGCTGAGCGCTTCCTGCTTTGGAAGCCTCCGTGTCGATGGTGCAAGCTACAAGACCGGCTGGCAAAATTGCCGCAGCCACCAAAGCCACAGCTAGTCGTCTTGCTGATCGCTGCACTGCTAGTCCCTGGTGTCCGGGCTGCCGCATAGTGCGTTCTCCTAGTTTCCGCGTACCTGCTATGTGCTGAGTAACAGTAGCAAACACTCGATTGAGAGTCGCCGGCTCCGAGATTTCCTCCCCCTTCGTTTCGGGGAATCACCGCACGTCGGGACGTGTGCAGGATTTTTCAGGACTTATCACCGAGGGGTTTAGTGATTCCCCTTCGCCTGTGCTGCCAAACCCGTAAGCATTAAGTCCACAAGCTTTTCTTGCACACCGGGAAAGTACTGCTCGACCGCTGCAGAGTTAGGAAGGGGACGCGACACCACAGCGAGCCCAAGGTGGAAATCAAGCGGTGCAACGTCCTCCGGGCATAGCCCAGCTGCTTTTGCCTTATCCAGCAGTCGCGTATAGCTCTGACGCAACTCCGTCATTCGCTTTTCGATAATGCCATCAATCTTTTTCGCCTCGCTCCCCAAACTGGTATTGAGATCGCTGAATAATGCCTGGGCAAGTGCCGCAACACTTAATTTCGCGATCGCGTGGACTGCTTCGTGCCAAGCGCCGTCCGGATCGTCGTCAAACTGAGCTACGGCTGCCTCAGTAACCCTGTCGATATCAGCTGCAACACGAGCACTGACTGCGCCGAGAAGCTCAATCCTGCTGGGAAAGTGCCTGCTTGCCGTAGCTAAACCGACACCGGCCTCCCTGGCAATCGCACGCATGGATACACCGGCTCCTTGCTCTATCAAGAGTTTTCGCGCTGCTTCCACGATGGCATCACTGTTCATCACTGCATCTTGTCTCACACTTGCATCCTAACAAACGGAACACTCTGCTCCACTTTGTAAGTGAAACACTCTGCTCCAGTTAGGAGATAGGCCATGTCAACAGCTACGACTGAGACGAAAAAAGCCTCACCCGCCCCCAAAGCAGTAGCCGTGATCTTCGGTATTCCGCTCGTCATCGGGCTCATGCTCTTCGCGTTCCTGGCACCGACATTTGCCTCCGGCCCGAACGATGTCCCCATTGCGCTGACTGCCCCCGCCCCAATATCCGAACAAATCACCCAAGCCATCGAACACAAAGCTGGCGACGATGCTCCTGATATCCAGGTGATGGACACCCCTGACGCCGTACGCGAGTCAATCCTCAATCGCGAAACTGTTGGCGGCATCGTCATCTCCCCGACGGGCGCTACCGCCTACACCGCTTCAGGCAACGGCGCACCTTACTCGCAGCTTATCGACGGCATTGCGACGACCCTCGAGTCTCAAAACATCCCTGTAGAGCGGGAGGATTTGGCTCCAACCACACAGGATGACCCACAAGCTTCCGGTGTCGCGCTCCTCGGCTTGCCGCTGGCTTTCGGCGGTATCATCTCGGCAGTTATAGCCACCTTCCTCTTCCGAGGTAAGAAGTGGACGAAATTGGGTGTCCTCGCTGGCATCGCAGTCTTCGGAGCCCTCGTGGCAACGTGGATGCTCCACTCTGTCTACGGCACGCTTTCGGGCAGCTTCGGCATGGAATGGCTGGCTATTTCTCTGGGAATCCTGGCTACCTCAATGCTTACCGCCGGGCTTGCGGCCATTATTGGCACTCCCGGTGTGGGCATCGGCGCCATTTTGACGATTTTCTTGGCGAACCCGCTCTCTGGACTGTCCACCGGCCCCTGGCTGCTTCCGGCCGGTTGGTCCACCCTTGGCCAGTGGATGCCCATTGGGGCGACTGGCTACCTAGTCAGGTCACTGTCATTTTTCGATGGCAACGGTGCTGGGGCAGCGTGGTGGGTTCTCATCGTCTGGGTTGCCGCTGGATTCGCTCTCCTCATGTTTGACCGATCCAAAAAATAAAAAACGGGACCCTTTTTAAAGGATCCCGTTTCAAACCGAGCCGCCTGCGAGAATCGAACTCGCGACCTTCTCATTACGAGTGAGACGCTCTACCGACTGAGCTAAGGCGGCACGCACATTGCGCCGAGCTTTCAAGCAAGCAGAAATAACCCTGCACAAAATGTACAAGCGGTAATACTACTGTACTGCCCCCATCGCTACCAAAATGGGGCCTGCAGTCCGCTGCATTAGGCGCGGCTACCGGCTTACCTACGACCAACCTGCCCCGCGATCTGCAATTTAGCCATCAATTCATCCATCAAGACCGTCAACTTCACTGCAGTCACGAGCATGCCGCGCACCTCGGTGACAGCATCGATGGAGGCCAATATCGCCTCCGGCGGAAGGCGTCGGGCTAGCTCCGTGGCTGTCCGACGACGGTCTGGATTTATGAGGTAGACCGCGCCATCGCCAAACTCAGAACCAGCACCAAAGCCCGAATCCCCCGAAGCAGTCTCACCACCACGTTCCGCCCCAAACGCCAGCACCAGGGCGTCACGGTAAAGCCCCATAATGTCGGTCAACGACAGGTCGATCAGATCTGACTCCGCGCGCCTGCGCCGCCGCTTCTGATTTTCCTCCAGCTCCTTGATAACCCCCTTAGAGCCGCGCAGTGCCGCCTGCGCACCCTTGCCGGACGCACCTACGCCCAGTGAGCGCTCGAGGTTCTCCAGCTCCTCAGCCTCTAGTGGCTCCATCCGCCGCTTGACCTCGCCTGCTACTTCGTTGGCCAGCTCACGCGCCGCCACGTATGACTTCGCCGGATCGAACACAGCCTCCACGAAATCCAGGGCCTTACCCCGCCAAGCACGCGAGCCCTCATCGGAGACAAAGCCACGCGCACGCCCAATGTGACCGTTGGACACCGTCGCGGCCCAGACCGCTTGCTCGTCGGTAAGCTCTGGCCGCTCGGCGCGCAGGAGGTTTGTGACATCGTCGATATGCGGCGTCGGCACATAGACATGGCGGCAGCGCGAACGGAGCGTAACGGAGAAATCCTCCGCGTTTGTCGTTGGTGCGCACATGATGATGACGGTGCGCAGAGGCGGCTCTTCCACCACCTTGAGCAGCGCATTTGAGGCGGATTCGTTGAGACGGTCGGCGTCTTCGATGATCAGCACGCGGCAATCCGCCGTCGTGGGCATCTTGTAAGCCCAGGGCCGCAGCTCATCCCTCACCGTCGCCACCGAAATGATGGTGCCCTCCGGGCGCACGATCTTGATATCGCCATGCGTTCCCGCCAGCGCCGTCCGGCAGCCCTCGCACTCGCCACAACCGGGGCTGTCATGCCGCGTGCACAGCAGCGCCGCCGCAAACGCCGTCGCCGTCACCGACCGCCCCGACCCCGCAGGTCCCGTGAACAGCCAGGCGTGCGTCATGTCCGAGTCGCGTGGCACATCGCTTAACGACGACCCCGCGTCCCCACCTTCCGGCGAAACCTCCGCCCCATCGCCTGCCAGCGGTTGACCATTGGCAAAGCGATAATGCGCAGCGCGCACAGCAGCCTGCAACCGCTGGCGAACCCCACCGGTTTCGGGCATACGAGAAAACACGCTGCGCTCTGTCATGGGCTCTGTCATGGCCCCAACTCTAGCGCGCCCCACGGGACTCTTGTGAGGTAACTACTCCCTGCAATCCGGGGTTGCCACTAAGGTAGTAATCATGCAACGGCTCTGGCGAAATCTGAAATGGCTAAGCGGGACAATGTGGCCTGCTTATGCCTCATTTATCTTCGTCTGCAACCTTGTCGGAGCCATGATTGTCGGCTTGTTCCTCGGCATGCTGTTGCCACTGAACCAAGAAACTCACTTGCCACGGTTGGCCAATGGTGTCATTTATGCCCTGGCTGGGTACCTGGTTCTGGCGATTATCGCGGGCATCGGCACCACGTGGATCCTGTTCAAACCGCTGGTGAAATGGCAGCGTCATCCGGATATGCACGATCCGCGGCGGGTACGATATCTGGTCATGCGCGTGCCTGTCTATCAGGCACTCTTGGGTACCGTCATCTGGTCTCTGGGCGTGATTGTCTTCAGTGGAGTCGCGTTCGCCTATGACAGCAAGATTGGCCTGATGGTGCTGCTCACCTCGGTGCTCGGTGGCGCCATGGTGGCACTGTTGACCTATCTAATTGCGGAGCGCATGGTGCGTCCGGTTGCTGTGGAGGCGCTGGCGCGTAGGGCCCCGGATTCTTCGCTGGAGCCACCGATTGGCCACCGCCTGCGCCAGACGTGGGTGTTGACCAGCGGTGTTCCAGTGGTAGCAATCCTGCTTGTGCTGATAGGTCAGCGCCGTGGTCTATTCACAGATGACGCGGCAGATTTGCTGCCCACCATCACCGCGCTGGCAATTCTGGCTCTGATTACCGGCTATTTCGGCACGATGTTGGCCACTATGTCCATCGTCGACCCGATTCGTGATCTCACGGGTGCGATTAACAAGGTCCGCCAGGGCCAGGTGGATACGCGCGTGCCTATTTACGACGGCTCCGAGATGGGCGTTCTCCAGGCGGGTTTCAATGAAATGATGCGTGGCCTGCAGGAGCGTCAGCGGGTCCGTGACCTCTTCGGCCGCTATGTCGGGTCTGAGGTCGCCCGTAAGGCTCTGGAAGAAAAGCCGACGTTGGGCGGCGAGAATCGCCTCGTCGCGGTGCTGTTTGTGGACGTGATTGGTTCGACCAACTTCGCGGAGAAGAACTCGCCAGAAGTCGTTGTCCGTGAGCTCAATGCCTTCTTCGACCACGTTGTTGACTGTGTGCACCGCAATAAGGGCATTATCAACAAGTTCCAGGGTGACGCGGCCCTGGCTGTCTTCGGCGCTCCCCTGCCCCTCGATGACACTGCTGGGCACGCCCTCACAGCCGCCCGTGAACTGCGCGAGGAACTGCTCGACCTCCAGCTCACCGCGGGTATCGGCGTCTCCGCCGGGCACGTCGTTGCCGGCCACATCGGTGCCCGCGACCGTTTTGAATACACGGTTATTGGTGACGCGGTTAACCAGGCTGCCCGTCTGACCGAGCTGGCCAAGGACACCCCGGGCCGCGTGCTCGCCACAGCTTCCACCATTCGCCTGGCCAACGAGGACGAGCAGGCTCGCTGGACCACCCTGAAGTCCGTGGAGCTGCGCGGCCGTACGCACATGACGCAGCTTGCACGCCCGGTGCGCCCGACGCTTGCCGACGAGGCCTAGGGGGCAGCGGACTCGTCGGTCTCGCCAACCTGCGTACCCTCCCGCAAATCCTTTACGTTGGAGGAATGACTGACAGCCGCTCCAGCTCTAGCACCAACCCCAGACCTCGCATGCTCGTCCCCGATGCCGCTCGCGGATTCGCTCTCCTCGGCATCGCAATCGCGAACATTGCCACTGCCTGGCTGGTTGCAGATCCCGAACTGCCCGCAGCATTCTTCGGAGGCGTCATAAACGACAGCATCGCCGACAAGGCCACCGTGCTGTTTACCGCTGTGACCGCACATAGCCGCGGGCTGCCGATGTTCGCAACGCTGCTCGGCTTCGGTGTCGGACTCATTGTCCGCAGTTTGGCCAGGAGGAACTTTCCACGGTCGCGGGCGCGAGTGGTCGTCGTAAAGCGTTATGCGTTCCTGGGGCTGTTCGGCATCGCGCACATGCTGTTTCTGTTCTTTGGCGACATCATGTTTCTCTACGGCATCTGCGGCATCATCCTGGGGCTGCTTATGGGGCTTAGCAACAAAGTGCTGACTATCCTCGCATGGATTGCGCTGACAGTTAATGCGGTATTGAGCCTGCTGTTTTTGGTTTTCACAATTGCGATGCCCGACGTCGGGTTGGACGGTTCCGACATGACCGAGCTCGTCAACGGCGGTGCGATTGAAACAAGTTACCTGGATATGCTCGCCGCGAATCTCGAGGCCCTGACAATGAGCATCACTACTCTGCCGCTACAGCTGTTCCTCTACCTGCCGGTGATGATGATTGGCTTCGTGTGGGCGCGCAAAGGCGTGCTTGACGACGTTGACGCGCACCGTCCCCTGCTTATTCGGTGGCTCGTGGTGGCCGTGATTGTCGCCTTCGGTGTCGGTATCCCTATGGGGTTGGCAGCGATTGGAGTTCTTCCAGCCGGACAGCACATGGCCTTCTTGGTAATTAATAACTTTGCCGGAGTGTTCGCCGGTCCTGGCATCCTAGCCGGGCTGGCGTTGGCGCTGCAGCCGCTCCAGCGACGCCTGAACGAGGGCGCCGCTGTACCAGGTTGGCTGGTGCCGATTGTGGCGCTCGGCAAGCGTTCGATGACCGGCTACCTGATGCAGTCGGTGATCTTCTTTGTGCTGGTGTACCCGTTTATGCTGGATATCCCGCGCGACATGGGCGCGTTCGTGCAAACGCTCATCGCTGTAGGCGTCTGGTTGGTGACACTGTTGGCCGCGTGGGCGATGGAGCGTCGCGGCATGCAGGGGCCGTTTGAGAAGGTGCATCGCCGGCTGTCGTACGGGCCGACGATGCGGGCGGAGGTGGCCGGGGTCGGTGGCCCCAAGCCAACTCCGCAGGAGGCGCCGGGCGCACCAGCTCCGCAGGGGGCGCCGGGCGCTTAAGTGCTCTGCACCCATTTCGCCCCTGCCGCGGCTAACGGTCAATGCGCTACTTGCCCTTACGCGTTGCCTTCACCACTCGCTTGGTGGTGCGCTTGACTGCCTTCCTGGTGGTCTTCTTCGCAGCCTTCTTCGTGGTCTTGCGAGTCGACTTCTTCGCAGCCTTCTTAGTGCCACCATCGGCGGCTTCCTTCGCGCGGCGCTCAGACAGCAGCTCGCAGGCGCGGGCATCGGTCAGAGTCTCAGGCGTATCCCCCTTGCGCAGCGAAGCATTGGTGACACCATCGGTGACGTACGGACCGAATCGGCCATCCTTCACCGACATCGGGCGACCGGAGACATCGTTGTCGCCCAGCTGCTTCAGCGGCGGCTTCGCAGCAGCGCGACCGCGGCGCTTCGGCTCAGCGTAGATACGACGCGCCTCGTCCAATGTCACGGTGAAAATCTGCTCTTCGTTAGCCAGTGAACGCGAGTCCGTGCCCTTCTTCAGGTACGGACCGTAACGGCCATTCTGAGCAGTAATAACCTCGTTATCGACCGGGTCGACACCGACCTCGCGCGGCAGGCTCATCAGCTTCAGAGCCTCTTCCAGCGTGACAGTCGACGGCTCCATGGAGGAAAACAGCGAGGCCGTCTTCGGCTTCAGAGTTTCCTCGATGATTTCCGCGGTGCGCTTTTCCTTCTGCTTGGCAGCGGTCTTGGTTTCCCAGTTCTTCTTTCGCTTGCCCTCGGCAGCGCGCTGAGCGTCCTCTTCGGCGCGCTCAGCTGCGATGATCTCCTCAGCCTTGGCTACGACACCTTCGCGCTCTTCATCGGTAACCAGCTCGGTGACGTAGGGGCCGTAGCGGCCATCACGAGCAACAATCATGCGACCATTGGCCGGGTTAATGCCCAGCTCACGACCACCCTGCGGCATGGCCAGCAGCTTCTCGGCGGCGGCCAGATCCAGCTCGTCCGGAGTCATGGCCTCCGGGATGTTGGCGCGCTGCACCTCGTCGGCACCGTTTTCACCGGTACCCGGGCGAGTGCGCTCCAGGTACGGCCCATAGCGGCCAACGCGAACGATGATTGGGTTACCCTCGGCATCGTCGAAGAGGTGGAGCGAATTGACCTTCCGAGCATCAATCGATTCCAAGTTCACGTCGATGATGTTCTTCAGACCACCGTGGGTCGCAATGGCATCGGCACCCTTGTGGCGGTGATCCTTGTCATCACCGAAATAGAAACCGGTCAGCCAGGTCGTGCGATCCTTGTTGCCCGCAGCAATGCCGTCGAGCTCATCCTCCAGCTCGGAGGTGAAGTCGTAGTTGACCAGATCGGAGAACGCTTCCTCCATCAGCCCCACCACGGCAAAGGCCACCCACGAGGGCACCAGTGCGTTACCGCGAGGGTAGACGTAGCCGCGATCCTGAATGGTCTTGATAATCGACGCGTATGTCGACGGACGACCAATTCCCAAGTCCTCCATCTTCTTCACCAAGCTGGCCTCGGTGAAGCGCGCAGGCGGGTTGGTGGAGTGGCTGTCGGCACTGAAGTCCGTGGCCGTCAGGCCCTGGCCTTCAGTCAACTGTGGCAGACGCTTCTCAGCGTTGTCGGCGACCTTGCGGCCGTCGGAAAGCGCGGAGACCTCAACGTATGCCTTGAGGAAGCCCGGGAAGCGAATCGTGCGTCCAGTGGAGGCGAACTCGACGGCGTGCGTGTCGGTGGCGCCAGCGATGGTGACCTTCATGGACGTGCCGCGTGCGTCGGCCATCTGCGAGGCGACCGTGCGCTGCCAGATCAGTTCGTAGAGCTTGAACTCCTCGGCATCCAGCGATCCCGCCAGCTGCCCCGGCGTTGCGAACGTCTCTCCCGCCGGACGAATTGCCTCGTGCGCTTCCTGCGAGTTCTTCACCTTGCGCGAGTACTGGCGCGGCGCATCGGCGACATACTCCGAGCCGTAGAGCTCCAGCGCTTGCTTACGCGCGGCATCGATACCGGCCTTGGACAGCGTCGTGGAGTCGGTACGCATGTAGGTAATGTGACCGTTTTCGTACAAACGCTGCGCCACACGCATCGTGCGCTCAGAGGTGTAATGCAGCTTTCGACCCGCCTCCTGCTGCAGCGTGGAGGTCATAAATGGCGGGTACGGGCGGCGCGTGTACGGCTTCTCCTCCACCGACGCGACCTTGAGCTCAGAGCCCACGAGGTCCGCCGCCAGGGTTTCGGCGAGCTGCTTATCGACGACCCGGATGCCATCGGACTTCTTCAGCTGGCCACGGTCATCGAAGTCTCGGCCCTGCGCTACGCGCTGACCATCAACGCTGGTCAGGGTTGCGACGAATTCCTTCGGCTGGTTGGCGTCAGCAGAAGCCGAGCCGGTGTCCAAAGTTGCGGCGACATCCCAGTACTCAGCGGAGATAAACGCCATGCGCTCGCGCTCACGCTCGACGATGACGCGCGTTGCCACCGACTGCACACGGCCTGCCGACAGGCGCGGCATGACCTTCTTCCACAGCACCGGGGAGACCTCGTAGCCGTAGAGACGGTCGAGGATACGGCGACCTTCCTGGGCATCGACCAGGTTCTGGTCCAGCTCACGGGTGTTGGCGGCGGCCTCCAAGATGGCTTGCTTGGTGATCTCATGGAACACCATGCGGCGCACCGGCACCTTGGGCTTCAGGACCTCCAGCAAGTGCCAGGCAATAGCCTCGCCCTCACGGTCGGGGTCAGTTGCGAGATAGAGTTCGTCGACTTCCTTGAGCTTGGCCTTCAGGTCGGCGACTTTCTTCTTCTTATCAGCGCTGACGACATACAACGGAGCGAATCCGTTGTCGACATTCACGCCCAGACGAGCCCAGGGCTCCTTCTTGTAACGAGCCGGAACGTCGGCTGCGCCACGGGGCAAGTCACGAATGTGGCCCACCGACGCCTCCACGATGTAATCATCGCCGAGATACGGCTGAATCTTGCGAGCTTTCGTCGCCGACTCGACAATTACAAGGCGCTTGAGGCCGTCTGAATTCGCCATAGAAGTTTTTCTATCCTGCAACGTTGAATGTTTTTGACTGTTTAGATTCTTGTTTTCGTTTAAATCTTGGGGTTCTTGGCCGGACTCTGGCTGGGCTTCAGCTGTGAGAAGCCCGCAATCGGTTCCAACCGGTTCCGATCAGTGCAAATCAGTTCCCGGCCGCGTTCTCTCCGGAAGATTATCTGGAAAGAATATGAAGAATATAAGGAATACCGTACACACAATCTAGTTTGTCGCGTGGATTCCTCAAGTATCGGGCGGATTTTGGGTGTGACTGAAGGGGCTGCTGTGGGGGATCCCCGGTGGCCGGCAGTTGCCGACCCGACGACTGCTGTGCGGCTAGCCATGATTATCCCAGTGGCTGTCAGTGGCTGGCCACGACAGGCCGCAGCGGGCGCAGCCGCCGCAGCGGCCGCATGATCGCGGGCTGCAAATGTGAAACTGTATGAGTTTATGACACTTTCAAGCCATTTTTCGGACCATTTTTGTCATAAACGTAGTCAGTAACTCGCATCGCCCCAACGCCCCCAGAAATACAAAAATCCCACGCAGAAATTACTTTCCACGTGGGAGAATCAAGGCTCACCCCATGAACACAACATGGACCTTGAAAAGCCAAAAATTCCGCGCGCCAAACCAGACAAAAGCCCAGCTCAACCCGGAAACGGTTGACTTACAGAGGCTTCACGTCCAGAGCCTGCGGACCCTTCTGGCCCTCACCAATCTCAAACTCGACTGCCTGGTTCTCTTCCAGCGTCTTGAAACCAGTGCCCTGGATCTCGGAGTAGTGAACGAACACGTCGTTGCCACCGTCAGCTGGGGCGATAAACCCGAAGCCCTTCTCCGAGTTGAACCACTTCACAGTACCCTGTGCCATTACAAAACTTCCCAACTTCAGGATTCGATAAAACAAGTATTCGCCACGCGCATCCGGCCACACACGATGAAGTAAACACGGCCAAAGCACCCTTTCGCCTCGTGCGAGTTTTTGCTGGGTGCCCGTTGGCGGGCGATACACTCAAAAAGTCTGCCACGTTTGGGGCGCGAGCGCCGATTAGGAACAGCTTCTCGCCACCCCCGTAAACCCGTGTTCGAGGCCCTGACAAACTGGGGTGCCGAATAGCGAGAATGTGGCTGGCAGGAAGCGTCGTCAAGCATATAAAGTGCGCGTTTACAGGAAAGGGTGGTGTCGGTGGAGTCGTTTGGGCGGGAGCTGCTGGGGCCGGTTATTCGTGCGCATCCGCGGGCGACGGTGACGCACATTGCGGATCTTCCTGCGCGCGCTGGCGTGACTGCGCCTTGGCCTGAGTGGGTGCCAAGTTGGCTGAGAGAAGTGCTGGTAGATCGCGGAATTGAGAACCTGTGGACTCATCAGGCGATAACCGCGAACCTCGCCCGCGAGGGCGTGCACTGCGTCGTCGCGACGGGCACGGCGTCGGGTAAATCGCTCGGCTACCTGCTGCCCGTGCTCACAGAACTGTCCGCCACCCCCGCGGCCACCGCGCTGTACCTCTCCCCGACCAAGGCGCTGGGCGCCGATCAGCTGGACACTGCACGCGCGATGGCACCGGCGTCACTGAGTTCGCTGATTTCGCTTTACGACGGCGACACCCCACAAGACGCCCGGCGCGCCATCCGCGACCACGCCCGTTGGGTGTTTACCAACCCCGATATGCTGCATGTTTCGGTGCTCGGCAACCATGTTCGGTGGACGCGGATGCTGCGCAACCTGCGCTATATCGTCGTCGACGAATGCCATGCCTATCGAGGCGTGTTCGGCGCCAACGTCTCTCAGATTCTGCGTCGCCTCCTGCGGCTATCCCGCGAGTACGGCGCCTCGCCGACCGTGATTTTTGCCTCTGCGACGACCAACGACCCCGCTGACCAGGCTCGTCGCCTCATCGGCGAGCCTGTCGAGGCCATCACCGAAGACGGCGCCCCGGTCGGCGAGCGAACTATCGCCCTGTGGGAACCCGGCCTGCTCCCCGACCTCCAAGGCGAGAACGGCGCACCCGTGCGCCGCCCCGCCCCGACCGAGGCCGCAGATATCATGGCCGACCTGCTTGTCGAGGGCGCCCGCACCCTGACCTTCACCCGTTCGCGGAGCAGTGCCGAGAAGGTAGCGCTCGGCGTGCGCGAGCGCCTGGAGAAGCGCCGCCGCAGCGATATCGCCGAGCGCATCGAGTCTTACCGCGCCGGCTACCTAGCCGAAGAACGCCGCGACATCGAGCGCATGCTCGATGACGGCACCCTGCTAGGTGTGGCCACCACCAATGCACTGGAGCTGGGCATTGACGTCGGTGGCCTCGACGCGGTGGTGCAGGCCGGTTTCCCGGGAACGGTCGCTTCGTTCTGGCAGCAGGCCGGCCGCGCGGGCCGTCGTGGACAGGGCGCGCTGGTGGTGTTGGTGGCTCGCGATGATCCCATGGACACTTACTTGGTCCACAACCCTTCGGCACTGTTGGGCCGGCCGGTGGAGAAGACCGTCTTCGATCCCCGCAACCCGCATGTGGTGTGGTCACACCTCTACTGCGCGGCTGTGGAGAAACCCGTCACCACCAGCCAGCTTCAAGCGTGGGGAACCATGCCCGTAGCCGAAGACATGGTGTCCGCAGGCTGGTTGCGCAAGCGCACCTGGGAAGGACAAGAGCCCGTCTACTACCCGACCGACCGCGATGAGGGACCGCGCATTGCCACTGCCCACGATGCCGTGAACGTCCGTGGCGGCGATGGCCAGGAAGTAGCTATCGTCGACCAGACCGATGGCCGACTGCTTGGCACCATCGATCTTGGCCGTGCGATGCAGCAGGTCCACGACGGTGCCGTCTACTTGCACCGCGGTGAGTCCTACCTTGTCGACCAGCTGGACTTCGACAGCCTCGTCGCCCTAGTCCACCCCGAGCAGCCACGCTATTCCACCAGCTCGCGCATGGACACCACCATCCGCATCCTCGATGTTGACGATATGCGCCACTACCAGGGCCTACAGGTCGCCTCCTGCCAGGTCGAGGTCTTTCACCAGGTCACCTCCTATCTTCGCCGCCTGGATACCGGCGAGATTCTCGACAGTGTTGAACTTGACTACCCTCCACAGCGTTTGGTCACGCGCGCCGTGGCCTACACAATGCCCGAGTCCACCCTGCGCTCCTGGGGCGTGGGCTCCGACATCGCGCCGGGGGCTCTTCACGCAGCCGAGCACGCGGCTATCGGCATGCTGCCACTGATTGCCACCTGCGACCGCTGGGACATCGGCGGTGTTTCCACGGTCATGCACGCCGATACCCAGCAGCCCACCGTTTTTGTGTACGACGGGCACCCTGGTGGTGCGGGGTTTGCCGACCGTGGCTACGAGGCCTTCGCTCAGTGGATTCGCGCAACCCGCGATGCCGTCGCCGCCTGCGAGTGCGAATCCGGCTGCCCATCGTGCATCCAGTCGCCCAAGTGCGGCAATGGCAACGATCCGCTGGACAAGGCCGGCGCAATCAAGGTGCTCAGTGGGGTGTCGCGCGCGCTTAACGACGGCCAGTAGCAGCATCCTCCACCGCTACCGGCCCTGCCCTGGACGTGGCTTTTCTCTCCTTTCGTTGGACGCTGACCTGCACGTCCTCCCCTTCAATCTCACAGGTCACAAGGCGTGCGTGGTTAGCTTTTGCGATTGACCCCGCAGCTTTGCAGGCATCGTCGCTCTCTTGCGCAGCCACGGCGCCGGCCACCGCGGCCAGATCCGCTGCTACCGCTGCCTGCCGCGCCTGCACCACCCTCACCCCGGCCGTAACTCCGACCAAAGTCAGAACGACGAAAGCGGCGATGAACAGTGCGGCTGCGACCGTGGTGGAACCTTCTTCTTCGCGGAGAAGGCGGGCTGTCACGTTTCTCATGACGATGCCGCTCTTTCCCGCAGTGCGACCGCGCGTGCTTCCAGCGAAAATGGCCCTGCTGAGCGCCGAATGGTCACGCGCACGGTACCGGAGGTTTCCGATATCGCGACCTGCCCATCCGCGTCTGCGCGAAGCTCGGCTACTGTCTCCGCATCGCCCCGCGCCTCAGCCCGTGCGATGGCTCCGGCTGCGTCGGTAAGCCCTAGGTACATTGCGATGGTGACCAGCCCGGACAGAGCCGTGACCATGACCGTGACCAGCGCCGCGAGACCGAAAGCGGTTTCTACCGTCGTTTGGCCTTCGTCGCCGACGCACAGGCGATGAAGCGTAGAGCGGATGCGGCTAGACATCGGTGTTGAGCGCCCTTTCGATGATGTCGGTGAGCGCCTGGGTGATATCGCCGCCGGTCACGACGGTGTAGAGCAGGGCTCCGAAAGCGGCGGCCGCAATAGTTCCGAGAGCATATTCCACGGTTGACATGCCGTTTTCCTCAGTTACCAGTGCGCGCAGACGCTTGTGCAAATACGAGCGCAGCTGGGACTGCGCAGCGGTCAGCGGATTGGTTGAAGAGTTGGTTGGAAGGTTGGTCGGATGGTTGGAGTTTTGAGTGGTCATGAGTGTTTTCCCCTGTGTGGATGTCGAGTGACAGGTCAGTTGTGAGGTGTGATGTGCATTGACGCGCGTTGATGCGCGTTGATGCATGTTTGGATTGCAGCGCGGCAGGCGGCCCGCGCGCGCAAGCGAGTACGCAACCGAGAAAACAACCAGTACCGCATCCGGCGCGTGCCAGCGCGCGGGGCTTGGCGCAGAAGTGCCCACGCTTCATGACGGCATCAGTCCTGCAAACATTTCGTCGGCAAGCCCAGCGATGGTGGGCACCAAACCCAGCACCACAAACGCGGGTAGAAAGCACAACGCCAGCGGCCCGGCAATGAGGACACCAGCCTTTTCGGCGACGGCTTGCGCCGCATCGTGCGCTTGACTGCGGTACGTGGCAGCGGTGTCCTCCAACGCCTGCGCCAGAACGGTGCCGGATTCGGCTGCACGGCGCCCAGCTGTCGCCAGGGGCACGAGCGCGGGTGTGGCAGCAAGGCTTTCCCAAGTGGAGTGCGCGCCCACGGACAACCTGGCGGAGCACTGTCGAAGTGGCTCGGCCAGCTCAGGGTTTGCACCATCGGCAGCTGCTGCCATGGCCTGCGACAACGGCATACCGGAGCTCAAACAAGCGCCAATGATGTCGAGGGCCGCTGCGGCATCGAGCAGCACAGCCGGGCTGATGCGCTCACCGCCAATGACAGTTCGCACACGTTCCCGCACCTGTGCGGCAATCTGCGCCACCCGATTGGTCACCTGTCGACGTAGGCCTCCTCGCACACGAGCATCCGACTCGGCTACCAATTCGGGCAGTCGGCTGCGGACGGGATTGAACGTCGGCAAGCAGAGGTAGACGGCGATGAGAAGTGCGGCGGCAATCATTGTCCGGCCTCCGCACGATCGATGATGGCGACCGCCCATTCGATGCCCGCGCACACCAGCCCGACACCGATGACCAGCACAATTCCTCCGATACCGCGACTGAGGAACTCGAATGGGGAAGCCCCGAACGCTTGCCCCATGACCAAACCGAACACCGGCAGTGAAGCCAAGATGGCGATCGTCATGCGCGGTCCCGCCAGCGCAGCAGACGTCTGTGAGCGATGCGCCTGACGAGCCTGCAAATCACCCCGCGCGCAGTCCAGCAACCCAGCCAAACTCAGACCGTGTTGCTGCGCCACCGTCCACATACGCCCAATCCGACGCAGTTGCTCCGAAGACTCTTCGCTCTCCCACGGGTCGGCGAAGTTCGCGCGGTGCGCCGCGTGCGCAAGATGATCGGCCAACACAGTCATGTCCTCTGCCCTACGCAATTCCGCTGCTGCCGCGTTGAGCGCTCTTGAGGCCGCCGCACCTGCGCGCAACTGCGCGGTCAAGGTTTCCAGCGCTACCGCAGCGCTGTCCGCTTCCCGACGTTCACAGCGCCTCTCCCCCACAGCGCGCACTACGGCCCCTGCGGTGCGGCCCAGCAATAGCCCGGCTATGACACCTGGAATCCCGGCGAGCCATAGCAACACAAGTGCCGGACCTGCAACGATGAGAATCGATAGCCCTGCAGCTCTATTCGCACTGCCAGTGCTTGCGGCGCTCGACCCCGCGGAACCAGCCCCAAGTCCAACCATGCGCTGCAACCACTTCAGTCCACAGGACACCTCACGGGCACGGCCTGCCAGCGCTCGCGAGCGCACCGCCGCCGAGCTGTCCGGCCAGATAGCGACTGCCGCAGCCGCGCCCCCAATGAGTACGGTCACGCTAAATCCCTCCCCCATAGCTGTTAATCTCCCCGTCTAATCCCCTGACTTTTCCCCCGGGTTATTCCACCGGTTATTCCACCGACTGTTCCCTGCCGACCAGCAATTTCTGCAACGTTTCCCACCCCGGCCCCGGCCCGTCCCGAGCAGTCCAAACCTCCACCACCTCCGGTGGGTTACCGCGCAGCAGCCCGATCTGCGCCAGCCGGCGAACATCAGCGCGTTCGACTACCAACACCACCTGCACCGCAGAGACCAACTGCGCATGCAGCCCGGCGCGACTAAGGCCACCGATCAACCCCAAAGCCTCAAAGCGCGCGACGACATCCCCAATCCGGTTGGCGTGAATTGTCCCTGCCCCACCGCGATGCCCCGTGTTCAACGCAGCCAGCAGATCCACCACTTCGGCGCCACGAATCTCACCGACGACAATGCGGTCGGGACGCATGCGCAACGCCTGCTTCAGCAACTCCTGCTGCCCAATCGCACCGGCCCCCTCCAAGTTGGCGGCTCTGGTCACCAGCTTCACCACATGGGGATGCTGCGGTTGCAACTCCGGAGTGTCCTCGATGCACACAATGCGCTGGTCAGGATTAACTTCTGAGAGCATCGCCGCCAATAGCGTCGTCTTTCCCGCACCCGTGCCTCCGGCGACAATAAACGACAGCTGTCCCGCCACGATTCCCCGCAACACCGGCAGAATCTCCGGTGGAAACAGCCCGATATCGCACAACTCCGCAAGCCCGCGACGAGCCGGACGAAGCACTCGCAGGCTAATCTGAGTGCCGGTCGCTGACGGTGGGGAAAGCACCGCATGAACTCGCACACCACAGCCGCCGACACCACCAGGAATATGGCCGTCGGCCCAAGGTTGCGCGTCGTCAAGCCTTCGTCCGCACCGCGACGCGAGCCGCACCGCATACGCGCGCACCTCGCCCTCGTCCGCGAAGGAAATCTCGGCCCGCTCCAGTCCGTTGCCGGCGTCGACCCAGACCTCGCCGGGCGCGGTGACCAGCACATCGCTGACACCCGGGCGTCGCAACAGCGCATCCAACACACCCGCGCCCACTGTTTCCTCGCGAATCGTGCGTAGAATCTCCAGCACCTTCACATCGGAGACAACCCCCGAGGTCTCTGCGCGAATGATGTCGGCGACCTCGCTATGCGATGCCACCCCAGGCCGCTCCGCAAGCGCCGTCCGCACCGCCGCCAACAGCCTGACGTCATCCATCGCCACCACCGCCGACAAGGGCAAACATCGCTTCCAATCCCCGCGTCAGCTTGCCGACGGTTCCAGCGAGCCCGCCCACATCTATCTCGTGAGCTACCTTCTTGCAGTACTCAATCTCACCAACAATAGGCAGGTCGAGAGCGTATTCCACCTCTTCGACACTGATATCGCGGTGCTGCTGGTACCTCACTGCAAGATTTGGGGTGAACCCCGCCTGTGCACAGATGCTCGCCAAGTGCCCAGCGGCTGCGATGGCTCGAACGGAGGTGGGCAGGACTATGACGGTGTCATCGGCAAGCGCGCCGAGAGTGGTGACGTACTCCACCTGCTTCGGGCAGTCCACGATGACCGTAATTCCGGCATGAATAAGGCAACTAATGGTGCTGGCAATGTGCCGGACATCGTCGGGCCTGTCGGTTCTGTCGGTGCTGTCGAATTTGTTGTTCGCAGAGGCGTGGTTGTAAGTCGTCTCGGGCGTGCGACTGCGAGTCCACGTCAACACTTTCAGAGCGGGTGATCGTGGGCAGGATGGCAGTGCTTCGTAGAGTGCCGCCCCGTCGAGACGGCCATCAGCAGCCGAGAAGTCCTGCCACCTCAGTCCCGGTTCCGTTTCCATCCCGAGCACCAGATCAATGCCTCCTGCCAGTGCGTCCGCGTCCACCAAACAGACTGGCTTTTCACGGGATAGAACCAATGCACTCGCCGCCGCAACAATGGAAGCCCCGGCACCGCCGACCGCAGGAACCAACATCAGGCACGTTGCCGTGGAATCGGTTGTAGTTGCTGGCACGTTCGGTGCGGGTTCTGTACCTGGTGCTGTAATCACGTCTGCGCTCGCAGGTGACGCTGGGGTGCGTTGGTGGTTCAGGAGGCTCGAGCCGTGTTGGAAATCGGAGAGCCTCGGACCATCCGGGCGTACCTCGGCTCGGCCGAGAAGTTCGACAATATCGACGTTATCCGCGGGCAAACTAGCGCTGTAAACAGGAGCTAAAACCTTCGCCACCTGCGTATCTTCCGCCTCAGTATCACTGCGGACCAGAAAGATTGCTCCCTCACAATGAGGCCGCCCGGCTAATCTTCGGGCTGCCGACGCATCAACGAACACCGCTGGTGCCCGACGCCACAGGGCCGATGAAACTCCCGCTCCGGTCGATGCGGGCACTGACGCTGTGGCTGATACTGGTGGTGATGCTGGCGACGATGTCAATGCTTGTGCGGCCACTGGCGCTGTAGCCACAGGTGGCACGGTCTCTTGCACACAGTCACGACCGGTAGCAGCGACTATGAGTGCAACCTCTTCACGCAGCGCTTCATCATCGACAGCGTTGACTACTGGATTTGCTGGAGCCCCGGTTCGCTGAGCCATGGACAGTTGCTTGATTGCCATGGCCATAGCGTGCACTAAAAGGCGGATTCAATGATGCTCGCAAGGAGCCAAAACCTCGCTGTCTGTGGATAATTTTCAGACTGTGGATAACTGCAGAACGCCATGTCGCCTTTGCCTTATGGCTACTGCGCGGCCTGGCCAATGCAAGTTAGTGACTGCGTTTATGTCAAAAATGGCACGAAAAAAGGGTTAAGTAGCAAAAAGTGTGTCTGACTTTCAGCATTACTGCTGATTAGGCTGGGTAAATCGGGCGGATATAAGC
>NZ_JASPJR010000018.1:0-39055 GCF_030232065.1 Corynebacterium sp. MSK032 | reverse complement strand
GTAGTGCTCGACGGGTTAACTCCTCGGGAGGTAATCTCTGGTGTTATCCATGATGCAATGACCGCCTGACCCTACCGCTCGAAAAATGGCTTGAAAGTGTCATAAACTTACACAGTTTCACATGTGCAGCCCGTGTTCACATGTGCAGCCCGTGATTTTTGAGATCGCTGCTGAGTCCGAAGTTGGGCAGGGGAGGGACAGTGAAGGGGAAGGGCGGTGCGGCGCCTGGTATTGGTGTGATTGGCCTCGAGCCGTCTTGCAGTAATTGGTTTAACCAAAATGCGCCGATAGTTGTTTTTCTACGATTTTCTAGAATTTTTAGCGTGAAATTACAAGGTTGTGGTGCGCCTGTGTACAACATCTTGTGCGCCAGAGATCTCCGAACAGGGAATACCATGGTTGTGAGTACTACATCTAGTATGACTAGAGTTTTTGAGGCACCAAGTGTAGTGTTTTCGATGTCGAGCCAAGGATAGCTAAAAGGATCTGTCGGCCACCCGTACTCGGTTTCTCATGGACCTCCGGGAGCTTTCAGTCATTCAATCAATCCGCTGATTCCTCGGCCGCTTCCGTTGTTTGTACGAAGTCGATCCGATTCATTGGTCTTACCCAAAGCCAGAAAGTTTGTGAGAGTCATGGTTACCGTTTACAGCAAGCCTGCATGTGTCCAGTGCCGCGCTACCACTCGCGCCCTCGATAAGGCTGGAATTGCCTACGATATCGTCGACATCACCATGGATGATGAGGCTCGAGATTACGTCATGGCTCTCGGTCATCTACAGGCACCGGTCGTTGACACTGGCACTGAGACCTGGTCGGGTTTCCGCCCGGACCGCATCAAGGCTCTCCAGGCAGCTTAAGAATCACACACCTCCCCGCAGATTTCGTTGACCACCCGGGAAACGAAGATTGCGGGGGTTTTGCGATGTAAAGGGTGAAGCTCTCATGCTGGTGGTGTATTTCTCCTCGGCGACGGGGAATACACACAAGTTTGTTGAAAAACTAGGTATCAAAAATGCCCGCATTCCCATCCGTCGCAATGAGCCGGAGCTTATCGTCGATGAGCCCTACGTCCTCATTTGCCCGACTTATGGTGGCGGCGCTTCCATCAGCGGCGGTAACTCAAGGCCAGTTCCTCCGCAGGTCATCAAATTTCTTAATAATGAGCACAACCGCTCTTTCATCCGAGGTGTGATTGCTGCCGGCAATCTCAACTTCGGTGAGGACTTCTGTAAAGCAGGGGATGTCATCTCCTACAAGTGCAAGGTTCCATATCTATATCGCTTCGAGCTGATGGGAACCGACCATGATGTGCAGCGAGTCCGAGAAGGGCTAGAGGAGTTCTTCCACGGTAAAGCCAGCGCTTAAGTTGGCTAGCCTCAGTGTCGAGGGAAGGGGCACTGAGACAACCGAATGGGTGCGCTCGCGGAAGCCGTCGTAAAGCGGTGCGCGAGGAAAATAGCTAGATTGGATTGCTCTGGGCAGTGATTGAACAGACCCTGCGCAGGCAAATGAATATTAAAGGAGTCAACGTGTCGGAAATGGGCAAGCAGGTCGCGGAGCCGGTGGGCGAGGACAAGCTGGATTACCACGCGCTCAATGCGCTGCTGAATCTGTACGGTGAAGACGGCAAGATTCAGTTCGATAAGGACCGCATGGCTGCGCGACAGTTCTTCTTGCAGCATGTCAATCAGAACACTGTGTTCTTCCATAACTTGCGGGAGAAGCTCGATTACCTGGTAGAGAACCATTACTACGAGGCTGAGGTTCTGGAGAAGTACGAATTTGAGGACGTCAAGGCACTGTTCAAGCAGGCCTACGCCCACAAGTTCCGTTTTCAGACTTTCCTGGGTGCTTACAAGTACTACACCTCGTACACGCTGAAGACTTTCGACGGCAAGCGTTACTTGGAGCGTTACGAAGACCGTGTGTGCATGGTTGCACTCACGCTTGCCGACGGCGACTTGGGGCTCGCGCAGCACCTGGTTGATGAGATCATCGCCGGACGTTTCCAGCCTGCTACTCCTACATTCCTCAACTCCGGTAAGGCCCAGCGCGGCGAGCCGGTGAGCTGCTTCCTGCTGCGTATCGAGGACAACATGGAGTCCATTGGCCGCGCCATCAACTCCTCGCTGCAGCTGTCCAAGCGCGGCGGTGGTGTTGCGCTGCTGCTGAGCAATCTGCGTGAACAGGGCGCTCCGATTAAGCACATCGAGAATCAGTCTTCCGGTGTCATCCCGGTTATGAAGCTGCTGGAGGACTCCTTCTCCTACGCTAACCAGCTGGGTGCTCGCCAGGGAGCAGGCGCTGTCTACCTGCACGCGCACCACCCGGACATCATGCGCTTCCTGGATACCAAGCGTGAGAACGCGGACGAGAAGATTCGCATCAAGTCGCTGTCGCTCGGCGTTGTCATTCCGGACATCACGTTCGAGCTGGCCAAGCGTAACGACGACATGTACCTCTTCAGCCCGTACGATGTCGAGCGTGTCTACGGTAAGCCGTTCGCGGACATTAGCATCACCGAGAATTACGCGGATATGGTCGAGGACCCGCGTATTCGTAAGCAGAAGATCAACGCGCGTCAGTTCTTCCAGACCATCGCTGAGATTCAGTTTGAGTCCGGCTACCCGTACATCATGTTCGAGGACACGGTTAACCGCGCGAACCCGATTGAGGGCCGCATTAACATGTCGAACCTCTGCTCGGAGATTCTGCAGGTCAACACCCCGTCGACCTACAATGCGGACCTGTCCTACGAGCACGTGGGTGAGGACATTTCCTGTAACCTCGGTTCGCTGAATATTGCGATGACCATGGACTCGCCGGACTTTGGTCGCACTGTCGAGACTGCCATCCGTGGCCTGACTGCGGTCAGTGAGCAGACTTCTATTGACTCGGTGCCATCGATTCGCAAGGGCAACGACGGATCTCACGCCATCGGCCTGGGGCAGATGAACCTGCACGGCTACCTTGGCCGCGAGAAGATTATGTACGGCTCGGAAGAGGGCCTGGACTTCACCAACGCCTACTTCGCAGCAGTGCTCTACGCAGTCCTGCGCGCATCCAACAAGATTGCTCGCGAGCGCGGTCAGAAGTTCGTCAACTTTGAGAACTCTGACTACGCCAGCGGCAAGTACTTCGATAACTTCGATCCGGCAGAGTTCCAGCCGAAGACTCAGCACGTCAAGGAGATCTTCGAGAACTCCACCGCGCACATTCCGGACGCTGAGGACTGGGCGCAACTGAAGGCCGACGTCATGGAGTACGGCCTGTTCAACCGTAACCTGCAGGCAGTGCCGCCGACCGGTTCGATTTCCTACATCAACAACTCGACCTCGTCGATTCACCCGATTGCATCTCAGATTGAGATTCGCAAGGAGGGCAAGATCGGTCGCGTATACTATCCGGCTCCGCACTTGGACAATGACAACCGTGAGTACTTCCAGGACGCCTACGAAATCGGCTACGAGAAGATCATTGACACTTACGCGGTCGCTACCAAGTATGTTGACCAGGGACTGTCGCTGACCTTGTTCTTCAAGGACACGGTGAGCACTCGTGACCTCAACCGTGCGCAGATTTACGCATGGCGCAAGGGTATTAAGACTCTGTACTACATCCGCCTGCGTCAGGTTGCGCTGGAGGGTACTGAGGTCGAGGGTTGCGTATCCTGCATGCTTTAAGCAAGCGTGCTTGAGGGCTAGGCATCTAGTGCTTCAGTTGTAGCGCATTGAAGGCGCGAGAATTTCCCCGAGTTTTGCCGGGAGATTCTCGCGCCTTTTTCGTCACTCCACCCAATTGGGAACAAATGTAAATATCACTATTGACGGTTGTAATCCAGGTAATTAACCTGGGCAGTGGTACACCAATGTTCGCATAATTTTCACCCACGGCTAGTGGGGGAAGGGGCTGGAAGCCATGTCCGATACCACTGGTAAGAGCACTCCACACATCAACCCAAAGGGTGCGCCGATTGCAGAAACCATTTTGTTGCCAGGTGACCCGCTGCGTGCCAAGTTCATTGCGGAGACCTATTTGGACGATGTCGTTCAGTTCAACAAAGTTCGCAACATGTTGGGCTTTACCGGCACCTACCAGGGGCAGGAAGTGTCCGTCATGGGATCCGGTATGGGCATTCCGTCTATCTCGCTGTACTCCTGGGAACTTATCCATGTTTTCGGCTGCAAGAAGCTGATTCGCGTCGGTTCCTGCGGCGCGTTGCAGCCGGAGCTGGACCTGTATGACGTGGTTATCGGCCAGACGGCATCGACGGACTCCAATTTTCTATCGCAGTACAACTTGCCGGGAACGTTCGCCCCGTCCGCATCTTTCCGTCTGATTGAAGATGTTCGCGATCGTGCCCGCGAGCAGGGCATCACTACACACGTCGGCAACATCTTGTCCAGCGATATTTTCTACAACTTCCAGGATGATGTGAACGACCGTTGGGCACGCATGGGTGTGCTGGCGGTGGAGATGGAATCTGCTGGCCTTTATGCCACCGCCGCCGAGGCCGGTGTGGAGGCCATGGGAATCTTCACTGTGTCGGACAACATCGTCACCGGTGGAAAGACCACTCCGGAAGAACGTGAGAAGGCCTTCACGACGATGATGGAGCTGGCATTGCCGCTGGCTCGACTCTAGTGTCCTGGTCCGCAATCAATTGGCTTGAAGTGTGAAATAGGTACAGTGCGATGAGCAATCCCGCCAGCAATACCAGCTTGAACGTGAATCCCCGTGAAAGCGCAGCGTCCAAGGCTGCCGCGCCAAACCCTAAGGCCGCAGTCCCGGTCTTGCTGTTTTCCTTTGTATTCTGTTTGGTCTTGGACAATGGCTTTAAGTTCATGACCAAGCCGATTGCGGAATCTCTGGACCTCAGTGTCTCCACGGCCAGTCTGCAGGCGACACTCGCCGGTATCTTGATTGGCATTGGAGCGGTGGTGTACGCCGCATTGGCGGACAGCATCAGTATCCGCAAATTGATGATTGTCGGTATCGGCTTCGTCGCCGTGGGCTCTCTACTGGGTTATTTCTTCCAGGGAGTATGGCCAATCGTGCTTACTGCCCGCATTATTCAAACTGCCGGCCTGGCGGCGGCTGAGACACTCTACGTCATCTATGTCACCAAGTACCTAAGCCCAGAAGATCAGAAAACCTACCTCGGCTTTTCCACCGCGGCCTTCCAAGCCGCGCTGCTGATTGGAACGTTGACCTCGGGAATCGTGGCTACCTACATTTCCTGGCCGGCTATGTTCCTGATTTCGCTCATTCTGATAGTTGCCATTCCGTTCCTGATCAAGACAGTTCCGGAGGAGCAGCAGCAGAAGAGTCACCTGGATATCTTTGGCCTGTTCCTCATCGCGGTCATCGCCACTGCGGTGATGCTGTTCATGCAGCAGTTCCAATGGTGGTGGCTGGTTGCCGCTGCGCTGGGCGTCGCGCTCTTTGTCTGGCACATCCGGACACATGACAACGCCGTGGTCAGCCCGTCGTTCTTTACCAATGCTCGCTACGTTTGCGCGCTGATTGTTGTGCTCGTGGTTTACATGGTCCAGTTGGGGTATTCGGCCATTCTGTTGCCGTATATGGTCGACGAGCTCTATGGCATCAACCTCGACGGTGCTGCCTATATCCTCGCGCCGGGCTACCTCTGCGCTGTCATCGTCGGTGTAATGTCTGGCAAGGTTGCCAAGTTCCTGCCCTCGAAGCAGGCCATTGTCGCGGCTATCAGCATCATCATCGTGGCGTTGCTCATCCCCGCAGTGCTGCCGGGGGCCGGTGTTGCCACGGTTATCGTCTCCATGATTCTGTTCCCATCAGGGTTCGCGCTCATGTATGCGCCGTTGGTCGCGACCGCACTGCAGAACATTCCTGCCGCCAAGTCCGGTGTTGCAATCGGTTTCTACAATCTGACGATCAACATTGCCGTACCGGTTGGCATCGCGTTAACGGCCATGCTTGTTGATTCTCGACCGGCCTTCTTCAGCACCCTCTCCATCGCGCAGTCTGAAGCAGAAGGGGTCTCCGCTACCATCGCTTGGTTGCTCGCGCTCATGGCTGTCGTAGGTTTGCTGGTGTACGTCATCTCCGACCGCATCATCAACGACACGGCGGAAAACCGAGAGAAGGTTCACGCCTAGGTTCGCGCAACATCTTGCGCTTGGTGCTTGACGACGGACATTGCGTCGTCAAGCACCTTGTTCTTTGTGTGACGTGGGGTTAGGGGAGGGGCACCGGGAACAAGACTCGGCAAGTGGGGCGATTTCTTCTAGGCCGCGTGCTTAATAATGCGGGTGTGGGTAAGCTGCTAAGGGTAGTGGCTCCTTTCATCGGGAGCCTGACGTTTTGTAGTGGGACAAGGCTGGAATAGCCACCGCTGCAGTCGCTGTTTGAACTCGTAAAGAGTGAAGGACGTTCCTTATATATAAGGTGTGTTCGAAAAACGGCAATATCAATGAAAAAGGGAGAGGTTTCCACGTGAGTTTCGATGATTGCCCACCCTCGACTCCGGCCCACCGTGAGAAGAATCCAGAGTCGCGTGCATGCCCAGTTGCGGCTATTGACTGGAACACGATTCCTGATGACAAGGATCTCGAGGTTTGGGATCGTCTGACCGGTAACTTCTGGTTGCCGGAAAAGGTGCCGCTGTCGAATGACATCAAGAGCTGGAATACGCTCAACGCACTGGAGCAGCGCACCACGATGCGCGTGTTCACTGGTCTGACCATGCTGGACACCATCCAGGGCACGGTAGGTGCAGTATCACTCATTCCAGATGCGCTGACTCCGCACGAGGAAGCTGTGTACACCAATATCGCCTTCATGGAATCGGTGCACGCAAAGAGCTACTCGTCGATTTTCCAGACGCTGGCGTCGACTCCTGAGATTCAGGATGCGTTCCGTTGGGGCGAGGAGAATGAGTACCTGCAGAAGAAGGCCAAGATTATCCTCGACTACTACGAGGGCGATAATCCGCAGAAGAAGAAGGTTGCTTCCACTTTGCTGGAGTCCTTCCTGTTCTACTCGGGCTTCTACCTGCCGATGTACTGGTCCAGCCACGCCAAGCTGACCAACACCGCGGACATTATTCGCCTAATCATTCGTGATGAGGCAGTTCACGGTTACTACATCGGTTACAAGTACCAGCGCAACCTGGAGCGTCTGACCCAGGCCGAACGTGACGAGCTGAAGGATTACACCTTCGACCTCATGTTTGATCTCTACGACAACGAGATTCAGTACACCGAAGAGATGTACGACGAACTCGGTTGGACCGAGGATGTCAAGCGTTTCTTGCGTTACAACGGCAACAAGGCTCTGAACAACTTGGGCTATGAGGGTATGTTCCCGGCCGACGAGACTCGCGTTTCGCCGTCGATCCTGTCGGCCCTGTCGCCGAATGCTGACGAAAACCACGACTTCTTCTCGGGTTCCGGCTCTTCCTACGTCATGGGTAAGGCTGAAGTAACCGAGGATGAGGACTGGGACTTCTAAAAGCACAGGTGTAGGGAACATTCCGCATCGAGCCTCACTCTGGTGACAGCACACACACGGGGGTAGTAGTCCTAGCCTCGACGGTTCCTGCTAAATAGGCGTTAGCCCAGGTTAAGACAATTCTCAGGAAACTAATAGTGTGCTTAGCTGAGTGGGGAAGTGAGCCGGAAAATCCCTTAGCCTTAACTTTTTCCAAGGTTCAGACTAGAATCTGGCACATAGCGGTAGGTGGGTTCGCCGTCGCGTACTCGCCTGCACTATTCTCACAAGGACAAAACTTAAAATCCCTGTAGTGAGTTACAGGAAATCTTCGCGTAGTAAGGAGGAAGAATGACTGCAGTAGCGCCTCGTCCAGATCATGGCGTTGTAGCGCCGGAACGGCCGCAGCCGTTCGGACATGAGCGTAAGGGCAGCTGGGCGTGGGAAATGCTGACCACGACCGACCACAAGAAGCTGGGCATCATGTACATCATTATGTCCTTCTCGTTCTTCTTTGTCGGCGGTCTGATGGCTCTGCTTATCCGTGCTGAGCTCTTCGCCCCAGGACTTCAGTTCCTTTCTAACGAGCAGTTCAACCAGATGTTCACCATGCACGGCACGGTGATGCTGCTTCTGTTCGGTACCCCGATTGTTTGGGGTTTTGCTAACTACATTCTGCCACTTCAGATTGGTGCTCCGGACGTGGCTTTCCCGCGTCTGAACGCTTTCGGCTTCTGGCTGACCACCATTGGTGGCATTCTGATGCTGTCGGGCTTCCTGACCCCGGGTGGTGCTGCTGACTTCGGTTGGACCATGTACTCCCCGCTGTCTGACCCGATTCACTCTCCGGGTGTCGGTTCTGACCTGTGGATTGTCGGTGTCGGTGTTGGTGGTGTCGGTACCATCGCTTCCGCCATTAACATGACCACCACTGTCCTGTGCCTCCGTGCACCAGGCATGACCATGTTCCGTATGCCAATCTTCACCTGGAACATCCTGGTTACCTCGATCCTGGCTCTGCTGATCTTCCCGATTCTGACTGCAGCTGCTCTTGGTGTTTTGTACGACCGTAAGCTGGGCGGTCACATTTACGACCCGGCAAACGGTGGCGCAATGCTGTGGCAGCACCTGTTCTGGTTCTTCGGTCACCCAGAGGTCTACGTCCTGCTGTTGCCGTTCGTGGGCATCATCACCGAGGTCGTTCCGGTCTTTTCCCGTAAGCCGCTGTTCGGCTACGCAGGTATGGTCTTCGCAACCCTGTCTATTGCAGGTCTGTCCATGGCTGTGTGGGCACACCACATGTTCGTGACCGGTGGCGTTCTGCTTCCGTTCTTCTCGTTCATGACCTTCCTGATTTCGGTCCCGACCGGTGTTAAGTTCATCAACTGGATGGGCACCATGTGGCGTGGCCACATGACCTTCGAGGCTCCGATGACTTTCGCTCTCGGCTTCATCGTGACCTTCCTGTTCGGTGGTTTGACCGGTATTATGCTGGCTTCCCCACCGCTGGACTTCCACGTCTCTGATACTTACTTCGTCGTGGCGCACTTCCACTACACCCTGTTCGGTACCCTGGTCTTCGCTTCCTACTCGGGCGTTTACTTCTGGTTCCCGAAGATGACTGGTCGTATGCTCGACGAGAAGCTGGCAAAGGTTCACTTCTGGCTGACCTTCATCGGCTTCAACCTGACCTTCCTGGTCCAGCACTGGCTGGGTAACGAGGGTATGCCGCGTCGTTACGCCGACTACCTCGAGACTGACGGTTTCACCACCCTGAACATGATCTCCACCGTTGGTGCGTTCATCCTGGGTCTGTCTGTTATCCCGTTTGTCTGGAACGTCTTCAAGTCCTGGCGCTACGGTGAGGTCGTCACTGTTGATGACCCGTGGGGTTACGGTAACTCCCTCGAGTGGGCTACTTCTTGCCCGCCGCCGCGCCACAACTTCACCTCGATGCCGCGCATCCGCTCGGAGCGCCCGGCGTTCGAGCTGCACTACCCGCACATGGTTGAGCGTCAGCGCGCAGAGGCCCACGTTGGTCGTCAGCTCTAAGAGCTAGTGGCTACATGGCTGATGCAACTCTGAGTTAATAACTACGCGAAGCTAAGGCCCCATCACGGTTCTCCGTGATGGGGCCTTAGTCTTGTCTTTGAGAGTCTTTCCTAGGGAAGAGGCAGTAAGAGAGCGCAGTAAGAGCAGGGGGGGGCGCAGGGAGCGCCAGAAGGGCAAGAGAGCAAGGCGATGGCTAGCGCCTGTCGCTGGCCACCCACTGAAGTGCGGAATCCCACTATGCGATGAGCGCTCTGCCGGGGCTTCATGCGATACTGGATTGGTGAATGAACAGGTAATTACCTCTCCCAGTCAGTCTGTAGATACCGATGCTCTATCGGTTTCGTTGGCACCGGGACTAGCTCCGGTGCTTATTACCGCTGTTGGCCGAGACCGCCCGGGTGTCTCCGCAGCTTTCTTCCGCGTGCTCGCGGCCCACGGAGTTCAAATTTTGGATGTGGAACAGTCGGTGTTCCGCTCTAATCTGAGCCTCGGTGCGCTTGTTGGTGTCACAGAAGAAAAGGTCGGTGTTCTCCGTGAGGGACTCATTGAAACACTGAAGCCTCACGGCATGACTGTCAGTTTCCAGCTGGATGCGCCGATTGAGCGCAGCGATGGCTCCACCCACGCACTTGTCGTGTTGGGCAATCCGGTCAACGCTGAGGATATTTCCCGTATCGGCCGCACTCTTGCTGATTACGGTGCAAACATCGATTCCATTCGCGGTATTGCTGACTACCCAGTCACTGGCCTGGAATTGCTGGTCTCTATTCCGGACCCGAAGCCGGGTGCGGGCATTCCGCTGCGTAAGGCACTGGCCGAGCTTGCACAGGACCAGGACATTGACATCGCAATTGAACGCGCTGGTTTGCAGCGCCGCTCCAAGCGCTTGATTTGTTTCGATGTGGACTCGACCTTGATTACCGGTGAGGTCATTGAGATGCTGGCCGCCCATGCTGGTCGCGAGGCGGAGGTTGCAGCGGTTACAGAGCGCGCTATGCGCGGTGAGCTGGACTTCGCCGAGTCACTGCATGAGCGAGTTAAGGCTCTGGCTGGCCTGCCGGTCAGCGTCCTAGAGGAAGTCACTAACTCCATCGAGCTGACTCCAGGCGCCCGCACCACGATCCGCACGCTGAAGCGCCTCGGTTACAAGTGTGGTGCTGTCTCCGGTGGCTTTATCCAGATCTTGGAGCCGCTGGCAAAGGATCTCGGTCTGGACTTTTACAAGGCGAATACCCTCGAGGTCGAGGACGGAAAGCTGACTGGACGCGTGGTCGGCGATGTCGTCGATAGGCAGGAGAAGGCCCGCAGCCTCAAGACGTTCGCCGCAGAGTCGGGATTTCAGATGCATCAGACCGTTGCGGTCGGCGATGGGGCCAATGACATCGATATGTTGTCGGTCGCAGGCCTTGGTATTGCTTTCAATGCCAAGCCGGCGCTAAAGGAAATCGCTGACACGTCCGTCAACGTTCCATTCATGGACTCGATTCTGTTCATGCTGGGCATTTCCCGCGATGAAATCGACGATGCCGACCGCGAAGATGGCACCTTCCGCCGCGTGCCGTTGGAGCAGTAGTGCAACGCGAGGATCACAAGAATCCAGCTGTCACGGACGCATCATCGGTACCGGAGTGGTTCCGTATCGCCCATAACCTCCTGCCGCAACCCGATAGGGAAGACCACGGCGAGAATGTGCCGTGGGCAATGGCTATTGTGCTTGAGGTTCCGAAGAAGGAACGCCCCTCGCGCACTGCGCTGCTCCGCGCTGCCGCGATGGCTGTTGTTGCTTGTTGCCTGGACGAACGCGCAGGCGATGACACTTCTGCCTATCAACAAGGTCTGGCGTCTTGGTACGGTGCGCGCATCCGCAAGCTCACACGTCGCGCTCGCAATATCGGCTGGCAACGCGCTCAGCTTGCACCGGGTGTCACCGTGGACGTCGACGGCGCGCAAGCTCGCGCACTAGTGCCAACTCCTGTCGACGAAACCTACCCGGAGATTGCCAAACTACAAATTTCCGGCACCGATTTGCCTTACGACGACCCGGAGAACACATCTCCCGGCGCCCCGGGCGACCATGAGAGCGCTGACACCTTTGCTCCGCCAGTGATTTGGGTGGACAAAAACCTGAATATGTCCGTAGGAAAGGTGGCCGCGCAAGTTGGACACGGCTCAATGCTCTATGCGGCCAGTCTGTCGGTCGAGGACGCTTGGGCGTGGGCGCAAAGTGGTTATGCGTTAGATGTGAAAGAAGTACCGCGGGAGCAGTGGCCAGCGCCAGAGCTCCGCGCGGTTGAGGTTCAGGATGCCGGGTTTACCGAGATTGCTCCCGGTTCAGTCACCGTGGCGGTGACCCCTGGGGCAGTAACTCACGACTGAGCGCGTGCTGCCTCCATGGCCTTGAGATCCTTGCGCAGAATCTTGCCCGTCGCCGACTTCGGGATTTCATCCATGAACTCGACTGCTCGCACCTTCTTGTACGGTGCGACGCGGTCGGCGACGTAGTCCATAATCTCGTCTTCAGTCACCTGCTCGCCCGCCTTGATGACGACGTAAGCCTTAGGAATCTCCTCGCCGTCGGAGCGAACGACACCACTGCAGGCGGCATCGGCAATATCCGGGTGGCTGAGCAGCACGGACTCGAGCTCGGCCGGCGGAACCTGGTAGCCCTTGTACTTAATCAGTTCCTTGAAGCGGTCGACGATGTACACATTCCCGTGTTCGTCGAGTTCCGCAACGTCGCCGGTACGCAGCCAACCGTCGACAAGCGTCTCTGCCGTCGCCTTCGGGTTGTTGAGGTAGCCCTTCATCACCTGTGGACCATGAATCCATAGCTCACCTGCCTCCGAGCGCCCCTCGGCGGGAACCGGGATTTCCTCAAAGCTGTCGGAGTCGAGGTTGACAATCTTGTACTGAGTGTTGGGGACTGCGCGACCGATCGAGTCCAGCGGACTATCGTGGCCGATGCGGATGTGGGCTGCTGGCGAGGACTCGGTCATGCCGAAGCCCTGTGCGACCACGCAGTCAAGGCGCTTTTCCACCTGTTCCGCGAGGTCAAGTTGGAGAGAAGCGGCACCCGAGAAGATTGTCTCCAGGCTGGACAAGTCAAAGGAATCGACAGCTGGGTGCTTGGCCAGGCCCACAGCTACAGGTGGTGCGATGAACGCGAACTTCACCTTGTGCTCGGCGATGATGGACAGGAAATCGACGAGGTCGAACTTGCCCATGGTGTACTGCGTCGTGCGGCGCCACAGGCACAGATTCAGCAGCGCAGTCAGGCCGTAGATGTGGAAAAACGGCAGGATAGTGACAGCCGGGGTGTCCTCGGTCAGCGCGTTGACTGTAGCTCCACCCGCCTGAGCGACGTTGGCCACCAAGTTGCGGTGAGTGAGCTGGACGCCCTTCGGTACACCGGTGGTTCCCGAGGAAAACGGAATCACGGCAACGTCATCGGGTGATACGTCGACGTCCGGGGCGCCGTGCCCCTCGGCAAGCAGCTCGCCCATGCCGTGGAGGCCCGTCAGGCCGATAATCATCTCTTCCGGCAGACCAGCAGCCTCAGCGCCGTGGGCGCCAGCCCAACCGATTGAGGAGGTCGTTAGCATCATCTTCGCGTCAGACATCCGGAGTTGGTTTTCAATGTCCTCCGCAGTTGCCAGCGATGCGACCGTCGTGCAGACAGCCCCCGCGCGTAGGACACCGTGAAGAGCGACCGCGAAGGTTGTCGAGTTGGGGCAGTGGAGAGCCACAACGTCGCCCTTCTTAATCCCACGTGCTGCCAGCGCACCCGCAAACTTCTCAATGCTGGCCTTCAGATCACCGAAGGTGACCTCGGAGCCTGAGTCAACGATTGCAAGCTTGTCCTGGTGACGTGGCTCAATTTCTCCGAAGAGGAACTCAAAGAGTGAGGTCTCCGGGATGTCGATGTCGGGGAGGTTGCTGGAAAGGGGCATGCAGGAAATCGCCTTTCTAATCTCGTGCACGGCTGCCAAGTGTCCTGCTTCATTAGCTCGGGCACTGTAGCAGTGCTGTGTTTCACATCACAATAATGTATTGGATAGAAAAGCGTGGGATTTTTTCCAGAAACTATGCCTAATCCAGCGTCACCTCGTGAGCCCAGACAGCCCCCTCTGAATCAGCTTTGGGTCAGCCGCTGCAACGCTCCAGCCGCAATATCCAGGTTGGTCGTCCGCCAGAAGTCAGGCATCGACGCAGCAATCCAGGAACCATAGCGTGCAGTAGCCAACCGTGAATCCAGTACCGCAACAACCCCGCGGTCATCGACTTGGCGTAGCAGACGACCAGAACCCTGCGCCATCAGCAGCGCTGCATGTGTCGCTGAGACCTCCATAAAACCGTTTCGGCCAGCGGCATTAGCCGCATCGGAGCGCGCGGACAAAAGCGGGTCGTCGGGGCGGGGGAACGGGATGCGATCGATGATGACACACGATAGCGATGGGCCAGGAACATCGACGCCTTGCCACAGCGTCAGCGTGCCAAACAAGCATGTCTGCGGATTAGCTGCGAAGCGATCAACCAGAGCACCGATAGAGTCATCGCCTTGGCACAGCACGTCGTAAGGCAGGCGCTTGCGCATTTCCTCCGCCGCTGCCTCGGCGCCTCGGCGAGAAGAAAACAGCCCGAGCGTTCGCCCACCAGCGGCGCGGATGAGGCGCTCCATGATCGCGAACTGCTCCGGTGTGGCGCCGTCGCGTCCAGGTCGTGGCAGGTCGCGTGCGACGTAGAGGATGCCAGATTTCTGCGGGTCAAAGGGCGTGCCGACGTCCAAGCCATCCCACCCACCGGAGGGAAGCCCCCAAGCGGCGGCCATGGCATCGAACTTGCCGCCAAGAGCAAGTGTTGCTGAGGTCAAAACGACGGTGGATTCGCCGAAGAGGCGTTCGCGAAGCAGTGCTGCGATGGACAGGGGAGCGACATAAACTGTCTTGTTCTCGCCAAGCCATACGACATCGTCGCTACTGAACTCTAGAATTCGCACGACTGTGTCGTGCATATTCTCCACGGCAGCGCGGACGGTCTGGCGCTCAGTGTTGTCAGAGTCAGAACTCGAACCACCGGAGCCCGACCCGCCAGAGCTGCCTGAACTAGAGGTGCCTAGCGTGGTCTGTAGTTGCCACAGGCTATCGCGGAGCGAAGCTAGCGCCGCTCCAAGCTCACCGGGAATTTCTTCGAGTGCGCCGCTGTAGGCGTCGGCAAGCAATGCGACGGTCTCGCCGAGTAGATCCGTGGCATCGGTGACATCATCCACCTGCTCTGCGGCTCCGAATTTGCGGGCGCGCCGGGCCATCATGGTGATACCGGCAGGGGAGAGCTCGTCGGTGGCAACAGAGGTGATTCGACCGTCGAGCTCGTGAGCCTCGTCAATGACAACGCAGTCGTGCTGCGGCAAAATCATGGCGTCGGAGAGCGCATCGATGGCCAACAGTGCGTGATTGGTGACAACGATGTCAACGTTGGAGGCCTCGCGGCGGGCTTGTTCGGCGAAACACTCCTCGCCGAAAGGGCAGGAAATGGCACCGACGCATTCGCGAGCCGTGACGGAGACCTGCCGCCAGGCTTCGTTGGAAACGCCCTTGTCCAGGCTGTCGCGGTCGCCGGTGTCGGTGTCATTGGCCCACTCGCGTAGCCGCATGACCTCGGCAGCGGTTCGGCTGAGCTGCGCTTCGCTGAGGAGGGCAGTGGGGCCAACGGCGTCACCTGAGCTGGCCTGCTCGGATTCATCACCGTCCATGACGGGATCTTTGATGACATTTCCGACCTTGGACTTGCACAGGTAGTTCGAGCGGCCCTTGAGGATTGCGAAGGTTGGCGTGCGGGACAAGTGTGGCTCTAGCGAACTGACTAGCCGCGGCAAGTCGCGTTCGACCAGCTGGCGTTGCAGCGCAATGGTCGCCGTGGAAACGATTACAGACTCGTCGGACTCCATTGCTTGCACAATGGCAGGCACCAGGTAGGCCAGCGACTTACCCGTACCGGTGCCTGCCTGTACCGCTAGGTGCCGCTCGCGCGCAAAGGCGGAGGCCACCGACCGGGACATTTTGACCTGATTCGGTCGAGTCGTTCCGCCGAGTCCCTTCACTGCCGCATCGAGAAGAGCTTCGATGCTATCCGCGTTATGGACGCTGGCTCTCGGTGAAGCTAGCTCGTCAACATCGTCAAAGTCCTCAAAGTCGTCCGATAGCTCAGCAAAATCTGCGTGCCCGATACTGTCCGACACAGTTCCCCCGCCGCCTAAACGCCGTGAAAACGGACGGACAGTACCGGCTCGTCACGGGAAAGTGCAAGTCCCTCCCACGGGAGGCTGACCAGCGCTTTAACCAAGTGATCGCGGGACTCCTCCAAGGTCGGTAGACCATCGACGACCTCGCCATCGCGCATCATCGGAATGGTCAGATCGCGGTAGTGCAGGTTGCCCACATCCGGGATTTCTGAGCCGAGCGGGAAAGCGATTTCCTCCACGGCGGTACCGGAACGACGGCAGGTACGAATAGCCGCCTTCACGCCACCGTGGCTTCGCTTGTCCAACGAGCGCTTGGCGACGGGCACCCCATCAACTTCGACCATCTTGTAGACCAGGCCCGCAGTCGGTGCGCCGGAGCCAGTGACTACAGAGGTGCCCACGCCGTAGACATCGACCGGCTCTGCCCTCAGCGCCGCAATGGCGAACTCGTCGAGGTCAGAGGACACTACGATGTTGGTGTTGTGCGCCCCCAGCGAGTCGAGCTGCTGACGCACCTGGCGAGCGAGAACTCCGAGGTCGCCGGAGTCAATACGTACACCGCCGAGTTCCGGACCCGCGACCTCAATAGCCGTATTGACGCCCTCGGTGATGTCGTAGGTATCCACCAACAAAGTGGTGTCGGTTCCCAGTGTGTCAATCTGAGCCTTGAAGGCCGCAGCCTCGTTCGTCGTGCCATCTGGGTTGGTGTGCAACAGAGTCCACGCGTGCGCAGCGGTACCGGAGGCTGGGATGTTGTACCGTGCCGCTGCCTCCAAGTTGGAGGTGGCGCTAAAACCTGCCAGGTAAGCGGCGCGGGCAGCAGTCACAGCTGCTTCTTCATGAGTGCGACGCGAACCCATTTCAATAATCGGGCGCCCACCGGCAGCCGTGACCATTCGGGTTGCTGCCGAGGCGATGGCGGAGTCCGCATTGAGAATGGAGAGAATAACAGTCTCCAAAATGACGCACTCGGCGAAAGTGCCTCGCACCGTCAAAATGGGCGAGGCGGGGAAGTAGAGCTCTCCCTCGCGGTAGCCGTCGACTTGGCCACTGAAGGAATAGTTACGCAGGTAATCCAGCGTCCTGTCATCGAGGAAGTCCAGCGAAGCCAGCTGTTCCTCGGTGAAGCGGAAGTTGCGGATAGCATCCAACACACGCGCTGTACCAGCGACAACGCCATAGCGACGCTCATTCGGCAGGCGACGGCCAAACACCTCGAAGGCGACCTGGCGCTCGCCGGATCCGTCGGCAAGCGATGCCTGCAGCATCGTCAGCTCGTACTTATCGGTGAGAAGGGCGGTGGAGGAATGCTTATCAATCACGGTCAACAGTCTAGTCGGCTGAAGCGGGCCGGGGCAGTCGGTTCCGGCGAGCGCGCGCCACTCCGTACTATCCTGGTGCCTATGAGCATGCCAGCAGCAACACCGATGCCCACTATGGATGCCGATGTCGTGACGGAATCGAACCGACCCTGGCAGTGCATTGTGTGGGATGACCAGGTTAATTCGATGAGTTATGTCACCTACGTGTTTCAGATGCTCTTCGGCATGGACCGAAAGAAGGCGCACGCGCTGATGATGACGGTTCACACGGAGGGCAAGGCAATCGTGTCTTCCGGTGAGCGTGACAAGGTGGAGGCCGATGTGAAGAAGCTCCACAAGGCAGGCTTGTGGGCAACAATGGAGCAGGCTGACTAAGCCGATATTCGACAGCGGGAGAGAATTTACATGCGTCCTTGGAAGCGCAAGCGATCCCTTCTCGGCGGTGGCGTCAAGTACGTCACGGCTTTTGAAGGCACGGAGCGGGATTTGCTGCTGAATCTGGCTGCTACTGTGGCGGACTCGCTGATGGAGCGAGCCCGGTCGGCACCGAAGGATGAGCTCGCGGAAATGACGGGAATGCCTGTCGGACACTCCGAGGCCCCATCCGATCCGAAGCTTGCGCGCCTGTTGCCGGACTTCACCAAGCCGGGTGAGGAGAGCGTGGAGGGGGAAAACGCCCTCATGCGCCAGCTGCATGAATCGGAGATTGTAGAGAGCAAGCTCCATTCCCTGCGTGCGATTATCGACGCCCTGGAGCCCGCCGAGTCGGGGCAGGTATCCATTTCCGAAAGTGATGCCCATGCCTGGGTGGCGGGTATCAATGACCTACGTATTTACCTGCATGTTTCCATGGAGAACCTCAATGGCTCCATCGAACAGATTGAGCAGACCGACGCGATGTACCAGTGGCTGTCCTACAACCAAGAGTCACTGTTGGACCAGCTCATGGGTGAGTAGCGAATCCGAGCAAAACCCCGAAAAGATGCAGTAATCAACTGAGGTTAGCTGCCATGAACTGTGGTGAAAGGTGCCGTGGTCGACAATGAATTCTGAGATCTTCGCAATCAGCCCCACCGACATTCGACACCAAGCCAGCAGTGCTGCGCTGGGCGCGAGCATCGACATCGGCGCAGGCTGTCTCGACTCCATCGACGGCATCTCTATCGGCCATGCTTCTGAGGGGGATACCGGAGTCACCGTCATCGCCGCTCCAGGCGGTGCTGTCGGCGCTGTCGATGTCCGCGGCGGCGGTCCGGGCACCCGCGAGACCGACCTGCTCGCACCGGAGAATACCGTCGAACGCGCCCACGCTGTCGTTTTGGCTGGCGGCTCCGCGTACGGCCTCGCAGCTGCCGACGGAGTTATGCGCGAACTGCGCGACCGCGGCATTGGCTTTGAGGTCACCCCAACTCGTCCGGATATCCTCGTGCCCATCGTTCCCGGTGCTGTCATCTTCGACTTGCTGTTGGGGGAGCCGACGCTGCCCACCGCTGAACTAGGGCGCGAGGCGTTGTCGCACGCGCTTGACGACGTCCCGGAGGACACTCCCTCCGGGACAGTAGGTGCCGGTGTCGGTGCTATGGCCGGGGCAATCAAGGGTGGTTTTGGACAAGCCCGTGTGACCTCCGCCGATGGTAAGTACTTTGTGGCTGCCGCAATGGTGGTGAACTCCTTTGGTGCGGTCATTGACCCGGAGGGACACCTTTACGGAATGCCCGCGGCTGCCGGTGCCAGCAAGGAGGCATTGGCCCGGCTGGACCAGGTTTTCGTCGGTAGAACCAAAATTCTCGCCGATGCGGCTGGCGACGGGGAGTCGTCGGCAAACACGCGAAACACAACGATTGGCACGTTGATAACCAATGCGCCGGTGACAACTGCGCAGTTGAAGCGGTTGGCGATGTGCGGTCATGACGGGTTGGCGCGAGCGATTCGGCCGGCTCATGCGCCGATGGACGGTGACACGCTGTTTGCCCTCAGCTCGGCCGAGGCGGCGGATAGCGGAAACGCTGAACCCGTGGGCTCGGATGTGGTGGCCCTGTTGGCTGCGATGGCGGCCGATGCGGTGCAGATGGCTATTGTCGATGCCGTGATGAGTGCAACGGGACGCGCGGAAGTAGCCGCGCTGTCAGAGATGCTGGACAAGTAGTGAAGGAAGTTCGCCAATGAATCCGCAATGGAGCTCGGGACAACAGCAGAATTACCAGAACTATGCGCAGTACCCGATGGGCGGTCCCGTGCAGACGCGGCGGAATAATCAGATTGTTCCACAGGATCGCGACGGCGGGCTCGGGGCGGCCATCAGTACGGCTATTGGGTACCTGGCACTTATCTGGACGGTCTTTCTTGTCAACGAATTCATCTTTGGTGGGGCGCTGAACAACTTCGGTGTGCGCCCACGCGAAACCTCGACGCTGTGGGGAATTTTGACCGCACCGCTGCTGCACGCAGATTACGGGCACATTGTGGCGAACTCTCTGCCCGGGGCGTTGTTCGCCGGTTTGATTGCAATGTCGTCGAAGCGGCTATTTTGGCAGGTCACACTCTTGATTACGGTCGTTGGTGGCGGTCTGACCTGGCTGGTCGGCGGTGTGAATACCGTCCACATCGGTGCGTCCGGCCTGATTTACGGCTGGCTGGCGTTTTTGGTCGTACGCGGTTTCGTGAATCGTCGGGTGATGCAGATTATTTTGGGCGTGATTCTGGCATCGATGTATTCGGGTCTTATCTGGGGAGTGCTGCCAACACAGATGGCTGTTAGTTGGCAGATGCACCTCTTCGGTGGGCTTGCGGGCATCTGGGCTGCGGTGATGTTTAAGCGCGGTCGTGCACGTGGCTAAGAGTGCACGTCGCTAAGAGCCCGAGGTACGTGGCATCAGCTCCTGACGAAATCGGCCTAGAATAGGAGCTTCGGTGTTTGACCAACGATATGAGGAGTCCAGATAGCGGTGGGAGCAGGAGCAGAAACTCAGGCAGTCAATCAGCTGAGAGCGCAGGATAGCGGCTTCCCCGACCGAACAGCGCCGATTGGCATCTTTGACTCCGGCGTCGGTGGGCTGACAGTGGCACGTGCCATCATGGATCAGCTGCCGCACGAGTCGATTATGTACATCGGCGATACTGCCAACGGCCCTTACGGCCCGTTGCGCATCGCCGAGGTTCGTCAGCACGCGGAAGCGATTGCCGATGAACTGGTTGCACGCGGCTGCAAGATGATTGTCATTGCCTGCAACACGGCTTCGGCCGCATTTTTGCGTGATGCCCGCGAGCGCTACCCAGTCCCAGTAGTCGAGGTCATTCTGCCCGCTGTGCGCCGTGCGGTCTCGACTACCAGGAATGGAAAAGTCGGCGTAATCGGTACCGCCGCCACGATTCGCTCCCGTGCCTACCAAGATCTCTTTGATGCAGTGCCTGGCGTGGATGTCTCTGCGGTCGACTGCCCGCGATTCGTGGACTTTGTCGAGCGAGGAATCACCTCTGGTCGCCAGATTCTGGGACTTGCGGAGGGCTACCTCGCGCCATTGCAGGCCGATGGTGTAGACACCCTCGTTCTGGGCTGCACCCATTATCCGCTGCTGTCTGGTGTGATTCAGCTGGCTATGGGGGAGGACGTCGCCCTAGTGTCGTCGGCGGAGGAGACGTCGAAGGATGTTCTGCGCATCCTCACAAAGACCGACATGCTCGCTGACCCGGAGAGTAATCCGAACCCTGTGCGCACATTCGAATCCACTGGAGATCCGCAAGTTTTTGCATCCCTGGCAAAGCGCTTCCTTGGGCCGGGTATTAGCCAGGTCACTATGCATTCCCAAATGTGACCTTTCTTATTAAATCCAGACACTCCATTGGTTTTTTGCTCGTTTTTGATCAATTACATGGCAAGCTTGAAGTATGCGATTGAAGGTTCTGGGATGTACAGGCAGCATGGGTGGCCCATCGGCGCCAGCATCTGGCTACCTCATTGAGCTGGATAACGGTCGAACCTTTGTCATTGATTTGGGTCCCGGTGTCCTCGCCGAATTGCAGAAGATCTCTGATCCTGCAGCTTGTGATTTGTTACTAACTCATGTGCACCCAGACCACACTGCAGACATTCCAGGGCTGCTCGTCTGGCGTCGCTTCCACCCGACAGCCCCGGCGAGTTCCCGGAATCTCCTGGTTGGCCCCGGAGACATTCACGACCGGATAGGCACCATGTGCAAAGCACTGGGAAGTGAAGAAGATGCCAACCTGGAAGACACTTTTGACCAGGTTGTGAGTAACCCAGGTGAGCCACTGTTAGTCGGTGGGGGCGAAGCGGACGGAGGCGCCGTCGTCACGCCGTATAACATGGTCCACCCGGTGCCAGCTGTTGGATATCGCATTGAAGCAGATGGTCTGACCATTGCGTACACCGGAGATACTGCGTGGACCGATGAACTGGTGGAGCTGGCGCGGGATGCGGATATCTTCATTTGTGAAGCCACATGGTGCAGCAACGAAGAGGGCACCCCACCGGATATGCACCTGACGGGCTACGAGGCCGGAAAGGCAGCGACGCTGGCGGGGGTTAAGAAGTTGGTGCTGACTCACATTCCGCCATACGCCGACGGTGAAGAAGCACTACGTGCTGCGAAGAGCACCTTTGCCGGTGACGTTGAATTGGCCTACCTGGGCATGGAGCTAGGCGGCTAGTCACAGCGACTATCGGGTTTCCGTACAGCTGTCGCACCGCTTCCGCGCCGGGCGGTAGGGTAGTTGGCATGACTACAGCTAATTCCGATTTTCGCCGTGCCGATGGACGCGCGGTTGATGAAATGCGCAAGGTGACCATCACTCGTGGCTTCACCGACAATCCGGCCGGTTCTGTGCTGGTTACTTTCGGTAATACGCGTGTAATGTGCACCGCTTCCGTCGAACAGTCGGTGCCACGATTCAAGCGTGACTCCGGCGAGGGCTGGTTGACCGCTGAGTACTCCATGCTGCCGGCCTCTACCCACGAGCGCATGCCCCGCGAGTCAATGCGCGGCAAGGTCAAGGGTCGCACTCACGAGATTTCCCGTCTGATCGGTCGCTCCTTGCGAGCTGCTATCGACTTGAAGGAACTCGGTGAGAACACCATCAACATCGACTGTGATGTTCTGCAGGCGGATGGTGGTACTCGAACCGCTTCCATCACCGGTGCGTACGTCGCGCTGGCTGATGCCCTGACCTACCTGCATGCAGTGGGCGCTGTTCCGGGCACCCCGCTGAAGGCACCAGTCGCAGCTGTTTCGGTTGGCATTATTGACGGCCGTGTCTGTCTAGATCTGCCTTACGAGGAGGACTCCCGCGCTGAGGTCGACCTCAACGTGGTGATGACCGCAGAGGGCAAGTTCGTCGAAATCCAGGGCACTGGCGAGGAAGGCACCTTCGACCGCGATCAGCTGAATGACATGCTCGACTCGGCGGAAAAGGGCCTGCGTGAGCTCGTTGCCCTGCAGCAGGAAGTTCTGCGTGCGCCGTACCCGGGTGAGCTGCCGTGAAGCTCCTCGTCGCTACCCGAAATTCTAAAAAACTAGTCGAGCTCGACCGCATCCTGCGTGCGGCGGGTATTGATTCGGTGGAACTTCTTTCGCTTAGCGACGTCCCGGAGTACCCAGAGCGCCCCGAAACCGGTCGCACTTTTGCGGACAACGCCTACATCAAGGCTTTCGATGGTGCGAAACACACCGGCTACGCGTGTTTGGCAGACGATTCGGGGCTCAGCGTCGATGAGCTAAACGGCATGCCGGGTGTGCTCTCGGCGCGCTGGTCGGGCACTCACGGCGACGATGTCGCTAACTACGAGCTGCTGCTCGCCCAGATGGGGGACTGCCCAGATGAGCGTCGTACGGCGTCCTTCCGTACCGCCTGCGCGTTGGTCGTCCCCGGTGTCAAGGAGGTGCCGTCCGCGCTTGCCGACGGCGGTTTCCCAGCCGTCCTCGATGAAGCCGGTAATCTGCTGCTGGTTGTAGAGGGCCGCTGGCCTGGCGCCATTCTGCGCGAGCCTGTTGGGGACAATGGGTTCGGCTACGATCCGGTGTTCGCGCCCGCAGTTGGGGAGGGCAACGAAGCTGAGGGGGCCTTGTCTGCGGCACAAATGAGCGCCGAAGACAAGGACGCTTTTAGCCACAGGGGGCGTGCACTGCGTGCCTTGACTCCGGCGCTGAAAATTCTGGCTGAGGTTGAGGCTAAGGGGTAGCCCTCGGGCTGCCGAGAGCCCGCTACTTCAGCTGGAAAGCGGTCTCGACTTCCTCACGACGCTTCTTCTCGACGAAGAAGGAGAGGAACGGGACCACGCCACCGAGCGCGGTGATAATCCACTTTGCTGGTTCCCAGCGGGCCTTGGTACCCAGGTTTACGGTGGCAATGAGGAATGCCATGTAGCCGAAGCCGTGAATCTGGGCGGTGTAGAAGAACCACCGCGGCGCGTCGGCGGAGTTGTCGAGGATGAGGTACTTGTAAATCATCTCGGCACACAGCAAGAGCAGCATCACACCCGTGAAGTAGGCGGTGACGGAGAAGTACGTCAGTGCCTTCCTTACGCGCTCTTGACGATCTGGATTGATGTTGGTCACTAAAAGTCCTTTTCTCGAATAAGCAGTTATCGCCTAGGCGTTGGTGCCAGAATCCGTCGATTGTGTCTCATCCACACGCTGCACCTTTCGCGAGCCATCTGGGTTGGTCGGCAGGAATTCGTCTGGAATTTCCGTCATGACATCGTCTTTAGCCTCAAATGCGGCCTCGCTATTGCCGCTCAGGCGTTCGCGTTCGTACTCCATGTATTTGCGGTAGGCCCAAATAAAGAACAGGCCGAAAGCTGGCCACTGCAGTGCGTAGCCCAGGTTTTGGAATGAGCTGGTTGTGTTCCACCTGCTGAGCTGCCAGTAGGCGAGTGCAAGAGTGGCGCCGACTGCAAGAGCCAAGAAGATTAGTTGCATCACGCGGGTACGAGTGGGAATCTTCGCTGGCTTGTCAGTGGTATTGGAATGCTGTGAAGTGGACACATAACCACCATAGCTAGTCCGTGACCTGCCAAGCTAGCGCGCTCGCTGGATAGGCAGGGGATGGGACATTAGGAAATCTGCGGCAAACCCGTTAAAGTGTGTACAGTCCAAATGAGCTGTGAAAGTTCGTTGTGCCTGTAGGTGGCTAATAGGTAGTCCATGCTTACGGGGACTGTACGTAACTGTCACGGATTCGCGACGGGCGCCTGTGGCGGAATTGGCAGACGCGCTGGATTTAGGTTCCAGTGCCTTAGGGCGTGGGAGTTCAAGTCTCCCCAGGCGCACACATAAATACCCCGTGACTATGCAGGTCACGGGGTGTTTTCGTTCTCCAGCCCGCCAGATTTTTCGCCCTCATTACGCTGCGTGCCCAAAATCTGGCCCATTTCCCGCCCGAAGCTATTCCAAGGTCGCTAATCTCCCGTGCACGGTGTAGAACCATGACTATGAAAATTGTTGTCTGCGTCGTTTATCCCCGCTATCCGGATAACACTGAACCTCTCGGCGGGTTCGTCGAGTCCGAGGAGACCGCCCTCGCGATTGACAACTGGTGGCGCGCGCAACCCGGCGGAATGATGGGCACCTGGGAAGATTTCGAGGTCGAGGTCGAAAGCCGCGACCAACTCCTCTATGGAGTATTCACCGGCACCCCCACTCTCGAAATCACCGATAGCAACTTCTGGGACCCTATCTGTTACGGGGTGTACACCGACCGGGAAGAAGCCGAGCGGGCAACCAAACCAAAGTCAATGTGGGAAGCGAACAACAGTCCCCAGAAGTACGTCCTCCCCTTCCGTCTGGGCTGGAAATATGACAGATACTTCCCTGACGGAAAGCCCTGGCCACCAGACCAGCTGTAGACCTGCGACAGTTTTCGCATCGGGAAGGGGAACGCAAGACGGGGCAGTCGCACAGCGCGCGTGAGTGCCATTCTGGGAAACCTTTGTTCGCTCATTCCACTGCGTAGGGCAATCGAATCTGTCGATACAATGACGCTGATCGAATCGTATCTTGAATCGTAAGGTGGAAGCAGGGAGGCAACATGAGCATCTCGATGCATCTGGATGAGTACATGGCGCGTCGTGGCATAGTTCCCGACGACACTGTGGTCAACGATGATCCCTGCGCAATCTTCGACGGCAAGGTCGAGCGCGATGGTAAGTCGCAGCAGGACCTTGAAGAGTCAGAGCGGCGCTTAGAAGAAGCGGAGTCCACAATTCTGGATATGCTAGGCGATTAATCGAGGAAAGATTGAGCGTTCTCGGCGCCCATTGACACGCATTCCGGGTGTGATGTTCATCACCGATTGGGCATAAATTGGCTCAGTCTTCCGGGCTTCATTTTCCACTGCCGGTGCTGACAGAGTGGTGAAGTGCAAGCAATTTCTCGACAGGGGAACACTGTTTTCTACCTGCGAAGTTCTTTCATTTTAGAAGCGTTGTACTCGCTGATTTCGCAGCCGTGTTCGGCCTCTCGTTTTGGGGTTGCAAATTATCTTCGCGTTGATGGCATCATAAAACCGCACGAGAAAAACATGATGGATTCCTCATGATTTATGGCATAGTGTCCTGGCAAGGATTTGGAAACAAAAGATGTTTTCATTTCGTACTCCACAAGACAAGGACCTCAGCCACGTGAAATACGAAAAACTCGCCACTTTGCAGACCAATGTCGTAACTGCTCCAGACCTGGGTACTTTTGCAGTCACTTTCGCCGGTCAATCGCAACCATGGCTGGACACTCTCTCCCGCGTCATGGCCAGTGGCAACTCAAAGAAACTACGGGAAGTTTTCACTCGCGCTGAGGAACTGCTCGCACCGCTTGACGACGATCTCATCGGCCAGCTTCCCGCAGGTTTCGACCCCTTCGGCTGGGCAATCTCACTCGTTACAGACGAGCCATTTACCGGAGATACAACCAACCCTGCGGTCAGCGTCCCGGGCATCGTCTTGGCACAGTTGGGCATTGTCGAGTTGCTGGAAAAGCAGGGAATTAATATCACCGAAGCGGTAGCGGTAACCGGTCATTCGCAAGGTGTTCTTGCCGCTGAGATTGTCGCTCGCCCAGAGAAGGCAGCAGAGCTTCTGGCGCTAGCTCGCCTCATCGGTGTGGCGTGTGCGCGCGGAAGCCGAGTAGCCGGATTTGGGCGCGCGCCGATGATGAGTATCTCTGGCCTGACGGTCGAGGAGTTGGAGCCTTTCCTCCCCCAGGGCTGTGTCATCGGTCTGAAGAATACGCAGACTACCAGCGTAGTTATCGGCAAGCAGGATGAACTAGACCAGCTGGCAGAGCAGCTCACAACGCAGCAGCCGAAGGGTCGGAAAGTCGAATGTACAGTTCTGCCAGTTAGTGGCGCATTCCATCACCCAGCGCTGGTACCTGCTGTGGCATGGGTAGTGGAGCGAGCTGAGCGCATTGGGCTAGATGCGGAAACGGCGGACCGGCTTGCGCGTGCAATCTTGGTTGACCCCAGTGACTGGAGCGCCGAGGTACGGGGGCTCATCGACCAAGGAGCAACCACCATTTTGGATTTGGGGCCGAACACAGGCGTCGTCAAGCTGACAGAACGTAACGCTGAAGGCTATGGCGTGGCGGTGATTCCTGCGGCGACAGCTGCGGGTAGGGGCGTCCTGTCTGAGAGCGACATTGAGCATCCGACATCGTGGCTGGAGTTTGCGCCGCGTCTGGTCACTGGAGACAAGCCCCGTGTCGAGACGAAGTTCACCAAGTTGACCGGGCGCTCGCCAATTCTGCTCGGCGGTATGACCCCGACAACCGTTGACCCTGAGATCGTGGCGGCTGCTGCGAATGCGGGGTTCTGGGCGGAGCTGGCCGGTGGCGGCCAAGTCACGCCGGAAATCTTCGAGGCTAATGTGGCGCGACTCTCCGATCTGCTCGAGGAGGGGCGCAGTGCACAGTTCAACACCATGTTTTTGGATCCGTACCTGTGGGGTTTGCACATTGGAAGCCGCCGTTTGCTCCCGCGCGCAGTGGCAGCGGGGCGACCGATTGATGGAGTCACCATCTCCGCGGGAATCCCCGAGGTGGACGAGGCAGTTGAGCTAGTAAAGCAGCTGCGTGAGGGCGGGATTCCGCATATCTCCTTCAAACCGGGCACAATCGCACAAATCGAGTCGGTGCTCGAAATTGCAGACACCTTGGCGCAGCAGGGCACACCGTATCCAATCATCATGCAGGTTGAAGGTGGGCGTGCCGGCGGCCACCATTCCTGGGAAGACCTCGATGACCTGCTAATTAACACCTACGCAAAGATCCGCAAGCGAGATGTGGTGCTTGCTGTTGGCGGCGGTATCGGCAAGCCAGAACAGGCCCGTGATTATCTGATGGGCACGTGGTCGACACGGTACGGATTGGCGCCGATGCCGGTCGATGCTGTCATCATCGGCACAGCTGCGATGGCAGCCAAGGAGTCGACCGCCTCTGAGTCCGTGAAACAGATGCTGGTCGACACCGTCGGCACTGACAACTGGATCCCCGCTGGTAGCGCCATGGATGGCATGGCGTCGGGACGCAGCCAGTTGGGCGCTGATATCCACGAAATTGATAACGCCGCAGCACGCGCAGGCAGATTGCTTGACGAAGTCGCAGGTGACCTCACTAAGGTCACCGAACGACGCGCAGAGATCATCGAGGCAATTAACGCCACCGCGAAGCCGTACTTCGGGGATGTCGTCACCATGACGTATGCCGAGGTGCTGAATCGCTATCTCGAATTGTGTGCGCCCGAAGGGACGTTCCTCGATCCAACGTGGTCGACGCGCTTTGTCGCACTCGTCGATCGCGTAGAGGCACGATTGAATGCAGTCGACGCGGGCACGTTTGACGCGCTTGCCGACGGCGACAGCTTGCGCACTCAGTCGCAGAATGAAATCTCGCGACTATCCGGCCTGCTGGATCTGGATACCCAGCTCCACCCAGCAGATGTCACCTTCTTTATCTCTGAGCTCTGCCGCACACCTGGCAAACCTGTGCCATTCGTTCCGGTTATCGATGATGAGGTTCGTCGCTGGTGGCGATCGGACTCCCTATGGCAGGCGCATGACTCTCGCTACGATGCGGATCAAGTCTGCATCATCCCAGGGCCGCAGGCTGTTTCGGGCATTACCCGCGCGAATGAGCCAGTAGCGGAGATTCTGGGGCGGTTTGAAAAAGCTACTGCACAGGCATTGATGGATATCGGCTACCTGCCGGAGGCACCTGTTGACGCCCTCAGCCGGATGCTCGCAGCACCTGTGATTTGGTGGGCTGGTCGACAGCAGCCGAATCCGGCGCTGGCACTTGGCGCGGAACATGAGTGGGTATGTGTATCTGACGCAAGTGATGTCTCTCGTTCACAACGCCTGGAGCACCCAGGTACTGGTGCCATTTTGGAGACCATTGGAGTTGATGGCAGCAATGATGAGGGCGGGGAGGAGCTCGTCTGGGCACAGCTGACCGTTCCGCTGCCCGATGCTGCGGGGGAGAATACGCAACTGCGAATTCGCCTGTGCCAGAGTGCAGCGGTGGGCGCAGTGCCCGTCGTCAAGCATGAGGATGCGGCAGCCGCGATGCGGGAGCTGACGCGAATCGCGGCTGGCGGTGAGCTTGCAAACATCGTCGATGGGGTCGCGGAGTGGGAATCCGAGTGGGATCCGATGGCGATGGCTGACTACGATGCGGTCACTATTGCAGCTGCCGGCGATGAGTCGCAGGCGACGGTGCCGGACGCGTTGGTCGGGCATGCTTGGCCAGCGATTTTTGCGGCAGTCGCGCAGGCGCGTACTGAGACCGGCATTGATGTTGTTGAGGGCATGCTCGCGCTTGTTCACCTTGAGCATCACATTCGTATGATTGGGGCTCTGCCGCAGGAAACCACAACGTTGCGGATTAGCGCGCGTGTCGATGAGGTCGTTGATACGGACTTAGGGCGACTAGTTGTGGTGCGCGCGGAGGTTCGTGATGGCGATACGCTGCTCGCCACCTTGAGCGAACGGTTTGCCATTCGTGGCCGAAACGGCGGCGAGACAGCACGGACCAATACTGTGCCATTTCCAACGGTCACGGACACGCCACGGAGTTTCCGCGGTGCGTTGACCGTGGAAGCGCCTAAGGCGATGGAGCCATTTAGCTGTGTCACAGGCGATCGCAATCCTATCCACGTCGATTCCCGCGCGGCAGCGCTAGCTGGTCTACCAGGGGTTATTGTCCATGGAATGTGGCTGTCGGCGATGGCCGAGCATGCGGCTGTTGCCACGTCGGATGCCGGCATTGGCAATCGGGTGATTGAGTTCACTGCGACTATGCTGAGTCCGGTTCTACCTGGTCAGGAAGTGAAATTCTCTGTCGAACGCCGTGGTTTTGATGACCGTCCAGGCGCCGGTGAAGTCCGTGAAGTCACGGCCACAGTAGAGGGCGAGCTGGTACTGACTGCCACTGCTGTAATTGCCGCACCGACGACTGCATATGTCTTCCCTGGCCAGGGGATTCAATCACAGGGGATGGGGCTGTCTGCCCGGACTCGCAGCGTAGCGGCCCGCCGCGTGTGGGACCAGGCGGATGCGATGACCCGAGAGAAGCTTGGCTTTTCCGTACTGGCTATTGTTCGGGACAACCCGGTAGAGGTGGTTGTGGATGGTGTGCGCTATTTCCACCCAGAAGGTGTCCTGAATCTGACTCAGTTCACCCAGGTTGCGATGGCGACGTTGGGGCTGGCGCAGGTTGCGGAGCTCCGTGAAGCAGGGCTGCTGGATGAAACAGCTCACTTTGCGGGACACTCTGTCGGTGAGTACAACGCGCTGGCGGCTTTCGCTGGTGCGCTTGACGCAGATGCCGTGTTGGAGGTTGTCTACCGCCGCGGTTTGACCATGCATGAACTGGTCGAACGTGATGAGCAGGGGAGGTCCAACTATGGTTTGTGCGCCCTGCGTCCGGACAAGATCGGCGTACGCGAGGACGAGGTCACTGAGTTTGTTAATCGGTTGTCGCAGGAAACCGGTGAGTTCCTCGAAGTCGTAAATCTCAACCTGGCAGGCAAGCAGTACGCCGTCGCCGGCACCGTCGCGGGCCTTGCGGCACTGGCTGAACAGTGCGAGCGCCGCAGCTCGGACGGCAAGGGATACGTGCGTATCCCAGGTATTGATGTGCCATTCCACTCCAGTGTCCTACGCGACGGTGTGGATTCCTTCCGTAAACACCTGGAGCGGCTGCTGCCAGCGGAAATCGCTCCAGAACGCCTGGTGGGACGCTATATCCCGAATCTCACCGCGACCTCTTTTGAGCTGACCGAGAAGTTCGTCCGCCAGATGGCTGCAGTCGTCGACTCAGACATTCTGGAAAACATCCTTGCCGACTTTGATACTGCTGCTGAAAACCCGGCGCGCCTGGCCCGCATGTTGCTGGTCGAGTTGCTGGCCTGGCAATTCTGCTCACCGGTGAGGTGGGTCGAAACTCAGGATCTGTTGCTTGAGGATCTCGGTGTCAGCCGCATTATTGAAGTCGGTGTAGGTACAGCGCCCACACTGGCAAACCTGGCTGCCCGTACCTGCCAGTTGCCCCGCCACCGAAGCCGTGACATTCGAGTGCTCAATCTCGAGCGTGATGCTGATGCAGCGTTTATGCGCGACCAAATTCAGCCGGAAAAGACTGAGCCCGAGTCGGAGGTGACACCAGAGCAGGACGCGGCGCAGACCCTATCTGGAGCAGCAGGAGCATCGGGAGAAGCAGGATCAGCGGCGCCGGCGGTATCCGCAGACCAATCCGCGGCGACCGAACAGGCAACCACGATCACGAGTGCTGCCACTCCGGCTGCCGAAGTTGCTGATATCGCAGTCAGCCCGGCAGAAGCGCTGGAAGTTCTTATTTGCCAATGGACGAAGGTGCGCCCCGACCAGCTCGGCGCCGCCGACTCCATTGAGACTCTGGTCGATGGAGTCTCATCTCGACGCAATCAACTGCTGCTCGATCTCGGAGTGGAATTCGACCTCGGTTCAATCGAAGGGGCCGCAGATGCGGAACTGGCTGATCTAAAGGACAAGATTGATAGCTTGGCCAGTGGGTATTCGGCATTCGGTCCGATTCTCTCCGAAGCCATTGCCGACGGTATTCGCCGGATTACCGGTCCTGCCGGTGCAGGCGCGAATTACATCGATGACTATGTGGTCGATGAATGGCAGCTCGGCAAGGGGTGGGCAACCGCAGTTAGCGCCGAGATGATGCTCGGTACTCGCGAGGGCGCATCCCTGCGCGGCGGTGATCTTGCGCATCTGGCACCGGCCGCCCCAACCAGTACTGCTGAACTCAACCAGCTGATCGATGAAGCAATCCTCGCGGTCGCCTCGCAGCGAGGTGTATCTGTCGCTAAGCCGTCGGCAAGCGACAGTAGTGCTGGGATGGTCGACTCGGCTGCACTCACTGAGTTTGCAGATAAACTGACTGGTCAACGAGGAATTCTTGCCACCGCTGCACGCACGATTCTGGAGCAACTCGGCCACGAGATTACCGGTGCCATTGACTTCGATGCCGAAGACGCCGACAGCAACCTGGTAAATCTCGTCACTGCTGAACTCGGTGCGGACTGGCCGAAGCTGGTCACCCCGACGTTTACGCCCACCAAGGCAGTGCTGCTCGACGACCGCTGGGCCACCTCCCGCGATGACCTAGCACGCCTCTGGGCAGCCGCTGATGAAGACGTGGCTGACACCGCGCCGGGCAGTATCCACGAAACCGCAGTCGAGCAGGCACAGTGGTGGGCTGCCAAGGCAGACGCGGCAGGGCGAACACAGTTGGCGAGTATCTACCGACAGCTGGCGGATGAGTCCATCACGAATGTGGACGAACTATCGATGAATGCCGACATCGCAGTTGTTACCGGTGCATCGCCAAATTCGATTGGCTCCGCTGTGACTGCACAGTTGCTGTCTCAGGGAGCAACCGTTGTTGTCACTACCTCACGCCTGGGACATGAGCGCCTGAGCTTCTACAAGCAGCTCTACCGCATGCATGCGCAGGGCGAGGCGAAGCTGTGGGTGGTACCGGCGAACCTGTCCAGCTTCCAGGACCTGGATTCCCTTATCGACTGGATCGGAACCGAGCAGACTACGACGATTGGTGCGGAAGTGGTTGTGACCAAGCCTGCACTGTCACCGACGTTGCTATTCCCGTTCGCGGCGCCTACGGTTTCGGGTTCGCTTGCCGACGCCGGTCCTGCGTCCGAGACCCAAATGCGTCTGCTTCTGTGGTCGGTGGAACGACTCATCGCAGGGATGTCAGCACTTGGCGGGGACAATAATCTGGACCATCGTTTGCATGTGGTGCTGCCGGGTTCACCGAACCGTGGTCGCTTCGGCGGTGATGGTGCCTATGGTGAAGCCAAGGCCGCACTCGATGCAGTGGTGGCGCGCTGGAATGTGGAGGACGCTTGGCGCACCCGCACCACTCTGGCTCATGCACAGATTGGTTGGGTTCGAGGCACCAACCTGATGGGTGGAAACGACCCATTGGTTGCTGCAGTGGAAGCAAAGGGAGTACGCACCTTCTCCACCGAAGAAATGGCAGCTGAACTCATTGAGCTCGCGAGCTCGGAGGCTCGGAAGAAGGCACAAACCCGCCCGATTCAGGCCGATCTCACCGGCGGATTGGGTGACGTCGACCTCAACATTGCGCAAATGGCGCAGGAGGCTGCACAGGCGGCTGCCCCAGCAGCTCAAAACTCTGAGATCTCTAGCGGGGCGAGCTCGCAGGAGCCGTCGTCAAGCCGTGTTTTGAGCGGCCTGCCAAGCCCTCGCCGACCAATTGCGCAGACAACACCGACCTTTGGTGACATCGCAGCGGCTCTGGAGGACATGGTGGTCATCGTGGGCGCCGGTGAGCTTGGGCCGTACGGTTCTTCCCGGACGCGCTTTGAGGCTGAAGTCGATGATATTTCTGCAGCAGGAATTGTGGAATTAGCCTGGTCAATGGGGTTGATTTCCTATGAGGGTGGCTGGCGCGACGCCGACGGGCAACCGTTGGCAGAAAGCGACATTGCTTCGCGTTACCGCGATGAAGTGCTGGCGCGAGTTGGTGTGCGTCGTTACGCCGATGATGGCGATTTGGTTGATAATACGATGACTGAGCTGACCACGGTCTACCTGGATCGTGCGTTGAGCTTTGCTGTGCGTGACCGCGCGGCAGCGGAGACTTTTGTCAGTTCCAACCCGGACAACACCACTGCGAGCTTCGATGCCGAGACAGGGCAGTGGCTTGTGACACGAGCCGCTGGCACACCAGTGCAGGTTCCGCGCCGAATGGCGATGAGCCGCTATGTTGGCGGTCAAATTCCGCAGGGCTTTGACCCGGCACGATACGGTATTCCGGCAGACATGATGGACAATCTGGACCGCGTGAGCTTGTGGAACATTGTCTGTACTGTCGATGCCTTCTTGTCATCGGGCTTCAGCCCAGCGCAACTGCTGGAAGCGGTCAACCCGGCGCGAGTGTCGTCGACCCAGGGCACAGGTATTGGTGCGATGGAGTCGCTGCGCAGTCTCTACATCGACGGCCTGCTGGGGCAACCGCGAGCCAATGACGTCCTGCAGGAGGCATTGCCAAATGTTATTGCCGCCCACGTTATGCAGTCTTATGTCGGTGGCTACGGGCAGATGATTCACCCTGTCGCAGCCTGTGCGACGGCAGCGGTGTCGGTGGAGGAGGGCGTCGACAAGATTGCCCTGGGTAAGGCAGATTTCGTTGTCGCAGGTGGCTTCGATGACCTATCCACAGAGGGAATTACAGGTTTCGGCGACATGGCCGCCACAGCTGACTCCGCCACCATGGAAGACAAAGGCATCGACCATGAGTACTTCTCCAGGCCGAACGATCGTCGACGCGGAGGCTTTGTGGAATCGCAAGGCGGTGGCACGGTGCTGTTGGCTCGCGGAGACATCGCTCGTGACATGGGGCTCCCCGTGCTCGGTGTCGTCGCATACGCCCAGTCCTTCGCCGACGGCGCGCACACGTCCATTCCGGCGCCGGGTTTGGGTGCGCTAGCGGCCGCTCAGGGCGGCGAGAAGTCTCGATTGGCTCGCGCACTTGCAGTACTCGATGTCACTGCGGATCAGGTCGCGGTGTTGTCCAAGCACGACACCTCGACCAATGCCAACGACCCAAATGAGTCCGAACTGCATGAACGCATTGCAGATGAACTCGGTCGCGAGCGCTCTAACCCGCTGTTGGTGGTCTCTCAGAAATCGCTGACGGGACACGCTAAGGGTGGTGCTGCAGCGTTCCAGATCATTGGTCTGACCCAGGTATTGCGCAGCGGCATTGTGCCAGGTAATCGATCGCTGGACTGCGTCGATCCCGCATTGGCTGCGCATTCGCGTCTGGTATGGCCAACGAAGGCAGTCAATTTCGGCAATACGTTGCCGCTGAAGGCTGGCTTTGTTACCTCGCTCGGGTTCGGACATGTCTCGGCACTGGTGGCAGTCGTCCATCCGGAAGCTTTCTACCAAGCGATAGTGCAGCACGATGGCGCTGAGGCTGCGGAGCGTTGGCGGTCCGCGGCGCACAACCGCGAAGCGGCTGGTCTGCGTCGCATTGATGAGGCTATTTACGGTGGGGAAGCTCTCTACGAGCGTCCACGCGAGCGAAACCTGGCGGACGGTGGTCGGTTCGGTTCACCCGCTGCATTGGAAAAGGCAGTTCTGCTTTCCGACGGCGCCCGTCTGATCGATGGTGTCCTCCAGCCATGATTGGCGTAGACCTCGTCTATATTCCGGGCTTCGAAGAGCAGCTGAATATGCCAGGAAGTCAGTTCGCGCAGGCTGTTTTCACACCTGCGGAGCTACTGGTAGCTAGGCGCCGCGGAGCAGTCGGCGGCGCTCTGGCGCGTCACTTAGCGGGCCGCTGGGCTGCGAAGGAAGCCTTCATCAAGGCCTGGTCGCAGACTCTCTTCGGCAGCCAACCGCCGATTGCGCGCGATCAGCTGGACTGGCGGGAAATAGAGGTGCAGCCGGATGCCTACGGTCGCGTGAGCATCAGTCTCCACGGGGCTGTGAGCCGCCATTTCCACGATCAGGAGTGGCAGCTGGGGCCGTCGTTAAGCATCTCGCACGACGGCGACTACGCAATCGCCGTCGTACGCTTGGACTAGCCCGGCGCCGTGCTAATCGACGGACTTCTGACGGCGACCGACCAAGATGCCGGCACCGAAGATTAGCGCGCCCAGGATTGCGCCGGTTCCGGCGACTGCGGCGGTTTGGAGCGGGGAGTTGGTCGCGGCCTGCTGAGTCTGCACATCAACTTCGTCGAGGCCATTGCCGGAAGCGTTGGACTTTGCGGAAGCCTTGCCAGATGCCTTGGATGAGCCGCTGGCCTTGGACTCTCCGGTCTTGGAGGCACCGGTCTTCACAGCTTCTTCGCGTTCCTTGGCGGAGCCGCCGACGCTGAGGTCCGTGGCCGTGTCCTGGCTGCGGTCGGAGGAACCGTGAGCAGCAAAGGTGTAGAGTGCGCAGTCATTTTCGACGCAGTTGGCGGCCGATGTGACGGCCTCGACATTGAGCGTTGTGGAGAAGCTGCCGTCGGAGGACATCTGGGAGGTGCGGACAAACTCAGCGGCGGAGAAAGCATCAGCGTTGGTGGTGGAGAACTTGTTCTTCTCAGCCACTGCGACGTAGATGCCGTTGCCACTGGTCTTGAATCCGGTGCCGGAGACGGTAATTGGGGTGCTGCCCGATGGATTCAGTTCCGTGGTGGACAGGCTTACCGACGGGGTGCCGGTCGAGGAGCTGCTGCCGTTGGAGCTGCTGGAGCCGCTGGAGGCGCTGGTGCTACTCGTTCCACTAGACCCTGTGCTGCCACTGGTGCCGGAGCTTGCGCTGCCTGCGGACTGTGAGGAGCCACCGCCGGAGGGCAGGGTAGCGTCCTGCTTGGCAGCTCCGCCGGCAAACGATACCGCGGTCGCCGTGTCCTGGCTGCGGTCAGAAGAACCGTGAGCAGCAATGGTGTAGACCGAGCAAGCGTTCTGCATGCAGTCTGCCGTGCCGAACTTCGCGCTGACCGGAAGATCCACGCTGAAGCTGCCGTCGGACTTCAGGTTGCCGCGAGAGGTAGACACAAACTTGGTATCCGGGCCGAAGGAATCGGCGTTGGTCACATCCATCTGGTCATTTTGCGCGATACCGACGTAGATGCCCGGTCCAGAGGTCTTGAAACCCTTGCCTTCGACTCGAATGGTGTCGCCGCTCGGGTTCAAGTCTGAGGTCTTGGACAGGCTCACCGATGCGTTACCCCGTGACTGCGACGGTGACTGCGAGCCCGACTGTGACTGGGAGCCCGAACCAGCGCTCTGGCCACCGCTCGGCGCCGCGCCGGTGGAACCCTGCGATTGAGCAGCCTGGGAAGTAGCACCCGCCTTGAAGGTGATGGGGACCCACTGGTCATTGCTGCGGTCAGAAAGATTAGGGAACGCAGTAAAGGAGGCTACGTAGCACTGGGTAGAGGTGCAGTCGACATCGCCAAAGCTGGTCGCGACCTTCATCTCCTGCGTAAAACTTCCGTCCGCGCCAACCGTGACCTTGGCCGCTTCGCCGTAGGTCGAAGGGTAGCCCGACTTTGGCTTCTCGATTGTCTGGGCCAGGTAAATATTTGCGTTAGCGGGGTAGCCGACTCCCTTGATGGTCACGGTGGCGCCGTCGGACAGATCGGTGGCAGGGGTCACGGAGAGCTGGCGCTCAGACTGATCGGTGCTGCCGCCGAGAAGGTCGCCGATGCCGGGGAGCGAACCGCCGAGCTGTCCAATCGATGGCAGTGACTGTGCCGATGCGGGGACTGCGGGTAAAAATCCCGTACTCACTACGATTGCCGAAGCTAAAACAATAGAGCGGGGAAGCAGGCTCCGTCGGAAAGCGCCCTGCGTCGTGGACATGTGAACCTCTGATTCTGTTTGGGAGTTCCGGCGCAGGCGCGGCGAAAAACAGGGAACCCCACCGCGCTGACCAGAGTAAAGCGTAAACTAAGGCAAGCCTACCCTCCGCGTATTGATAAGGGCAATAAATGCCCCTGCCGAGGTGGGCGAGGGGTGCTCTCTAGTCTGCGGCCTCCGCGACGCTCATGAGATAAGAGATTGTCATGCGTTTGATTTCCTGCACCGTCAGCTCGTAATGAGCTTCCCGCTCAGCATCGCTTCCCGGATGGTCCACCGCATAATTCAGCAGGGCGTACGTGGCGTTAATCATGAGGTCGGAGATGAAGTTCAGTTCCGCATCGCTTGACGACGGCACCAGCGGGCGCAGCACCTTTGAAATCTCGGTGACCAGGCGTGACTTCGTATCTTCTGCGGTTGCGCGTGTGGCGGGCGTTGATTGAACAGCCAGCCATACGGCTCTTCTGGAAACGTCCTCGCGCCAGAGTTTTGCCAGGTGATCGATGAACTCCGAGAGAAACTCCGGCCATTTCAAGGTGGGGACTGTTTCGCCGAAGCGTGAGACTTCCTCGATGACGGCCTCGGTGTCCTGACGGTCGAGCTCGCAGATCATCACATACTTGTTTGCGAAGAATTGGTAGAGCGTGCCAATGGGGATATCTGCGATGCGAGCGACTTCGTCGAAAGTGAAAGACTCAAACCCGTGCTCGATGAGCACTGTGCGTGCCGAGCTGAGCATGCGTGCGTACCGCTCTCGGCTGCGTTGCTGAGCCGGAGTGCGACGGGGACGAAGAATATTCGGTGCGTCCTGGGATTGAGTCACTACTACGAAACCGTCTAATCGGGATGATGTGGGAGGAGAGTTTGGGGCCAGGGTCAAAGTAGGCCTTGCGGCTAGTTAGCTTTCGGAAGCCTGTGATTCCACGCCCAAGTCACGCAGTACGCGCTGGACGTGCCCCTTGGCGCGAACGTTGTACCAGGCCTTTTCAATTTCTCCTTCGGCATTAACCAGGAAAGTCGAGCGGATGACGCCCTGGACAATCTTGCCGTAGTTCTTCTTCTCGCCGAAAGCGCCGAATGCGGTCATGGTTTCCTTGTCCGGATCGGACAGAAGGGTGAAGTTTAAGCCGTGGTCCTCGCGGAACTTTGCGAGTTTCGCCGGCTTGTCCGGAGAAATACCTACGACAGGAATGCCGGCATCGTTCAGGGCAGCGGATTCATCGCGGAAGTCGCATGCCTCAGTGGTGCAACCTGGGGTGTTGGCCCGCGGGTAGAAGTAAATCAGCACGGGCTTGCCCGCGTAGTCCGACAGAGAAACCTGCTCTTCGGCGTCGTTGAGAAGAGTAAACGCTGGGGCAGGGTCGCCAGCTTCCAGACGGATGTTGTTCTGGCCGTATTCTTTGTCGCTGGAGGAAGAAGTAGTCATGGCTTCATCGTATCGACTCTGGAGCGGTGCGTGTCGACTCTGAAGCAATGCGTTGAGTTTTTCCCCGTGCTCGCCCACGTTGCTGTAGTGGAAGTGTTAGTCTTTTAGGCGAACAATCACTTTAGATATTCAACTTTTTAGGGAGTTTACGTGGCTCGCAGCATTGAAGATATCCAGCGCGATATTGAGCGTAACCGTAACCAGCTCGCCCGTACTCTGGATGAGCTAACCGTGCGAACGAATCCGAAGAACGTTGCGGATGACGCAAAGACCCGTGTTTTCGATGCTCTGAATGAGCCGAAGGTGCAGGCAGCACTGGGCGTCGTTGCCGCACTTGTTGTTGGTGGCATCGCAATGGGCATTCGTCGCAACCGCAATCGCAGCAAGGAAATTGACCGCATTCGCGAGATGATTGAGACTGCTGCTAAATAGTTTTTCGGTAATTAGCGCACGCGCTTCGGGTGGTTGCCTGGGGTCGTGCGCTTTTGCGTATCTAACCCTTGTTTGAGTCAGGCGTGGGGTGCGAGCGAGGGTTGCAAGTTGGCGCCTACGCTTGTTATGCAAGGGTTAAGTGACAAAAAGTGTGTCTGATTTTCAGCCTATTTGCTGGTCAGGCCGCATAAAACGGGCTTATATAAG
>NZ_JASPJR010000017.1:0-63876 GCF_030232065.1 Corynebacterium sp. MSK032 | reverse complement strand
CAACCTCGGCATCCAAAAAGGCTGGATCAAATAACCGCAACACGCCCGGAAAAGACACACTTTTCTTTACTTAACCCCCTTACTCACCCCTCCCCTTCTACATCCCCAAAACGCAAAAATCCCCCGGCCTTACGACCGGGGGATTTTGTTCCTTGTGGAGCTTAGGGGAATCGAACCCCTGACCTCCTGCTTGCAAAGCAGGTGCTCTACCAATTGAGCTAAAGCCCCGTACACCGAGCAATTATACCTTGTTCGGCAGTGGGCCTAGGAGGACTTGAACCTCCGACCCCTTCGTTATCAGCGAAGTGCTCTAACCGCCTGAGCTATAGGCCCCGTGGAACGAGATATAACTTAACCCGTAACCATGACACTTCACAAATCGCCTGGTCAGCGGCCTAAATGTTGAGTTAAAAAGCAGTCATTAAGTAGTCATTACGGCTACTCCATAACCAGATCACTGAAAACACCTCTGAACCAACGCGGCCCCGGGGCCACCGAACGGGGGTGACACCGGGGCCAGCGGGAGGCTAGGCAGCCTAGCTGTCGTCGGCAAGCGAAATCTTGAGACCTCCGACGAGACCGCCGCAAGCGTTGTAGATAACCGCGCCGAGGGCCATGAGCCCAATCGACAGCACCCACCACAGCGCTCCTACAGCGGCCGCCAGGCCAAGGACGAGACCCGCGCTGATGGAATCCTCCCCGCCGACCATTTCACTAATCGGAGCGAGCAATCCCATCCCGGAGAGCAAGAGGTAGAGCAGGCCAACCGCGGCAAGCCAGACGAGGAAGCAAATGAAACCAGTGGCCGCCGTAATGCGCATGGCGGACCAGGGGCTCACCTTGTCGACTACCAAGTTAGTTTCGGCCATGCGCTTACTCCTTCTCCGCCTCCGAGTCACCGGACTCGGCAGCACCGGTGCTCTTGGTGGCGCCGGTGCGCTTCGGGACTACGTCCAAGGTTCCGGCCTCAGAGACCTTAGAAGCGGTCTCTTCGCCCTCATCCTCGACGTTGCGGTCGATAGCCAGCAGTTCCACGCCGTCAGCGAGGTTGACCAGGCGCACGCCCTTAGTAGCACGCGAGGTGGCGCGAATCTCGTTGACGTTGGTGCGGATGATGTCGCCGGCGGAGGTGACAGCGAAGATTTCGTCGTCGTTGTCGACCACCAGGGCGCCCATCAGCGGACCACGCTTCGGGTCGTACTTGAGCGTCAGCACGCCCATACCGCCGCGGTTCTGCGGGGTGTACTCGCTGAGCTTGGTCTTCTTACCGAAGCCGCCGGTCGTTGCGACCAGCAGGTTGTGCTCTTCCTCGACCACGACCATGCTGAGCAGCTTGTCGTCGCCCTTGAAGCGCATGCCCTGGACACCGGCAGTGGCGCGGCCCATCGGGCGCAGCGCGTCGTCGGAGGCGGTGAAGCGGATAGCCTGGCCGCGCTCGGAGACGAGCAGCAGGTCATCGTCAGCAGAGCACAGACGGGCACCGATGAGGGAGTCGCCTTCGCGCAGGTTGATGGCAATCAGGCCAGCGGAACGAGCGGACTCGTAGTCCTCCAAACGGGACTTCTTTACCTTGCCCTCGCTGGTGGCCAGCACCAGGTACGGGCTGTCCTGGTAGCTCTGAATCTGCAGCACCTCGGCGATGCGCTCCTCCGGCTGGAACTCCAGCAGATTGGCGACATGCTGGCCTCGGGCGGCGCGAGTGGCCTCCGGCAGTTCGTAGGCCTTGAGTCGGTAGACGCGACCCTTGTTGGTGAAGAACAAAATCCAGTCGTGCGTGGAGCAGACGAAGAAGTGGCGGACAATGTCGTCCTGCTTCAGGTCCGCACCGCGCACGCCCTTGCCACCACGGCGCTGGGCCTTGTAGGCATCGACCTTGGTGCGCTTGGCGTAGCCCGTGGAAGTAATGGTCACAACCACGTTTTCGCGGGCGATGAGGTCCTCTTCGGTGACGTCGCCCTCAGCGGCCACAATCTGGGTACGACGGTCATCGCCGTACTTCTCCACGACCTCGCCCAGCTCTTCCTTGACGATGGCGCGCTGACGCTCCGGCTTGGCCAGGATGTCCTTCAGGTCGGCGATCTCGAGCTCGATCTCAGCCAACTCGTCAATGATCTTCTGGCGCTCCAGAGCAGCCAGGCGACGCAGCTGCATCGCCAAAATGGCGTCAGCCTGAATCTCGTCGATTTCGAGCAGACCCATCAGGCCCGTGCGCGCGGTATCAACCGTGGCAGACCGGCGAATCAGAGCGATGACCTCGTCCAACATATCCAGGGCCTTGACCAGGCCGCGCAGGATATGGGCGCGCTTTTCCTTCTCGTCCAGGCGGAACTGGGTCCGTCGAACAATGACCTCAATCTGGTGGGCGACATACAGCGTCACCATCTGGTCAATGCGCAGCGTACGCGGCACACCGTCGACGATGGCGAGCATGTTCGCACCGAAGCTGGTCTGCAGCTGGGAGTGCTTGTACAGGTTGTTCAGCACCACACGCGGTACGGCGTCGCGCTTGAGCTTGACGACGATACGCATGCCCCACTTCAGGTCAGATTCGTCATCAATCGAGGCAATGCCCTGCAGACGCCCGTCCTTGACCTGATCCGCGATGTTGGCAATCATGCGGTCCGGGTTGACCTGGTACGGCAGCTCAGTGATGACAATCGACTGACGGGTGCCCTCCTGCTCAATCGAGGTCACACCGCGCATGCGAATCGAACCACGGCCGGTGGTGTAGGCCTCCTTGATGCCCTTATCGCCGACAATTTGGGCGGCAGTTGGGAAATCCGGGCCCTTGATGCGCTCCATGACCGCATCCAGCGTGGTCTTTTCATCCGCTTCCGGGTTGTCCAGGCACCAGTTGATGGCATCCGCGACCTCACGGAGGTTGTGCGGTGGGATGTTGGTGGCCATACCGACGGCAATACCGCCGGAGCCGTTCATCAACAGCTGCGGGACACGCGACGGCAGAATAACCGGCTCTGTCGTACGACCGTCGTAGTTCGGCTGGAAATCGACGGTGTTTTCGCGAATATCGCGCACCATTTCCATGGCCAACGGCGTCAGACGGGCCTCGGTGTAACGCATAGCTGCGGGGCCGTCGTCACCGCGGGAGCCGAAGTTACCCTGACCGTCGACAAGCGGATAGCGCATGGACCACGGCTGCGCCATGCGCACCATGGTGTCGTAAATAGCGCTGTCGCCGTGCGGGTGGTAGTTACCCATCGTGTCCGAAACCGGCTTTGCGGACTTCACATAGCCGCGCTCCGGGCGGTAGCCGTTGTCGAACATGGCGTAGAGAATGCGGCGGTGCACCGGCTTGAGACCATCACGGATCTCCGGCAGCGCACGGCCAACAATCACGCTCATGGCGTAGTCGATATAGCTCGACTGCATCTCTTCATTGATGTCGATCGGGCGAACCTGGTGGCCCAATACTCCACTTCCGAAAGATGAGCCGTCGTTGTTGTTATCGTCGCTCAATGACTGCTTCCTTTACTTAAAAGAGGTTCGCATCCATTCTACAGGGCTTTAGAGCCCGCTTTTCGACGCCGTGTGCAACTTTTCGATACCATTGTGGTATCAAATCTGGGGTTTTAGGCCTGATAGCGAGAAACAAACTAGCGCAGTTAAGAAGCGCAGTTAGATAGCAAGGAGCAAATGCGATGGCGATGACCTTGAGACTCACGAAAGAACAGGACACCGCCTTGGCGCTGCTGGCGCACATGGAGGGCGTGTCTAAACACGAGGCCGCCATTCGCGCCATCGAATCCGCCGCAGCGAGAGCCCTTCAGCAAGGTCAGGCTCGGGAAATTACGGCAAGCGTAATTGATACTGACATGGCGCTGCTGCGAAAGTTGAGCTCCCCAAGGCCCCGGGGAGCACAGGAATGAGCACGCCCCAGATTCAGCCTCTCAGCGAGGCCGCTATCCTGGCGGCCACCGATGAACTGGTGGCCACAGTGCCGGAATTGGTCGACGCTACACTTGCGAGGCCGTGGACAATCAGCGCTATTGTCGCCGCCAGCTCAGGAGTCATTGCTGGTCACCGTAGCTTTCCCGCGATTTCTGCGGCAGCGCAGGCGGTCGCTTACGCAACGTTTCACGTGAAACCACTAAGTTTTGGCAACACCGCACTGGGCGCACTACTTGCACACATACTCCTCACCACCAACGGCGAAGAGCTGTCATTCGCAGAGACGTGGGATCTGGTCAAAGGCGGCACTTAGCCGGGGACAGGGCCTAGTCACTCTTTCGGGTAAACGGGCTGGTCGGAATGCGATTGCCGGACTCCAGCCGGCCCGTGTAATACGCCGTGGCCTCACCTTCAGCCAGCTCAACCTCGTACCAACCATCACGGACATAATCAGCCGTCCGGTCCTGCCCGCCAACTAGAACACGTCCCGCCGCGTGCTCCAAAGTGACCTCCGGCAACTCTTTCGCCGTCTTGCTGAATACACGCAGGAAGCGGTCCGGGCCGCACACGGTAAGTGCGCGCTCCAGGAGTCCAATTCGCAGCTCTAACGTACCGAGCACCGTGTGATGCTCCACCTTATTGCCACTGTAAACAGCGAAAACAGCCTCACGGGAACCGTCATTGACCAGCACAAGATTGCCGCCTTTGAGGTAGGCGTGCAGCCGGTACGGTGTCGGCAGCGCGGTCGCCTGCTCGGACTCCTGCACAGGATAGTCACCGGCCGGCTCCGCCTCCCAGCGCTTCACAAACTCCGGCGCTGGTCCCGGCTGCTCTGGAAGCTGCATTCCCGTAGACGCCGAGAAGTCCAGTGTGGATACCAAATCACCACATACCCGACGACGCCAATCAGTGATATTTCCGCAGCTCACGCCGGTGACTTGCTCCAGGAAACGGATCACCGAAGTGTGATCGAAGACCTCTGAGGACACCAAACCACCCACCGACCACGGTGAAATGACAGTCATCGGGACACGGAACCCGAGCCCCTTCGGCTTGCCCAGGTACCACTCCCCCGGCTCATTCTTCGGCGGCAGCGGCGGCACCACATGGTCGAAGTAACCATCAAACTCGTCAAAGTTAATCAGGAAGACGGTCTTGGCCCACACCTCCGGGTTGGAGGCCAACGCATCCAACAGGCGGTAAGTGATATTCGCCGACTGAATCGGCGAGGACGCTCCCGGGTGCTCGCTTTCCGCGGCCGACGGCACAATCCAGGACACCTTTGGCAGCTCCCCAGATTCAACATCCCGTCGGAAAGCATCAGCGAGCGTGCCCGGCTGGCGACGGTGCAGCGCGCGATCATAGAGATCCCGTTCCGCCTCAGGCAGCTTCTCCACGGCCGCATTCAGTCGATCAATCATGTCCTGCTGCTCAGCTGTCGGCGGCGTGCCATCACCCATCGCCCCAAGCAACTCATAAAAGCCAGTCAGATCGAGCCCTGGCAGTCCGGCCTCGCGGATGACCTTGCGGCCAATATCCCTAAACGAGGCAAAGAAATCCAGATTGTTATCCGTATAGTTATCCCACTCCTGGTAGACGCGCCACGAAATTCCAGCCTCCGTGAGCTCCTCAGCGTAGGTGCGCCACTTATATCCTGAGTGCATCGGTGCGTACGCGGCATTGCCCACTGCGCCGGTGCCCCCGGGTTCTTTCTTGGTATCACCCGAGAAGAGGTAGTTACGGTTCGGGCTTGTCGACGTAGGCATTGAAGAAAAGTAGCCATCACAGATAGTGAATGTCTCTGCGAGTGCGAATTGGAACGCGATGTCCTGACGGTCATAGCAGGCCATCGTGCCTTTGCCCTTAGCCTCAATCCAGCCGTTGCAGCGTCCACCGTTTAGTGCAATCTGCCCGTCCTCCCAACCGTGCGGAAGGCTTGCAATGTACTCCACCGAAAGATCACCGCGATTCGCAGCGTTTCGAATTAGGTACGGGCTAATCCCACTCTGGTTAAAAACACCCGGCAAAGCGGAATTGTCGTTGTACCCCCGCACACCTCGGAGAGTGCCGAAGTAGTGATCAAAAGAGCGGTTTTCCTGCATCAACACGACAACGTGCTCAACCTGGTCGAGGGAGCCAGCCGGTCGGGGCTGCGCGAGTGCATGGCGCAATGATGGCGGCAGCAGCGTGCTCGCAGCGGTGACGGCACCGACTCCTGCGGCAGTCTGCAGGAAATGTCGACGGGAAAACTCAGATATATTTTTAGGTGAAGTTGCCATAGGCATCTACGTTAAGAAGCGCAGATTACCAGCCGGCGAACTGCCGCTTAATTCTCCTCGATAAATCGCTCGAAACGGTCAACCACAGCCTGCGGCTCACGCGCCCAGCGATTGTGGCCCAGCCGCTGCTCAATGAACTCGTACTTTGCCGAATTCGGCAGCATCCGTGCCAGCGCCTGTGCGGAGGCCTCCGGGCAGTCACGGTCACCACCACAGTTCAGCAGCAGCGCCGGGGTGGTCACCTTAGGCAACTCAGCGGCATAGTCGATATCCGCACCGCGCGGTCGCAGAAAGCCCGTGCGCGAGAACCGCGCCCACTCCACCACATGGTTACGAGCCTGGCGGCCATAGCCGGCCAAATCAAGCCTGCCCGCTGGCCAATAGCCCAGGATCTGGGACATCACCTGCATAAACGGTGCGCCGTAGCGAAGCCGCTTGTACTCCTTGCCAGTAAAACACCTATAGTGCGGGGTGCCGGATCCGACCATCACCACGCCGGCCACATCCGCTTCCGGTCGGGCCAAATACAGAGAAGCAATCTGGCCGCCCATGGAATGACACAGCAAGTAGACGGGTAGCTTCTCCCCTGCCGCGAGGTGGTCAAACTCCTTGCGGGCACGCGCCACGGCCAGCGGGTAATCCACCGATGCGAGATCCTGGTAGCCCCAATTGTGACGGCGGGTGGCCACCGCAGTCTGGTTACCCTGGCCGCGCAACTCCGAGGTCAGGACGCAAAAACCTCGACGCTGTAACTCTTGGGCAATCGGCCGGTAGTAGCGAGCACCCATGCCAAAGCCCGGCCAAATAACGACAATGCCCCGAGGCGAACCTTCGGGAAACCGAAGCGCCATCGGGGTCACGGAGCCATCTGGCAATGTCTCCTGCACAATACGTGGCTCGACTGGCGGTTCCCCGTTGACCATGCTTCCCCGAGTATCTTCCATTTCATAAACATTAATGGCTGAACTGAGGTTTTGTCAGGGGAACCGACAAGGCGAAAACTAAAACCAGGTACCGGCTTAGACGTCGAGGAAGCGAACGTCCTTCGCATTACGGGTAATGAACGAACGTCGTGAAGCGACGTCATCGCCCATCAGAATGGTGAACAGTTCGTCCGCCTTCTGCGCGTCCTCGAGGGCGACCTTACGCAGCACGCGGTGATCCGGATCCATGGTGGTATCCCACAGCTCAGCGGCGTTCATCTCACCGAGACCCTTGTAACGCTGAACACCATCGTCCTTGTTGATCTTGCGGTTGGCAGCCAGCCCCTCTTCCAGCAGCTGGTCGCGCTCAGCATCGGAGTAGGCGTAGCCCGGCTCACCCTTGGCCCACTTGAGCTTGTACAGCGGTGGCTGGGCGAGGTAGACGTGCCCTTCATCAATCAGCGGACGCATCAGGCGGAACAGCAGCGTCAGTAGCAGCGTGGCAATGTGCTGACCATCGACATCGGCGTCGGCCATCAGCACGATCTTGTGGTAGCGCAGCTTCTCGATGTCGAACTCGTCGTGAATACCGGTGCCCAGCGCCGTAATAATGGCCTGGACCTCGTTATTCTTCAGCGTCTTATCCAGGCGCGCCTTCTCGACGTTCAAGATCTTACCGCGCAGCGGCAAAATGGCCTGGAACAGCGAGTTTCGGCCTGCCTTTGCAGAACCACCTGCGGAGTCACCCTCCACGATGAACAGCTCGGACTGCTTCGGGTCCTTCGAGCGGCAGTCCGCCAACTTACCCGGAAGACCGCCAAGATCGGTCGCGGACTTACGACGTACCAGGTCACGGGCCTTACGAGCCGCCTGACGGGCATGTGCCGAAGCAATGGCCTTGTTAACAATGGCCTTGGCCTCAGCCGGATTGGCCTCCAGCCAGTGACCGATGTGTTCATTAGTCATGCGCTGGACGAAGGAACGCACCTCGGTGTTACCGAGCTTCGTCTTCGTCTGGCCCTCGAACTGCGGATCGGCGACCTTCACCGAAATCACGGCAGCGAGACCTTCACGGCAGTCCTCGCCGGAGAGGTTGTTTTCCTTCTCTTTCAACAGGCGGTGCTCACGCGCATAGCGGTTCATCAGCGATGTCAACGCAGAACGGAAGCCCTCTTCGTGCGTGCCACCCTCAATGGTGTTAATGGTGTTGGCGAAGGTGTGCACCGACTCGGAGTAACCCGAGTTCCACTGCATTGCAATCTCGACCTCGTGGCCGTCACCTGCAGCATCGAAGGAAATGATGGTCGGGTGGATGATGTTCTTCGACTTGTTCAGAGTCTCGACATAGTCCCGCAGACCATTCGGGTAGTGGAAGACCTTGCGGCGCTCCTTCGGCTTGGTGGTCTTCTCTGCCTTCTCCTTCTGCTCCTCAACCGCATCCTTGGCGATCTCAGCGGATTCGGTCTCCGCCTGCTCCGCCAGAGCCTCAGCCTCGAGCTCCTCCTCGGAGACACGCTTGTCCACCAACGTGATGGTCAGGCCCTTGTTCAAAAACGCCATCTCGCGCAGGCGGCGAGAAATGGTGTCGAACTTGAAATCGGTGGTCTCAAAAATCTCCGGGTCCGGCCAGAAACGCTGCGTGGTACCCGAACCGCGAGTCTTCTTACCTCGGATAATTTCTTCCGGAACAGCCTGGTCGAAGTTCTGGTACCAGGTGTAGCCATCGCGGATGACCTCGGTTTCCATGCGCGTCGACAGCGCGTTAACCACCGAAATACCCACACCGTGCAGACCACCGGAGACAGCGTAGGACTCGGAGTCAAACTTGCCGCCGGCGTGCAGCTGAGTCATAACCACCTGCACCGTCGGCATACCCGACGGGTGCATTTCGACAGGAATACCACGGCCGTTATCGCGGACCTGAACGCCGCCGTCTTCCAGCAGAGTGACCTCAACATCGGTGGCGTAACCCGCCATCGCCTCGTCGACGGAGTTGTCTACAACCTCCCACACCAGGTGGTGCAAACCACGCTCACCAGTCGAGCCAATGTACATACCCGGCCGCTTACGCACGGCCTCGAGGCCCTCGAGGATGGTAATCGATGAGGCGTCATATTGATGTTCGGTAGCAGCCACGGTTCGGCGCGTCTCCTATTCTTGGTTCTCTCCCCGCGCAACATTCGTCAGCGCGCGAAAAATAGGCCGGCGGTCAAGCGCTATCAGCGCCAGCCAGAACTACATAGGACTACTAGATAGGTCTGGCTAGTTTGGAAGTCGATAACGTCTCAAGAACCGCCTGCCGGTATTCTCCTGCCCATCTTACCCCAACGTAGTCCCCTACTGTGGATATAGCCGATGCGCTCAAAGGACCAAATTTCGCAGTTTTACGCATACCGACGGCTAATCGTAGACCGTTTACCGACCTTTACCCGTAAGTATCACGCGGTCCTCGGCCCTCGATGTGCAATTTGCCCTTGCGCCAATTCGGCGCTTTTGGCCCCAGCACCTTAATTTCCTCAACCACCCCATCGCCGACGCGTTCCGCAATCGACTTCAAAACCTGTCGCTGTGCCAGCCGCAGCTGTGTTGCCCAGGCTGTCGATTGGCACTCGACCACCAAAGTGCCGTCCTTGAACTCCTTGACCTGGGAGTGTTCCGCGACAACCTTGCCGACCATCGAATCCCACTCCGTCATGATCACACCGTGGGCAATGTGGATCTGCCAGCCGCGATCGACTACTGCCTTATTCAGCACCGCACCAATCGGCGCAGGTCGACGGTCATATTTCCGGTACAGCCGAATCCCCGCCTCCTTCAATAAGCTCGGCGAAATCACCGTACCGGCACGATCTCGCACCACTGCTTGCGCTGCCCGCTGCTTATCGACGTCCGCAACGATCCCCTCCGCGGCCTTCACAGGCACACGGCTATCGAGGCCAGACCACGAGCCCTTCTTCTTCGGTGGCCGCTGGAGATTCGGTAACTTGTGACCGCCCTCCTTAGCGGCATCGCGCATGCGGAAGAAAGCGTCACTGATCAGGTCGTTTTCCTCTTCCGGTGAGTTATCCGGCTCCATGTTCTCGACCATACCCGTCACTCTTCCGCGACTGGGTTTTCATCCAGCAGTGAGATTCGCCCCTGCTCAGTCTGCGCCACCGTTACCGTGTGATGGGTCACCGAAGAATCCTCGACCAGTGCCTGAGGCAACTCCTCTCCCACCGCCGAGGTGATCAACACCTGCTCAGCCTGCTGCGCGATTTCCATGAGAGCTTCCCGACGATGCCGGTCGAGCTCCGCAAACACGTCGTCAAGCACCAAGATCGGGTCGGGCCCATCGGCACGGAGCAAAAAGTACGCGCCGAGACGCAGCGCGAGTGCAAAAGACCAGGTCTCGCCGTGGCTAGCGAAGCCCTTGGCGGGGTCATTGCCGAGAATGAGGTTGAGATCATCGCGATGCGGACCAACGAGACAGGAACCGCGCTCAATCTCCGCGGTGCGGCGCTCCGCCATCTTCGTCAGCAGCAGTGCCTCGAGCAGCTCCGGTTCGCTGGGCAATGGCCCGCCATCCAGACTGTCGACCTTCGGCGCATAGGCAATCGTGGCTGGGCGCGAGTGCGGGGCAAGCGTGGCATAGGCCTCGCTGACATGCTCGGAAAGCTCGGCGATCAAATCCATGCGCGCAGCCATTAAAGCCGCTCCCACCTGCGCCAATTGCGCATCCCAGGTATCCAGCGTGCTCAGTGCGGCCTGCCCCTCCGAGGAAGAATAGCCACGGCGCAGCGTCGAGCCCGCCGACTTCAGCAGCGCATTCTTCTGACGCAAAATCTTGTCATATTGAATGCGGATACCGGCGGACAGTGGCCGTCGTAAAGCGAGCAAATCATCGATGTATCGGCGACGGGAAGCGGGCTCGCCCTTGACCAGCGTGAGATCCTCGGGCGAGAAAAAGACCGACTTAACGATCCCCAGCAGCTCCCGCGGAGACTTCAGCCGCGTGCGATTGATCTGCGCCTGATTCGCGCGATGCGGATTGATGAGCAGATGCGCCGTCAGCTCGCGGCCATCATTGACCGCCGTCGCCGAAATGCGTGCCGACGGGGTCCCCGAACGAACCAGCGGAGCATCCGTAGACACTCGATGCGAGCCGAGCGTGGAGAGATATCCAACGGCCTCGACAATATTGGTCTTGCCGTAGCCATTTTGCCCGGTAAATACGGTAATTCCAGGCGTGAACTCGACTTCCAACTCCGGCCAGGAGCGGAAGTCCCGCAAGGACAAATACCGAATGTGCATAGCCGCAAACTAGCCCGGCAGGCGCACAGGCATCAGCAGGTAAGTGAAGTCGGTCTCCGGCGTTGGGTAGAAGCCGTCCTCACCGAGCTCCGGGATAGCTTCCGGCTCTGGAATGAGAATCGCGGGACGCGACGGCTGCGTAAAGCCCAGCAGAACGCGGTGGGAGCGAACAGCGCTGAGCCCCTCGAGCAGGTACTGCGGGTTGAAGGCGATCAGAAGTGGTTCCCCATAGAAGTTGCAGGCCACAGTCTCTTCTGCGTGACCGACCTCGTCGCCATGAGCGGAAAGGACAACCTGGCCATCGGAGAAGTCCATGCGAATCTGCGCACCGTGATCCGCCATCAGAGACACACGACGGATGGCATCCTGCAGCTGGTCAACACGAGCAACAGCCATGGAGGAATGCTGCTTCGGCAGCAGCGGACGGAACTTCGGGAACTCGGCGTCCAGCAGTCGCGTGGTAGTGCGACGAGGATCGGCGAGGATAGCCAGCAGACCTTCGGAGCCGACCTCACGATCATCAGATCCGTCGCCGAATGCCAAGGTCACTGGCTCGCTGGAAGTGGTATCGAGAGTGCGGGCAGTCTCCGCGAAGGTCTTTGCCGGGATGAGCAGCTTGGTCTCCCCCTCCGGGATCTGCTCCCACTCGAAACTGCGAACCGCCAGGCGGAAACGGTCGGTGGCAGCGAGAGTGACCTCGTTACCTTCGGTTTCCATCCGGATGCCGGTCAGCATCGGCAGCGACTCATCCTTGCCGGCAGCGATAGCGACCTGACCAATAGCCTCAGCCAACAGAGCGGCATCGACAGTGCCGGTAGCAGCCGGAGCTTCTGGTAGCTGCGGGTAATCCTCCAAGGTCAGACTTGGCAGTTCGAAGCGGGAAGAACCACAGCGAACGATGACCTTCGTGCCATCAAAGTGCATCTCTACCTGCTTATTCGGCAGCTTAGAGACAATGTCAGAAACCAACTTTCCATTGACGGCGAAGCGACCGGGCTCATCGACCTCTGCGCTAATACGAATCTGAGTCGAGACCTCGTAGTCATAGCCAGCGAGCTGCAGACCATTGTCATCCGCGAGAAAAATCATGCCACGCAGAATCGGCTGAGTCGGGCGTGCAGGCAGGTTACGAGCAACCCAGCTCACCGCACCCGCGAGATCGTCCTTAGCCGCGCGAATACGGACTTCGGTCTGCTCCATCGTTCCTCCACCGGTATTGGATGTCTGTTATTAGCCGTCTTTTGTGTTGTCAGCACGCTATGTCAGCGCACATGACTGGAGTTACAAAGATTCCATCGTACAACTCTACTGCAGACTGCCAAAGACCTCACTGGGATTCTTGTAGTCCGTCTAGTGCTTGATCGTAGTTCTTACTCGTTCTTGGCATTTATGAAGTTGTGCGCCAGAGGTTGTTTGCCCGAGGTTGTGCGCAGGCCCCCTTTTACCTAGAAGTTTCTAGAGATTTTTAAAGTCGGGAGTAGTAATAGGGGGTGTGCACATTGTGAAATTACATGATTCCCGCTGGTCTTCACTGGTTTCGAGCTGTGGATAACCAGTGCGTCTAACTGTGGATAACTTGGGGTGTCTGTGGATAGTGTTCGGGCTTCATCTTTCATCCACAAAATTTACGAGTTGTCCACAGCTCTGTGCACGGAAAAACCGCAGTTAATAACAAGAATTCCGCACGCCGAGCCCAAGGTTTTTAAGCCGTGCCGCGAGCTCGGTCACGAATGCGTGTAGTCAGGTCGTTGACCTGGTCCTTTGAGGGCTTTTTCTCCTGAATTTCCTTAACAATCTTGCGTTCAGCGTGCAAAACCGTCGAATGGTCACGATTTCCGAACTCCCGGCCAATCGACGGCAACGAAAGTTCGGTGAAGGATCTCGTCAGGTACATCGCGATCTGGCGTGCATGAGCGACCGGGCGAGTCTTACCCGGGCCCACCAAATCCGCAACCGTTAAGTCGAAGTACTCAGCCGTGGTGGAGATGATGATCTCCGGGGTAATCTGCACCTCGATTTCGTCGGCACCGAGGATCTCCTGCGCAAACTTCAAGGTCACAGGCTCATGAATCATGGATGCGTGAGCACTAATCTGCAGGAGACGCCCCTCGAGCTCACGAATAGAAGACGAGGTGTTCTCCGCGATGTACTGGAGTACATCATGCGGAACGACCAAATCAGACAGCTGTGCCTTCTTCGACAGAATTGCGATTCGCGTCTCCAAGTCCGGGTATTGCAGATCCGGATTGAGCCCCCACTGGAAGCGGGTACGAAGGCGATCCTCCAGGGTCTTAAGCTCGCGTGGTGGGCGGTCCGACGACAGCACAATTTGGTGATTGGACTGGTGCAGGGCATTGAACGTATGGAAGAACTCTTCCTGTGTACCTTCCTTGCCCTCCAAGAACTGGATGTCATCGATGATGAGCATGTCCAAATCGCGGTAGCGACGCTTGAAGGATTCCTGGGCGTCGTCACGCACGGAATTAATGAAGTCGTTGGTGAACTCTTCCGAGGAAACGTAACGAACCCGCAGGTTAGGGTACAAATGCTTGGCGTAGTGACCAATGCCGTGGAGCAGGTGCGTCTTGCCAAGACCCGAACCGCCGGAGATAAACAGCGGGTTGTAGGTGCGCCCCGGAGACTCTGCAACAGCGACGGCGGCTGCGGCGGCGAATTTGTTCTGCGGACCAATAACGAAGGTCTCGAAGGTGTAGTTCGGGTTGAGGGTGGGCTCCTCGAAAGGCATGCTCATCTCGGTTGGAGTGCCGTGGCTCTCGGAACGGAAAGGACTTGTGACCTGGCGCTGATCAGCAATAGTCATCGGATTCTCGGCAGATGAGTGCGAAAGCCCCTGGGCCATCGAATCTACGGCGTCCATCGATCGGCGTTGTGACTGGGCACTCTGCTGATTATGGACATTCGGCTGGTGCGTCTGCGACACCTGTGGCGTCTGCGTCGATCCCTGGTGCTGCTCGTGGAGATTGAAGTCGTTCGTATCTGCACTGGGGAACGGGTAGTTGCGGCCAGATTGCTGCTGGTGCTGCTGGTTTGGCTGTTGACGCTGAGCCTGCTGCGGACGCGAAGCTGCAGATGGCATCTGCCCCGAGTGCTGTGCAGATGGTTGAGCGGTCTCTGCTGCCTGGCTATCTTCAGCGTCGTCAGCAGGATCGGCAACGGTGATGACCGTTTCCAACTCCTCGCCGGTCAGCGAGGCTAAGACGGCCTCGATAATGCCCTTGAGCTCTTCTTTTACCAGTGCCTGCACCACTGGCGATTGAGTGCTGAGCAGGAAAAAACCTGGAAAGTCACCAGTGTGCGTCACTGACCGCAGCAGTGCCTTGTGTGGCGGGCGTAGTGGTGCAATGCCCAACTCCGGCGCACCTTCTGGTGAAGTCAGGATAGAAACGACCTGCTCCCAGAGTCCACCTGGCAATTCTGGTTGTTCGCTCACTGTGTGAATGTCCTTTTACATGTTTACGTTCATCAAATTTATCGAGGCGACCTGTTTTTGTGGAGTGTTTTTGGCATGGCGAGAGCGCCATATCTGCCCATTTGGGGGCTATTTCTTGTAATTCGCCCTGTGGGGTGTTTCTACACAAGGTGCTATACGCCCCGAGCAGGACTTCCACATGTTTGTCCACACCTGTGGATAAACCTTGTCGCTAATTGACTAACAGTTTATCCACAGTTTGCCCACAATGAAAAATAGCCCCCTAGTCTGCGTTTACCTAGGTAAACACGTTATTTCCCCTGCTCGCTGTGATTCATGGTGTGGAAGTTATCCACAGCTGATGGGATAAACGCCCTGTGGATTGCAGTGCATAGGTTAGTATTTCCACAGGTCAACATCGGTACCGTCGGAAAACTTGGAAAATGATTCTCCAGGTAAATCCGGCGTGTTGATTTGAATTTCTCGCTCGATTCGACGTAACCTATCTGGGTGTTTCATATCCATTGAGATATGAGTCCGAGCTTGTGCTTGGACCCGACAGAACGCATGTAGCTTTCAATCTGTCGGTAAGTAATTTTTCCGTGCATCACGGGAATGCGTCAGACGCATCGCTGCCTCGCACTCGAAGCGAGGAGTTTACTGCGGTGTGTTCAGCGTGGACTCGTGGTCGTTTGAGTTTCAAGGAGTGTCAACCGTGTCGAAGCGGACGTTCCAGCCGAATAACCGCCGTCGTGCACGCGTGCACGGCTTCCGTACCCGTATGCGTACCCGTTCCGGTCGCGCCGTTGTGGCAGCACGCCGCAGCAAGGGCCGTGCCCGCCTGTCCGCTTAAGCAAGAGGACACCGATTTCGGTGCTCCCTCAGAGCAATAAGCTGCGTTCTTCGCGTGACTTCACGGTCACCGTACGACGTGGACGCCGAATCGGACGCAAGACCTTGGTCTTGCATATTCGTGACACCGCCGCTTCTGGCGGTGAAGATAAGACCGATACGCAGATTGCCAGGTTTGGTGGTCCGCGTGTCGGTCTTGTCGTATCTAAAGCTGTGGGCAACGCCGTGACTCGTCACGCTGTATCCCGCAAGCTCCGCCATGTTATGGCCGCGGCCGCGCAGAATCTTCCGTCCACCATGGACATTGTCGTTCGCGCGCTGCCTGCATCTGCCACAGCCACCAGCCAGGAGCTGTCCCACGATGTGCAATCGGCACTCGCCACATACGAACGTCGGCGCTAATTCGCTTGACGACGGCCCCCTCGCTCAGACCCCCGGCGCACGTGTGGCTGAGAGGGCGATTCTCTTCTACCGCCGTCGTATCTCTAATCTGAAGCCCACGAGCACATGTCGTTTTGAACCGACGTGCTCCGCATATGGTCTTGAGGCTGTGCGCCGTTTCGGAGCTATTCGTGGCCTGTGGCTGACTCTCTTGCGCATCTTCCGTTGCGCACCCTGGCATCCGGGTGGCTGGGATCCAGTTCCTGCCACATTCCCCGGCCTGGGTTCGTGGTTGAGGCGAATGCACAGGTAACCTCTAGTAATGCTTAGCCTTTGACGGGGCTTTGTAGACGAAGGCGCGAGTGCGCTGTCCCCTAAAGAACGGAGTGATCTTAGACCGTGCTCAATTTCGTGTATGTGCCGATTTCGGCCATCCTGTGGTTCTGGCATAAGGCCTCAGGTTTCCTATTCGATCCCTCCTCGGGTATCTCCTGGGTGCTGGCCATTATTTTGCTTGTGGTCACCATCCGTATCCTCCTGTTTAAGCCGATGCTGAACCAGCAGCGTTCTGCCATCAAGATGCAGCAACTCGCTCCTGAGATGCAGGCGATCAAGGAGAAGTACAAGAACGATCAGCAGGCGCAGGCCCTTGCTATGCGCCAGCTACAGAAGGAAATGGGTGTCAACCCGCTCGGCGGCTGTCTGCCGATTCTGGTTCAGATGCCTGTGTTCATTGGTCTTTTCCACGTGCTGCGTTCGTTCAACCGAACGGGTACGTCGGGCAATGCGCTCGGCATGTCGGTGGAACAGAACTGGAATACGCCTAACTACATCTTCGGCGTAGATGAGGTGCGGTCCTTCCTGCTGGCTCGTGTGCTCAATGCTCCACTGTCCAGTTCGGTTGGTATGGGTGAGGATCAATACGCAGCCTTTACTGTGCCTGGTACGCCTGCGGACTTCACCCGCATGGACATCATGATCGTTGCCATTCCGCTGATTGTTATCGCGGCACTTGCAACGCACTTCAACGCTCGCATGTCTGTTGACCGCACGCGTGCCCGCCAGGAAGCCGGTCTGGTGAAGCGCCAGGAAGGCGTTATGGGTCAGCAGATGGACATGATGAACAAGATGATGCTTTGGTTCTTCCCAATCATGATTCTTGTTACCGGTGCTTTCTGGCACATCGGCCTTCTTGTCTACATGGTGACTAACAACGTCTGGACCTACTTCCAGCAGCGCTACATCTTCGGCAAGCTGGATGAGGAAGAGAAGGAAGCTGTCGCAGCTAAGAAGGCTGCCAAGCGCGAGGCACAGGAGAAACTCGCTCCGAAGGTTGGCCAGAAGCCAATCAATCCGAAGAAGGGTGGCAAGCGTCAGGCAGCGCAGAATGCGCAGCAGGCGCAGTCCGGTCAGGCCTCTGCAGCGAACAAGGCTTCTAGCCATCTTCCGGATGGTAATTCGGGGAAGGGACAGCAGGGCCCAGCCTCGAAGCCAGCGCCAGGACAGAAACCCGCAAATCGGAAGAACCGGAAGCGGAAAAAGAAATAGCTGAAGTGGAATCGCCCTTCGTCTACATAAGTTAATTAATCGAAACGCCCCGCAGTTGATGCGGGGCGTTTTTGCTTGCCTTGGTGCTCTATCGAGCAAACAACGTCACTGTTATTACAGGCATGTAATTTTCTCCGGGGCCTGGAGTTTGGCATCCAACTTTGATCAATGTTTCACGTGAAACATCGCTGTTGCACTGTCGTACACTAGGGGTAGTGAAAAGCTCGACGGGTGACGGCACAGCTGCCCCATTGTGCAAGAAAGGTTAGTGGAACTGTTGAGTAACCCCGAGAAGGACGTCGATAAGCAAGAAGCCTCCGCCGGTTTGGTCGATGCTGATTTGCGTTCGGTGATAGATACCGTGTTTGGAGAGAATGCCGATCGAGCATACCGCTACCATTCCTGGTTGGCTGAGGAGGCTACAGTCCGAGGTTTGATTGGGCCACGTGAAACTCCAAAGCTGTGGGATCGGCACATTATCAATTCTGCGGTAGTTGGAGAAGCGATAGGCAAAGGGCTTGTAGTTGCGGACATTGGTTCGGGGGCAGGCTTGCCCGGGATTCCGCTTGCTCTTGCACGACCAGATTTGAAGGTGGTTCTTGTAGAACCATTGCTGCGCCGTACGACTTTTTTGAACGAAGTTGTGGAAGATCTCGAGCTGGACAATGTGACCGTGGTTCGCGGCCGCGCTGAGGAGAAAGTGGTTCGCGCTGAGGTTGGCCAAGTAGATGTCGTCACTTCTCGCGCTGTTGCCCCTCTTGGGAAATTGGCGGGCTGGTCGCTTCCTTTAGTTAAATCCGGAGGCGCGATGGTTGCACTGAAGGGTGGAACTGCGCAAGAGGAGATTGATCGGGACGCAAAGCTTATTGCCAAGGCGAAGGGAACTAATCCCCGCGTTGTAGAGGTTGGCGGTTCCGTGTTGAGAACTTCGACGTACGCCGTGATTATTCAGAAGAAGTAGGTTGTAAGTCCCCCTCCCCTACTCCACTGCCGGTTCGCTTGTGTTTTGGTTTCGACATTGAGGCGCGTAGTGCCGTCGGGCTAGAGTGGGATAAGTATCGCGGTATGGCAAAGTCCTACCGGCCAAGGTGGATGTTTCACGTGAAACATTTCCACAATCGTCGGCGTCTAACGCTTGTTGGGGCTTGATGATTACGCTTTTGCAGATAGTTACTAAGTTTTTATTCGCACTCCAGTGGCCATGATTGGTGATTGCTGTGCTTGTAAGGGGAATAGTTAATGAGCCGGAAGTCCTGGCAAGACACACCCATCGCTGCGGCAGCTCAACGGGCAGCGCAAGTTAAGGCCCCGAACCGTTTATCGCTTCCACGCCCCGAACGCCCGCGCCGTATTACTATCGCCAACCAGAAGGGTGGCGTGGGCAAGACCACTTCGGCAGTCAACATCGCGTCGGCGCTCGCGCGACATGGTCTCAAGGTGCTAGTCATCGATAATGACCCGCAGGGAAATGCTTCTACGGCCCTGGGGATTGAGCATGTTTCCGGGACCCCGTCGACGTATGAGCTTCTAATTGGCGAACTACAGATTGACGATGTCATCCAGCGTTCCCCTGAATCTGAGAATCTCTTTTGTGTGCCAGCGACGTTGGACTTGGCGGGCTCCGAGATTGAGCTGGTCTCGCTCCTGAACCGTGAGCGCCGACTTCTCGATGCAGTGTCAGATCAGTACCTGATTGACAACGGCTTTGACTTTCTCATTATTGACTGCCCTCCTTCGCTCGGTCTGTTGACTCTGAATTCGATGACTGCCGCCAACGAGGTTTTGATCCCGATTCAGTGTGAGTTTTACGCCTTGGAGGGTGTGACTCAGCTGATGAATAACGTGCAGATGATTCGTCAGCATCTCAATCCGGAGCTACATATTTCTGCTGTGCTGCTCACTATGTTCGATGGCCGCACCAAGCTTTCGGAAGAAGTTGCCAATGAGGTTCGTAACTACTTCGGTGAGGTTGTGCTACGTAATCTCATCCCTCGATCCGTGAAGGTATCGGAGGCTCCGGGATATTCGCAGACCGTAATTTCCTACGATCCAGGGTCTCGGGGCGCAGTTGCTTATCTTGACGCCGCGAAGGAATTGGCAACGCGTGGCGACTATTCAGCAGTTCCGGGTGGAAGTGCGATTGGGCAAAAACCAGCTTCCTCCCCTACCCCGTCCAATTCCACTGAGACAAATTAAAGCCACTAGGAGTAGTAACCGATGTCGAATCAAAAAAAGGAGAACCGCAAGGGAGGGCTCGGTCGCGGTATCGCCGCGCTGATCCCAACTGCTCCGGCGGCTAACCCCTCGGTAGGTGAGAGTGCCGCGGATATTATCTTCGGTCCCCGCCGTACCCAGGGGACGAAGCAGCCTGGAAGTAGCGGAGTTGCCGACGTACTGGGGGCAGCCGCGACGGGATCCGGCACCTCGTTGACTGAAGGGAAAAACGCCGGAAAATCTGCAAAATCCGGCCAGAGCAAGCCTCATACCAATGAGGCGCAGAAACGTCACAGTGACAATAAGACTATTGGTAAGTCTAGCGATGTTTCACGTGAAACATCGCCCTCGACGACATTGGGAGTAGCGGACCATAGCGGCGCCGAGCCGACCGATGTTGACACTTCGGCCGCAAACGAGTTTGGCGCGACCTATCGCGAGATCAACTTGAAGCTGATTACGCCGAACCCGAAGCAGCCACGAGAGGTCTTCGATGAGGAGCCCCTGAATGAGCTCGCTCACTCTATTCGTGAGTTCGGTTTATTGCAGCCGATTATCGTACGACCAATCTCTGAGGATAGTCGTGCGGCCGCACTCGAGGCAGCGCGCAAGGAAGATCCGAACGCGCCGCAACCCGAGTTTGAAATCATCATGGGTGAACGGCGCTGGCGTGCTTCTCAGCGAGCTGGGGTCGACACGATTCCCGCCATCGTTCGCGATACTCCAAACCAGGACATGCTTCGCGATGCCCTACTAGAGAACATCCATCGCGTTCAGCTGAACCCACTCGAAGAGGCCGCTGCGTACCAGCAGCTACTCGAAGAGTTTGGTGTAACTCAGGCAGAGCTGGCGGATCGAATCGGTCGCTCGCGGCCCGTTATTACCAACATGATTCGACTCTTGCAGTTGCCGGTGGAGGTACAGCGACGAGTAGCGGTCGGTGTTCTGTCGGCTGGTCACGCACGTGCCTTGCTTGGAGTTAAGGCAGGTAAGGAAGAACAGCAGCGCCTCGCCGAGCGAATTGTTGCTGAAGGACTATCCGTCCGTGCGACCGAAGAAGCAGTGACATTACTCAATGCCGGCGAGCGACCGAAAAAGCAGCACCGCGAGCCCACTCCGCAGCCGGAGGTCCTTCACAATTGGGCTGACCGCCTGTCCAATTCTTTTGATACGAAGGTGACTGCCCAGATGGGCAAGCGTAAGGGCAAAATCGTTATCGAATTCGGCAACCTCGAGGACTTTGATCGCATCATGTCACTGATGCATCTCGACGAAGAGTAAACCCGGTTACTGTGACTGAAGTATTCATCGAGAAAATTTCGCTGGCCGACATCGAAGGAATCTATCCAGAGACGATGTTAAGCCTGTTTTGGGAACAGGGCATGGAGCATATCCGTACAGCAACTGCCCTACCCCAGTTCTCGACTGAGCCGCGCGAACCTAATTTGGACCCCAGCACGCCAGAAGAGGATGAAGCGCTCAACGGTGATTTAAAGCATTCGGACGGCCAACCCCCTACTCGGCCAGGCGGAGCTAGTGAAAGCCTCTTAAATGGCGATTTAAGCCCTGATTTAGCCGCCCAGGTGCGCTTGGAGAAGGAAGCATGGCTCAATACCGTCTACCTTTCCTGGGGACCGTGCGGATATTCACTACGACGAAAGCCACCGGCATCACTTATCGATGGGAAACCTGAGACCGTCGGCACGCTGCTCTTTGCTCCGCCACGCTTCTGCCCGACGACATTTTCCATGCCTTCCGGACCAATATCGCCGGATGCGATTGCGCTGACGAGTCTGCATTACAACGCTTTAGAGGTTGACGATGACATGCTCCGCGTGCTCATTGTGACCGCTCTGCACAAGCTCGCGCTGCGCGGGATTTCAGCGGTAGAAGCGTTTGGTTGTAGTGGCACGGCGGATTCTATGTCGGCATCCACGCCGTCGTCGCCAACGCCTGACGACGGTACGGAGAATCTAATTGCTGATTTCGAGGCGCAACTCGAAGAAAAGCTGAATCCAAAGCCGTGTATTTCAGATTCGTTGGCGGCGATTAACCATAACGCCGGTGATTTGATTCGTACGCGAATCCTTCTTGACTCCGGGTTTCGGGTGGTGACTCCACATCCGATTCATCCGAAACTCCGTATCGAGTTGGATGCGGAATTGGACTGGGACGAAGAAATCGGCCATGCGTTGGATCTAAGTGCGAAAGAACCCTTTATGCGCTCAAAGCTGTTCAGTCTTTAGCGCTGGGTTTCATTGGTCAGCCGTGTTTAGGCTTTTTCCTCTTCAATCAGCTGCGCAAAGCTGTAAGCGCCGGTCATTGGCTGCTGCTCTTCATCGCCCAGGTACAGACGCTTTACAGCGACAACGATAGATTCGGCAATTACGTCCCGCTGATCTGGGGAAGAAAGAATTGCGACGTCATCCTCGTTGGTCAGGTAACCAACGGCGACTTCCACCGTGGGCATCCTGGTCAGACGGAGGAGATCCCAGGTACGGGCGTGCGAGCGGCAGTCCACCAGGCTCGTACGGGCAACAATCTCCCGCTGAATAAGGCCAGAGAGCTGTTCGCCAAGAATGGAGTTGGAGCCCTTCATCGAGCCAAAGTAAAAGGTCGCAATACCGCTGGCGCGGTTGTTGTGATAGTGGTCAGCCTGCAGGGAGATGAAGACGTCAGCGCCAAATGCGTTGGCCATCTCAGCGCGATCCTCGATGGACGGATTGTCGGTACGAGGACGAGACAGAATAGTCTCTGCACCTGCCGCGACAAGGCGACCCTCAATGCGAGAGGCCAAATCCCAAAGAATCTCTTCTTCAGAAATCTGACCGTAAGGGCCGTCGACCACAATGCCGGGCTCCCCTGCCCCAAGACCTGGATCAATGACAATGCGCTTTCCAGAGAGCTTCGGCCCCATCGTGCGCAGTATTTCCTTCTCGTGGAAGGCGTTTACAGAGCCACCAGTAACCCTCCTGCCCAAGTAGCTGAGCGCCCGGAGAGTAACGGGACCACAGATACCGTCGGGCTCCAGCCCGTAATTGAGCTGGTATTCACGTACAGAGGCATCGGTCTTCGGGCCAAAGTGGCCGTCTACTCGGGCATCGTGGAAGCCGAGTTCCTGCAAGGTAGCTTGGAGAACGCCTACGTCCTCACCGGTCATTTGTGACAGTGGATCGTAGGACAGTACGCGGGTGCCCAGAGTGTACGAGGCTTCTCGCAGTAGGCGCAGGGTGCTGTCGCGGATAATCCCGTCGGCATAGACACCGCGGGACTGTTGGAACGCCAGAAGAGCGTTGCGCATGTCCTCATCAAAGAGGTCATCGTCACCAGACCACTGAGGCGAGTTCTCCTCCGCGGCTGAGCCCTCCCAATTGGGCAGAAGCCCAAGACGAGCCAGGGTAGAACGTACCTCGGCTACACGAGGTGACCTATCGCCCACCTTCAGAAACTCTGGCACGAAAACTCCCTTCCGAACTCCACAATTATGTTTAGGCCGTTGTGGGTCCTCACAACACTTAATCAGTATTACTGGCCAGTGAGCTAAACGAAACTTCAGTTAAGAAATCCCGCGCACTCTCAGAGGATATGGTCAGCAATACCTCTCAAGTTGGCGGCAACCTGGTTCCTTCACGGTATTAAGGAAGACGTAAACCGCCATTTCCAGCAAGATTACCAGGTCGCAGGCGCGAATTGATTGTTACGAGGGCGCGTCGGCTAGCCCGACGGCAGAACCCCAGGACTAACTCTAAATCACAACCACAACTTCAGTCACATCATAATGGGGTGTGTCCAACGAAGGTGGCAGTAGCGAAGTGACGGGTGGGCAGTCGTAACCTCGTATCGGATAAGGAGCAACCCCAAGTTCTTTTAAAGGTGCTTTTCGATGAGCGACGTGATTTCGCCCTTCGGGCGGACTCCGCGAATCTCTTCGACCTTCTTGCCGTCCTTGAATAGGAGCAGGCTTGGGATGGACATAATCTGGAACATGCCAGCCAGTGCACGCTCCTCATCGACGTTGACCTTGGCGATGACGGCCTTGCCATCGAGCTCGGTCGCAACCTCGTCCAAAACGGGAGCAATCTTCTTACACGGGCCACACCACTCTGCCCAGAAATCAACAAGCACCGGCTTATCGGATTCGAGGACATCGGACTTAAAGGTGTTGGCGGTGACGGTTACCGGAGCCATGAAATTCTTCTCCTTAGAATGAGCTCGTTTGAGTTCTTAGTGGTTTTGTTTTGTGGTCTTGATTCTAATTTTTCAACCTAGCTTCTTCAGCCTCGCGTACGGATTTGGCGCTCAAGGCGTCAAAAATTAGGGCTTCCGGTGGTGCGAGTGAAGTACTAAATTGTTAATTAATGGTGTTCTTGAGAACGCTGCAAGTGCTCGATGAGTACGGGGCGTACCGGGCTATAACACGTCCCGCTGCACCCTGATTGAGCTACAGCTAACAACAATTGGGCTTACCGACTATCGGATATTCCCCATAGTTGGATATCTGCAATCGTAGGGCTTATCCAACAATTGCGATACCCCAACTATTAGGTGTTTATCCAGCTAGTGCGACTGCCCTGCTGTCATCTACCGAGTAACAGTTTCCAAGTAGTGCTCAGCATCCAGCGCAGCCTTGCAGCCAGAACCAGCGGCGGTAATTGCCTGCTGGTAATGCGAGTCAACAACATCGCCCGCCGCAAAGACGCCCTTGAGAGAGGTCTGGGTGCTCGGAGCGGCTACCTGAATGTAGCCATTCTCATCGCAATCCAGCTGATTGCGAACCATCTGCGAACGTGGCTCGTGGCCAATTGCTACGAACATGGCAGTCACATCCAGGACGGACTTCTCACCAGTGACGGTGTCTTCCAGCTCGAGACCGGTAACCGAACCCTTGTCCTCACCAAGAACCTGGGACACAACCTTGTTCGTCGCAAAGCGAATCTTGTCATTGTTCTGCGCGCGCTCGACCATGATCTTCGACGCACGGAACTCATCGCGGCGATGGACAATCGTCACCGAGCGGGCGAACTTGGTAAGGAAGGTTGCCTCTTCCATTGCGGAGTCACCGCCGCCGATGACGGCGATATCGTGGTCGCGGAAGAAGAAACCATCACAGGTGGCACAGGCGCTGACACCATGACCAAGCAGCGCCTGCTCACCCGGAGCACCGACATAACGCGGAGCGGCACCGGTTGCCAGGATGACAGCGTGAGCCTTGTGCTCTTCTTCGCCAACCCAGACAGACTTGATATCGCCGGTGAGATCCATGCGATCGACAATCTCCATGCGCAGGTCAGCGCCGAAGCGCTCTGCCTGTGCGCGCATCTGATCCATCAGCTCTGGGCCCATGATGCCCTCGGAGAAACCTGGGTAGTTCTCCACATCGGTAGTCGTCATAAGCAGGCCGCCAAACTCGATGCCCTCGAACACCACAGGCTTCAGGTCGGCACGGGCTGCGTAGGTGGCAGCCGTGTAACCGGCGGGACCGGAACCGACGATGATCAGGTCGTGAACGATATCGCTCATGAAGACTCCTATAATTTTTATCTCTCACATCACATGGCGCACAGTGATGCTCAGTAGTAAGCAAATTTTTCAGCTCCGGGAAAGAAATTACCGGAACCAGCCACCTCAACCAACGTGAGGTTAGCCATCTCTATTCCCCCAGCCTCTCCCCTGCTCCGCAGTTGTTAGGCCACCTGCACTTCTTCCAATTGTCGCCGAAGCGTACGACGCGCCCGCGCCCGCCGAGACTTCAACGTCCCGCTCGGCTGCCCAATACTGCGAGAGGTCTCCTGCAGCGAATATCCAAAGATGTCCAAGTACAGCAGGGCATCCCGTTGATCCGTTGGCAGCTGCTCCAATGCGGCGGCCATAGTCACACGTAGCGGAACATCCGGGCAGGGAATCGGCTGTGAACTCATAAACGTCTCAAAATCCTCCTCCTTATCGCAGAGAGGGATCTCCCCGAAACGACCGCGGTTGTGGTCAATACACGCATTCTTCACGATGCACGTCAGCCACGTCGCCACCGTCGAACGCCCGCGAAAATTCGCCGCCCCCGCAATTGCCCGCGCCAGCCCCTCCTGTACCCCATCCAAGGGATCGAAATCATCCCGACGATAGCGCCGCGCCATCGCTACCAACTGCGGATAATAACGCCGTGCCAACACCGCGAACGCGCGACGATCCCCCGCCAGGTGCGCCTTCAATAATTCACGATCGACCTCGTCCGCAGATGCATGCTTTTGCATACCGACGACGCCACAATCCCCCAGTCGCCGACCCATGCGGGCCTTACGGTGACTGTCCCCAATTCGATTTCTTCCCCCAAAGTTCATGGCTCCTATGCAAACACGAAACCCGCGCTCTCCGCTTGGCAAAACTGCCGTGGAGACCGCGGGCTGTGGATGAATTTCAAAACGTCCCAGTAGCTGTGGATAACTTGGGACAACTTGAACTGTTGCCACCTAAGGCAAGCTCAGAGCGTTATTCCGTACCACGCACCTGAATGTCGCCAATAGCAACTGGCAGCAACGAATCCGGAGATTGCTCAGCCAGATTGCGGTCGCCGACAAGTGGGTTGTCCGCATCGGAATTCTGCGACTCAGCATCTGTATCAGCATCTGTATCAGCGTCAGTGTCTGAGTCGCTGTCGGCTACCGCTTCCGCAGCCGTCGGCAAGCCGGAGATCCAGACAACAAGGTTCTTCCACTCAGTGTCGCGGCTATCGATTTCGATGGTCGTCGTACCTGAGGTGGCAGTAGCGCTTCCGAGAACCGTTGTGTCATCCAAGTTCGTCGAGTCGGCATCTCGTAGGCCGCGAACTTCAATGTGTGCGCCCGGGGTCGCCGCGACCTTAAGCTCTCGAATGGTTGCCGGTTCATCCAGAGTGACCCGAATACCAACGCCAGGTTTGAAGTCCTCTGGACGATTGCCGAACTGGCTGAGGTAAGTCGAAGTTACCCAGAAGCTTTCCTCGTCACTATCGATGGTCAGCTCAGCCATGTCTGGATTGTCTGGACCGGCTGCCGGGTTGTCGCTGTCGGCCTGCCACTCGTTAGCGTCGGCAAGCGAAAGCGTCGTGATCGGAGCCGGGCCGCGTCGTACGGACTCGGAGTTAATCGGTGCGTCCGAGGAACGGTTAACCAGACCAAAGATGCCCGCGGCGACAAGTGCACCGACAATGACTACACCGACAACGACTGCGCCGGTGCTGAATGCGCGGGTGCGATTCTTGGTGTGGCGAGCGTTTGATTGGGCTACACCGTCGGCATCGACGGATTCGCGCGCACCGGTGTCGGGGTCGATTGCGAGAAACTCCGAAGAGTCGGGGCCGAGCGCTGCAGTGCGCAAATCCTCCGCGAGTGTGCGAGCTGGCGACTCCTTTTGGTTGAAGTTCTCCGGGCGAACCTGCTTCGCGCGGTCGATAGCAGCAGAAATATCGGAGGGGATGTTCGTCACGCTGTAGAACAGCTCGTCGATGACAGAAAGCAACGCGCTGTAGTCCGAACGTTGCGAGCTATCGGGCAAAACGACGGGGAAAGCGTCGTAGATGTGGCCGTCGCTGCTGATGCGCAATTGTCCAGGCTTGTTTGTCAGGCCAAGGCAGCGCCCAGATTCGTGGGCGTCGGCGATTGTCTCGGCAAGTGATGCTATTGCGAGTGCCAGGGCATCCGGGTGGGCGGCCTGATCGAACCGCTCAATACCGATACTGCTGGTCCAGTCGGCGACGATGAGCACCTCGGTGCGTGTCTTCGCCACACTATGAATGCGGGACATCCCGGTGCCAGCCAGGTCACGCAGCTCATTGGTCGTCGTGGCAATCTTCTGGGCGGCAACCGATGGCGAAGTGTCGTAGTACGGCAGTGCAATCGTGTCGACGAAGACAAGTGCGACATCTGAGTTGTCGGGATCTCCCATATCCATGGCGCGCCACAGGCGCAGACCTGGGTAGGTCGCGACTTCAGAACGCAGACGGAAACGACCACCTGAGACCATCTCGCCGGGTACATAGCGGGTCGGGCGAGAACCCTGCGTCGGCATCGGCGGCAACAGCGGCGAAGCGGTGAAGCCCTCGTTTGCCAGACCCGTGGCCTCGCCAATCAGGTTCGACGGGGCAATCGAGAAAGCATCAGCGGCGAAGCCACGTTCGCGCTCCATATCCTCACGGTCGGCGACGGCATTGTCGGCTGCATGAGGCTGCGGAGCAAAGCGACGTAGACCCGGAATGCGGCCGAGGAAGCCACCCAGAACGCGGACCTCTTCCAATGGAGCCTGAGCGAGCACCAGGCCGGTACCGATGAGGAAGACCACGCCGGTGACGATGGTCTGCAGTAGCACACCGAAGGAACCGAAGAAATCGAACAGCACAAGGTCGGTCAATGCGAATGCGCCCCAAGCAACGGCGACACCGACAAGCGACGCCCCCAGTGCCCACAGCACGGTGTGGACGGTCGCCTTACTGTCCAAGTGTCCGAGAGTGCGGCGCAAGAGCAAGAAGCCAATTATTGCGCCGGCGACGAAACCGAAACCGTTGGCGGCACCGAGCAACACGACGACGGTCTCATCGTCAGAAGCCAGACGAGGAGCGAAGAACGACAGAATCACCTTGACGGTGGTAATGCCGAGGATGATGAAAGTCGGGGTCCAGGCCTCTTCACGGGCGTAGAAAACACGCAAGTGCAAAAGCACAATGGCGTATGGAATAAGCGAGAACGCCGAGAAGGACAGCGTCCAGCCGAGAATCTCTGCGGTTTCGCGGGGGAACTCCAGATACGCGAAAAGACCGACGGCGATGGGGCGGCCGAATGCGGTGAAGAAGGCAACGATCGGCACCAGCGCAATCATGGTCAGGCGGGTACCGATGGACAGATCTCGGACCACTGCCCCATCGTTGCCGTCGGCTGCATTGCGGGACAGTCGCGGCATGATGGCGGTCAGCAAGGTAACGCCGATGATGCCGTAGGGCACCTGCAACAGCAGCCAAGCCTGCTGGTAAATCGTCGGCGCTGCCTTGGAGGCAGTCGAGGCAATATTGGTGGTGATGAAGTAACCAGCCTGGGAAATTGCCACGTAGGTGATAATCGCGACACCCATGCCGGTGAACTGTTTGATGCGGTCGTCGATACCCCACAGCGGACGCAAATCAATGCCCGCGCGCTTGAGGTAGGGAATCATGATGGCTGCCTGAATGACGACACCCAGGGTGGTACCAAGACCCAAAAGCAGGATGTGCGGATCGGAGAGTGAACCGTCCGAATCCGGACTCAATTGGCCGGGCAGGAACAGATATAGCAAGAGCGTGGCAATGGCCACGACGTTGTTGGCGACAGGTGCCCACGCACCGGGTTTAAAGATTCCCTTGGTGTTTAGCACCGCCATGAGCAGCGCAAATATGCCGTAGAAGATAATCTGCGGCAATAGTAAGAACGCAAATGACGTTGCCAGCGGAACGTTGACCTTACCGGCCTCGTTAAGGCTCAATCTGGTCAACAGTGGCGCACCTATCACCGCCAGCACCGTCACCACTGCCAACAGCGTCATAGAGACAGTCAAGAGACGTCTAATGAAGGCGGCACCGTGATCTGGATCCTCCTTCTCCGCGCGCACCAACACTGGCACCACCAGAGAAGTCAGCACTGCGCCGAGGACGATTTCCGTAATCAGGTTCGGCAGTGTGTTGGCGACGTTGAAGGCTGAAGCCACAGCCGGACCCAGCGTCGCGCCGATGAGCAGGTTTCGCAAAAAACCCGTAATGCGCGAAATCAGGGTAGCGATTGCCATCGAGCCCGTGGAGGCGACGATGTCCGAGTTCGACTGTCCCTGATTTGCGTCCGCCGTCGAGCCTGCGGAGGAATCGCTGGAAGCGGTTGCTGTCGCAGTTGCCGCCTTTGCTGGCGATGGTGATGCCGATTCCGTCATCGCGTCAGTGGCGGTATCGGCATTTGCCTTATGGCCGGATACGCGAGTTAGGTCCGGGGCCGCTTCGGCCGGCTGAGATTCAGCCGTTGGCCGCGCCGCCGGAACCGGAGCCGGTGGCGCGGGGCGACGAATGCGGCCTCGAAGTCCAGATTTATGCGCGTCTGAGTCAGTCACATGTCCTATTGTTGCTTAAAAGGGGGTCTATTTCCGAAAGTACTGTGACCGTTTTGCGGCAAAAAACCCACCAACAGTGACGATGACGAGGGTCACGATAGCCAAAACCCCAACCGAAGCGCCCGATTGCACGGAAATACTCACTGATCGGGAAATGGGCGTGCCGCCAGGTGATTCGAGCCACAGCAACAGATTGTGGGAGTTGTCTCCACTATCCCGTGGCCGGTCTCCCTCTGGAGCATTGGTTGCCGGAGTAGATTCTGCATCATCACCCGACTTCGGAGTGAACTGAACAGTCACCGACCCCTTGGCGGGGATGGCGGCCTCATACTTCTCCTCCAACACCGAATCTCCAGCGCCGACGCGCACGAACGCGGGAACCGGCAGCGGCAGGCCATTGCGAGCCAGCACCGCAATCGGCGACAGCTGCGTTGCGCGGGTGTAGACACCGCCGGGAGCTACCAACGTCACCGAATTGCGCAGGCGTCGATTCATAATCAGTGCCTGGTCGCTGAGTTCTTCGCTCCGCCGCTGCACGTCAGTTGACTGCAGCTGATTTCGCCGGCCGAGAGTTGTAAACGAGCGCAGCAAGTCGTGCCGCAGGGGACGGGTGAATTCATACCGCGTCAGTGCGACATTGGGATCGTTGGACATGATTGTGGTCAGGTCCGTGATTTCGCGGGAGGCCAGTTGAGCCTTCTCCACGAGCGTCTCACTCACTGGCGCGGGATCGGCAAGCTCGTCAATTGGAGTAACCGAGCCCGCATCCAGGTCGTGAGCTGAAGCGGTGATGGAGTCCATCAGCGGAGTCAGCTCAGCCAGGTTATCGTCCACGGCTTTCCTGACCGCAGCCATGAAATCTTCAGCGTCGCTAGCGCGTGGATCCCAACCGGACGGCGGTGCTGCCACCACAGCCGCGCGAGGGTCATCCGAATCAGTCAATGATTGGAACAGAGTGCCAATCGCTGTCTGCATCCGTGCAGCTTCGGAGTCGATTCGGAAATCGTAGCGTCCGAGCAGATTCGAATACGCCACAGTCTGGGGAGACCGCCCTGTTGCAGCCAGAGAGGTTGTCAGTGCCCCAGGGAGGGCGAAGGCGCGGCTACCGTCGGCAAGCACGCCACTATGGCCGGGGCGCAGTGTCTGACCATCGGCGGTGAAGGCGGTGTTGTCCGCGACTAATACGGTGGTGTCGTGCGCGGCTTCGCGTGGAGTGGGCGAGGGAGGCATCGTCTCGCCGGTATCTACGCGGTCTTCGAATGCGCGCTCCGGAGTGGTTCCGTTCAGAGCTGTCGCCGCCGAGTACAGCGGGGCGCTTTCCGACGTTACGTATCCCTCGGCGGGCAAATAGATACCCGGCAGTGTCTGAACGTCCAAATGCTTGGCGATGGTCTGCCGACCAGCGGCGAGTGCCTCCATGGAAAGCTCTTGATCCGCCACGCGAGCTACGGCGCTGGCATCGGTGCCGCCCCACGGCAGTGACAGTGTGCACGTGTCCTGTGTGAGATCGTGCAGCCGGTTAAGCCAGTCGGCAGCATTGTCACTGGCGGGCATATGCGTGAGATTGGTGTCATCCGCGTTTCCCCAGGAATCCCGCAGTCGCGGAGAGGACTCCACAGGACTTGGGCGGCTGGTGCCAATCCAGTATTCGCGGGTCATCCTGGAGATTGCGTCGAGGGTCTCCGGGTCGATGGCGATGCAGGTCGATTCCCGCAACCTCTGCCCATCCGGGCCGGCAAAGCCCTTTTCCAACGAGGTGAGCAAACCGTCGAGGCGGCCACCGCGTTCGAGAGACTCGGCCAAAGAATTGTCGGTGAGGATGAGATTCGGCGACGAGGGTGCGTCACCGGTCTCACCGCCGACCAGTGGCACTGGCTGGCTGATGGGCCAAATCAGCGAAAACGGCACTGGGTCGCGGCGGGTGGGCGCATCGGAATTGTCGGTCTCATCGTTGTCGTTCTCATCACCGGCAGGCGGTTCCGGCTCATCACCTGCAGCTTGCGAATCCGTCACCGGTAGCAGTGCGCGTGTTTCCGCCAGCAGGCGGTCGATGTCATCTTCCGGTTGCCCGTTAGCGTTGATGAGCAGCGGAAACGTGCCGGCTTCCGTGATGTCGAGTCCTTCTGGGGCCGGTGCGGAGATAGGAACACTTAGCGTAACCTCACGCGTCTCGCCCGCTTTCAGCTCGATGGGGGCACTGAAGGTACCAGCCACATCAAACACCGATTCAGGCTCAGCGAGAATCGTCTGCGCATCTGCAGAGGAAGCTAGTGCGCCGGCCCGCTGTGGGCGCAGCGCAACATTGCTGATATCCGCGTTGGAGGTGTTGTGCACCTGCACCTTGATGGTCAGTGTCGAATGTAGAGCCGCGACATGCGGAGCGAAGCTGGTTATCGAAAGCCGAAGGGGTCCCTGTTCACCGACTCGATTGGTACCACTGCCCCACAACTGCTCATCTTGCGCAAAAGCTGGGGGCGCAACGGCCGTCGGCAAGCACAGTATGAGCGCTGCGGTGGCGGCCGTGACTTTACGAACAACATTCCTTGGCAACTGCAACCTGAACATGCGCAATCACCTCGGCGTCTGCCGGCCTGCTCGCTTTTCCGCGCGGGCGAGATCGGGCAGCAGATTGTGCGCGCGCCGGGCCAGTTTGCGTTCGTCAGCGTAGGCCAACCGCTCCACCAGGGTGTCTACCGGGACCCACATGACCTGAGTGACCTCGGGATCTTCGTCGTTCAAATCGCCATCGACGTAGCGCAGAAGGTGATGGTGCACGGTCTTGTGAATCCGCGTGCCATCGGAGACAAACCAGTAGTCAATCACACCGAGCTCCTCGATGACCTCGCCGCGAATGCCCGTTTCTTCCCACACCTCACGTTCGGCGGTGGAATCGAAAGCTTCGCCGGGCTCGACATGGCCCTTGGGCATTGACCACAGCAGGCGCCCGCGGCGGTCGTGCCGACCAATCAGCGCGACATAAATCCGCGACAGGTCGACCTTGCCGCCCTCGCCGACCGCCTCGGCCAGACCCGAGACGACCAGTCCGCCCGCCGAAGTCTCAATCGAGGTCTGCATCGGCGCTGCATTTTGCGCGCGCGACGAGTGCGCACGGCGATTGTTCGTGCGCTTCGTCTGTGCGTGACGACGGCGATTGTTCCTATCCTGGCCGTTCTTACGGCCACCGCGGTTGTTCGACTGCTTCGAGGGTCGTGCCGACTTCGGTGATTTGGAAGATTTCTTGGCGCCACCGGAGTTTGGCTTGGCCGATTTGGGGCCATTGGCACTGGAGCCACTGCGTTTTGCGGAATTTCCGCTGGTAGTAGCGCTATTGGTGTTGGTGGACGCGGAAGCGCCACCCCTTCTGCGCGGTCGCCGACGACGTCGACGGCTCTTCGCCGCCGAGTTGTCATTGCGTACCACGTTGTTCATTCCACTTAGACTACCGGGTTTATAGGTATAAGCGGGTATTGTGTCGGTCGTGACACAATCGACTCCTTCAACGACAAATGGTGACCAGCCCGGGGCGACTACACCTCACGGCGCTACTCCGGCGGCTGCTGATGCGGACCCACAGGTGCGCAGGACGGCAATGCTGGCAGTGGCGGATCAGGAGATTGCCAAGGAGTCGGAGATTCTCGATTCGCTGGCAGCTGCGTTTAGTGCAGCTGGCCACCGTCTGTACCTTGTGGGCGGTTCTGTGCGCGATGCTCTCTTAGGGCGACTGGGCGTGGATCTCGATTTCACCACCGACGCACGCCCGGAGGTGACGCGCGCGATTCTTGATGACTGGGCGGACATTGTCTGGGATACCGGCATTGAATTTGGCACGCTGTCCGCAGAGCGGCATGGCCGTCAGGTGGAGATCACCACGTTCCGTGCGGATACGTACGACCAGGTCAGTCGCAATCCGGAGGTCACTTTCGGCGACACGCTGGAAGGCGATCTAATCCGCCGTGACTTCCGCTGTAACGCCATCGCCGTTGAACTGCATGGCGACGGCACTCGCACCTTCCTCGACCCGCTCGGAGGTTTCGAGGATCTTGTCGCGGGTGTCTTGGACACCCCGGGGGCGCCGGAGGTCAGCTTTGGCGATGATCCCCTGCGCATGCTGCGTGCCTGCCGCTTCGCATCCCAGCTCGGGTTCGACGTGGCGCCGCGCGTACTCAAGGCGTTGAAGGAAATGTCCAGCGAAATTGACCGCATCACGGTTGAGCGCATCTCCACTGAGCTGAACAAGCTCATCCTGGGGGCAGATCCCAGCCGTGGTATCGACCTGATGGTGGAATCGGGGTTGGCCGACCGCGTGCTGCCGGAGATTTCCGATATGCGCATGACGCAGGATGAACACCGCCAGCACAAGGATGTCTATCAACACTCCCTGCAGGTCATGCGGCAGGCTATTGATCAGGAAGAACCCGGTGAACCGGACCTCGTGCTGCGCTGGGCGGCACTGCTGCACGACTGTGGTAAGCCCGCTACCCGCGCCTACAACGAGCAGGGCAATGTCACCTTCTACCAGCACGAGGTCGTCGGTGCGAAGCTGGTGCGTCGCCGCCTGCGCAAGTTGAAGTTTCCGAAGAAAATTAGCCATGAAATCTCCCAGCTGGTCTACTTGCACATGCGCTTCCACGGCTATGGCGAAGGCAAGTGGACGGACTCGGCGGTGCGACGTTATGTCAACGACGCCGGAGATTTGTTGGAACGACTCAACAAAATCGTGCGGGCCGACTGTACGACGAGAAACCGTCGTAAAGCAGCACGCCTCGCACGAGCCTGCGACAGCCTGGAAGCGCGAATCAAGGAGCTCGCCGAGCAGGAGGACCTCGCACGCGTCCGCCCCGACCTGGATGGCAACGAAATCATGGAAATTCTGGACCTGAAGCCCGGCAAAGAAGTCGGACAGGCCTGGAATTACCTGAAAGAGCTGCGATTGGAGTCCGGTCCGCTGGAGCGTGAAGATGCTATCTTGGCGCTGAAGAAATGGTGGTACGAGCAGTCCGGTGAGCAGGCTGAAAGCGAAAGTGAGAGCTAATGGCATCGATTAATCCGGAAAATCTCTACGGCGACCGGCTTTTTACCAGCCTTGAGCGCAACGACCCGGCTGCCGGTATGCTGCTGCTCGCAGCACCCGGCATGCTCTCGCCGGAGTTTTCCCGCTCGGTGATTTTCCTCATTGAGCACGATGAACACGGCACCCTTGGTGTCGATCTCACGCAGCGTTCGCAGACGCCGGTGCACAATGTGCTCGAGCCTTGGGCGCCGCTGATGGCCAAGCCGCCGGTGCTCTACGTCGGGGGTCCGGTCAACCAGACACAGCCAATCTGCATTGGTGTGGTGCGAAACGGCGCCACCCTCCCAGAGGAGACCGACAGTATTACCGGTACCCCGCTGATGGAACGCATCGCCCACAGGTTTGCGCTGGTCAACCTCGGTGCGGAGCCGGAGGACGTACGCGACCGCATAGATGGCGCACGCATCTTCGCCGGTTACGCAGGCTGGGACCCGGGACAGCTGGAAGACGAGCTCGACCGCGGTGACTGGTACGTCGCCCCTGCCCTGCCCTCTGATGTACTCGCTCCTGCTGCCGCGGACATCTGGGGTGATTGCATGCGCCGTCAGCCATGGCCGCTGCCACTGTATGGCACCTACCCCGTAGATGTACGTGACAACTAGATGAGTGAGCACATCAATACCGAAGGAAACAGGGCTGAAGGAAGTAGCGCCACAGGAAACAGCGACCGCAGCGACATAGCTGCCGGCATCCGGCAGACACTGCCCGTGGGCATGGGACTCATTCCGCTGGGGCTCGCATTCGGCCTGCTCATCGCACAGACTGGCTTTAGCTGGTGGTGGGCCCCCATCTTCTCCTTCGTGGTCTACGCGGGGTCGATGGAATTCCTCGCTGTCGGCCTGGTTATGGCGCATACGGGTCTGCTCGGCTGTGCCGTGACGTCCTTTATGGTCAACTTCCGCCACGTCTTCTATGGGCTGACGTTCCCACGCGACCGGATACAGTCTCGTCTCGGTCGCGCATACTCCACATACGCGCTTACCGACGAGTCGTATGCCATCGTCTCTGCGGCAAATGCGGACGAAAAGATGTCGGGCCACCGACTGCTGACGATTCAGATTCTCTGCCAGTTATTGTGGGTGGGCTCCGGCATTGTCGGGGCGCTAACCGGCGCAGCACTGCCCGAGGGTATCCGCGGTGCCGAGTTCGCACTGGTGGCGCTCTTTACGGTGCTGGCCATGGACGCGTTTGAGACTTCTAAGGACTGGTCACTGCCCCTGTCCGCTATCGTCTGCACGCTGGTGGGCTGGCTGATTAACCCGAACCAGATGCTGGTTATCGGACTGCTGATGTACTTCGGCCTGCTGCTGTTGCGCGTGTGGTCACCGCGGGTGGATCGGGTGATGCGCATGACGTCGGCAAGCAATCAGCGTACGACGGAGGGAGAGCGAGCATGACCGCGATGCCCGATTCCGGCTATGTGCTTGCCGCGCTCTTTGCGATGGGTACGGTGACTCTTGCGCTGCGTGCGCTGCCGTTTGCATTCGTGCGCACTCTGAAGGGGTCTCCCCTGTTCGAGTTCCTCGGCACGACCATGCCGGTTGGAGTCATGGTGGCGTTGGTTGCCTACACCGTCTTCGGGCGGCTAGGACTCAGCGGTGAGAGTGGCGACCCCGGCGCTGCCTGGGCCGTGCCCGTAGCGCTGGCCGTCACCGTTGGCCTGCACTGGTGGCGGCGCAACACCGTGATTTCGATTTTTGTAGGCACGGCGCTGTATATGGTCCTCGTGAACCTTGTCGCGTGAGGTGCGCTGTGTGTGGGACGGTGCCAGCAGACCAGCGACTAGCGGCAGTGGCTAGAACTGCGACGGTACCTGACCAGTGAAGTCCGGTAGTCCCGGAATCTGGGGCAGCTGCGGAGTTTCCGGCAGATTCAGTAGTTCGCCGAGATTCGGGCTCTCGGGCAGGTTCGGGACGCTTGGGATGCCCGGCAGGCTCGGGCTGTCGGGCAGGCCAGGCAGCGATGGAGTGCCCAGCGTGCCGTCGAAGGCATTCTGAACATCGCTGGTGTGAGTTTCCTTCGTGCCGTAGGTGTTAGCAGCGACGCTGAAGTCAGGTCCAATGGATGCCGAGGCGTGAACGCTCTGGCGGTCATCGGACCAACCCCACTTTGTGCCAATAACACCCGGCAGCGTGGCGGTGCCGTAATCCTGACGGTAGTCATCCGCTGCCACAGGTGACGCGGTGCTCATAGCAACCAGAACCGGGTCAGAAGTGTTCTCACGCTTCTTGGCCTCCAGGAACTTCACAGTGTCCGCGCTGGACGTAGTTGAATTTCCCCAGTGACCTGCATCGTGGGTGTTGCTGAGGCCGTATTCACGCGCAGTGGCGTTGATGGAATCCGGGTAACGGCCATAGAGCTCACTGGCGATATTGTCATCGGAGTAGCGAATCATCTCTGTGGCCTTCGCCTTGTCCGCTTCTGTGCCATGTTTGAAGACGTAGTCCGCAATGTAGAGCTTGACAATCGAAAGCCCCGGACGAGCTTCATTCTCGTTCGCCGTACCGTAGTGCGTGCCACTTGGGGTGTGGGTAAAGCTGATCTGGGTTCGCCCCGGAGCATCAATAGTGCCCTGTGGAGTCAGTTTTGGCTGCGGAGCCGCAGCGACGTTTCCAGCTGCCAGCGGAAGGCTGGTGACAGCGATGACACCGGTAAGACCCATGCGAATCGCGCGGGAAGGCCGTGGAGTAAGACGATGACGAGCGTTCATAACAAAAAACCAATCTACACGCGCAGGTGACCGACGCGCTGCCAAGCTGGATCGTAACCGGTATCGACGATATGCTCTCCCTCGGCCCACGTCTCCGCAACAGCTCGCAGACCCGCCTCCGCATCAGATGCCGGGTCAATAAAGAAGTGCATCAGAGCCATGCCATCGGATTGCTCAGTTGCGACAAAAATACCCTTGTCCTCAGCGATGGCTTCAGCGGCAGCGGTATTGAACTCGGAGAGGGATTCCTTCGATTCGTCCGTCGGCAAGCCCTTGTCATCAATATTGCCGAGCATGAGCTGAATCAGCACATGCTGCGTCATAGTCGGGCTCACCAGCTGCGTAATCGGAGCGCGGGTGGCGACGACGAGCGGCTGGCCGTTGGCTTCGGCATCAATGGTGAGCCACTCGGGGCACTCTTCCGCGAGCTTCTCGACGACACCGCCCAGCTCCGGTAGCGGGATCGCACCTTCCGGCTCCTCGCCGGCGAAGGCAAAACCGCGTAGCCATAGGCCGAAGTCCTCCTCCCCCAGAGCCAGCTGCAGCAGCGTGAAACCGAGCTGAGCTACCAAGCGCTCACCGTCCTCCAACTGAGCAATTGCCGGGAACAGCGGGTGGAATAGACGAACGTCCACTGCCCCATGACCACTGCTAACAGCCACGCGTGCGTCTGCCGGATCGACCTCGGCCGGAGCATCGGCCTCGAGCGCACCCTGTGCAACTAACGTGGCCGCGACATCCCCCAGCGACAGCTTCATCGCCGGATCCGCCTGACGGAGGTCGGTGAAAGACCACACCGCGCCGTCGTCAGGCGCGGCCTCCAGCCAACGGCGAGCGACCGGACGCAGCTCCGGATCGCCGGCAGCGCTAACAGTCAGAAGGTGGCGAGAATACGGAGCGCCAGCCTCAAACCCCCAGATGAGCCGGTCATTAATAGCGGCGATGCGGCCGCCGACCTCCTTCTGGACATCAATAATGTCCACATCGGCGGCGTTCGGAGCACCATCGATACCGAGCTGGACACTAAACATAGAGTCGAGCGCATCGGCGCCAAAAGAGTTCCACCACGACCAGAACTCATTGATCGCGGTCTCTTCTGCGGCGCGCTGTTCCGGGGAGAACGGAGCCGGATTCTCGTTAGCCATATTGAATCTCACACTTTCGTTTGCTCGTTTAAAACCGAACCATATGTTGTGCGCCCCAGTATATGTGCCAAGCCGGATTCGCCCCTCGGGTCCATGCGCTAGACCGCGTTAAGCGGGTTGTGGCTCCGGCTCAGCTTCTGCTTCCTTGCCCCAGCGAGCGGCGTAGACCGCACAGATCATCAGCTGAATCTGGTGGAAAATCATCAGCGGCAAAATGTAGAGGCTGGCATCGGCACCAAAGATAACGGCAGCCATGGGCAGACCGGTGGCCAGCGACTTCTTCGAACCGCAGAACTGAATCGCAATGCGGTCCTTGCGGTCGAAGCCCATCTTATTTGCGATGAATCCGGACAACCGCAAAACGAATTCCACCAGCACGACCGAAAGCACACACAGGATGACAATGTCCCCTGCCGGCACCTTCGACCAGATGCCCTGCACCATGCCCTCGGAGAACGCCGCGTAAACGACCATTGCGATAGATAGGCGGTCAACGTTCTTAGTCGTCTTCGCGGCGGCAAACTTCAGGGTCCAACGGCGAGTGAGCTGGCCGATTGCGAATGGCAGCAGCAACTGCAGCGAAATATCCAAGAACACCGACGAATCCACATGAATGCCGCCGCCGGTGGCCATCAGTAGCATCACCAGCACCGGTGTGACCACAATGCCCAGCAGGTTAGATGCCGAGGCACTGACGATTGCGCCGGCGACATTGCCCTTGGCGATGGACGTGAAGTTCACACTCGACTGCACCGTCGACGGTGCCAGCGTCATGTACAAAATGCCCAGGTAGAGGCCAGGAGAAAGAATCCAATCCAGGGGTTTCATCAGCAGGCCGAGGATTGGGAACAGCACGAATGTGAAAGCCAGAATGGTTATGTGCAGCCGCCAATGCTTAACACCGGCCAACGCATCCTGCGGGCTCAGGCGCGCGCCATAGAGGAAGAACAAGAAGCCAATGGCGATCTTTGTGGCCCAGCTGAAAACCTCAGCGGTAGTGCCGCTTGCAGGAAAAATAATCGCCAGTATCGCTGCAGCAACGATACCGACGATGAGGGGATCTGGACGCCAATTCACAATTCGTTGCCACATGGACAAATAGCTTAGTGGGCAACCAGAGGTTGTCTTACTGTTTTGCAGAAGCTTTTCTCTGCAATAATTTTTTACTTCTTCTGCTCAGCTGCCTTGCGCAGCGCATCCTTGTCCACAGGCTTGAAAGTGGCATTCGCGGATGAGCCCTTGTCCGTGCACAGTCCTTCCAGACCACAGGAGCTGCAGCCACCGGAGACACCGCAGTCTGCTGCCGGGTTGTCGGAGCAGCAGGCATCATCAGCCGCAGTGTCGGTGGCATCAGTGGCGGCGGAGCCACAGCCACAGCCGCTGTCACCGTCGCCGCACCCACAACCGGAGCCGGACTCGGCGGAGACCTTGGCGTCGTAAAGCGCGATGGTGTGCGAGCCGATAGCCGCACCAATGCCGAGCATGGCGATACCGGCGAGCAGAGCGACGGCGTACCACAGCCACATCCAACCAGAGGCCTCCGGGCGGATGGCGAGGAAGCCGAGCATGGTGGCACCGAGGAAAGCGACAGCGGACACAGCCCACGGCGGGCCGGCAACGCGGTGCGTAATATCCCAGTTTTCCTGGGACTTTCGAGCCTCAGGCGCACGAATTCCGATCCAGTTATTACCCGGCAGTTTCGCCGACCATGCCAAACCAGCGACAACGGCTATGCAAACAGCCAGAACCAGGGTAATTACAGGGATGACAATCATGCTTCCAATTTATATAGGTGGTTGAGCACGTGCCAAACGCACCTATTAGACTGTGAGACCATGACCAACAGCGAAAAGTCCTCGTCCTCGGCAGAAGCCACCGACTACCGCTACTCCCCCGAGCTGGCGACTCAGCTAGAGGGAAAGTGGCAGGCGTATTGGAAAGATAACGGCACCTTCTACGCCCCCAACCCGGTGGGCGATTTGGCAGCTGCCGACGGCTCGACTCCGCCGAAGGACAAGCTTTTCGTCCAGGACATGTTCCCGTACCCGTCCGGTGTCGGTCTGCACGTAGGCCACCCGCTGGGATACATCGCCACCGACGTCTTCGCGCGCTTCCACCGCATGCAGGGCGCAAACGTGCTGCACACCCTGGGCTATGACGCCTTCGGCCTGCCGGCGGAGCAGTTCGCAATCCAGACCGGTACGCACCCGCGCGTGACGACGGAAACGAATATCGCCAACATGGAGCGACAGCTGGGCCGCCTGGGACTTGGCCATGACCGCCGCCGTGTTTTCGCGACCACTGACCAGGACTACTACAAGTGGACGCAGTGGATTTTCCTGCAGATTTACAACGCCTGGTTCGATGAGGATCAGAAGAAGGCCCGTCGCATCGATGAGCTGATTCCACTGTTGGAGTCGGGCGAGATGGCTACCAAGGACGGTCGCGTCTACGCTGAGCTCAGCGAGACCGAGCAGCGCGAAGCCGTGGATGAGTTCCGTCTGGTCTACCAGTCGAATTCGATGGTCAACTGGTGTCCGGGCCTCGGCACTGTGCTGTCCAACGAGGAAGTGACCGCCGAGGGCCGTTCGGAGCGCGGTAACTTCCCGGTGTTCCGCAAGCGGCTGGGCCAGTGGATGATGCGCATCACCGCATACGCTGATCGCCTGGTCGACGACCTGGAGCTGCTGGACTGGCCGGACAAGGTCAAGTCCATGCAGCGCAACTGGATCGGTCGCTCCCGCGGTGCCGAGGTTGACTTCGCAGCTGAGGTCGGCCCGAAGGTCTCCACCAAGATCAGGGTCTTCACCACTCGCCCGGACACTCTCTTCGGAGCCTCCTACATGGTGCTCGCTCCTGAGCACGAGCTGGTGGATCAGCTGGTTGAAGCCGGTAGTGGTTCCTACGAGGGTGTGGATGAGCGCTGGACCTTCGGCGAGGAAACCCCAGCCGAGGCCGTCGCCGCTTACCGCGCCGCAATTGCCTCCAAGTCCGACTTGGAGCGCCAGGAGAACAAGGAGAAGACCGGCGTCTTCCTGGGCGCTTACGCCACCAACCCGGTCAGCGGCGAACAGGTGCCGGTATTCATTTCCGACTACGTCCTGATTGGCTACGGCACCGGTGCCATCATGGCTGTCCCGGCCCACGATGAGCGCGACTACGAGTTCGCCACTGCCTTCGGTCTGCCAATCCGCGAGGTTGTTGCAGGTGGTGACATTGCAAAGGAGGCGTACGTCGGTAACGGTACGTGCGTGAACTCCGCCAATGACTCCGGCCTGGACATCAATGGCCTGGACAAGGACATCGCCATCGCCACCGTCATTGAGTGGTTGGAGAAGGAAGGTGCTGGCCACGAGAAGATCCAGTACAAGCTGCGCGACTGGCTGTTCGCCCGCCAGCGCTACTGGGGCGAGCCCTTCCCCATCGTCTACGACGAGGACGGTCACGCCCACGCACTGCCCGAGTCCATGCTTCCGGTCGAGCTGCCGGAGGTCGAGGACTACAAGCCGGTCACATTCGACCCGGACGATGCCGACACCGAGCCAAAGGCTCCACTGGACAAGGCCACTGACTGGGTCAACGTCGAGCTCGACCTCGGCGACGGCAAGAAGAAGTACCGCCGTGACACCAACGTCATGCCGAACTGGGCAGGTTCCTCCTGGTACCAGCTGCGCTACATCGACCCGAACAACGCTGAAAAGTTCGTCGACCTGGAAAACGAGCGCTACTGGACCGGCCCCCGCCCGGAGACGCACGGTAAGGACGATCCAGGCGGCGTCGACCTCTACGTCGGCGGCGTCGAGCACGCGGTGCTGCACCTGCTCTACTCCCGCTTCTGGCACAAGGTCCTCTTCGACCTCGGCTACGTGACCTCCAAGGAGCCGTACCGCCGTCTGTTCAACCAGGGCTACATCCAGGCCTACGCCTACACCGATGCCCGTGGTGTCTACCAGCCGGCGGATCAGGTTGTTGAGCGCGATGGTAAGTTCCTCATCCCGGGCGGCGCCGAAGACGGCTCTGACCTGGAAGTTTTCCAGGAGTACGGCAAGATGGGCAAGTCCCTGAAGAACGCCGTCTCCCCCGACGAGGTCTGCGACAACTACGGCGCTGACACCCTGCGCGTCTACGAGATGGCCATGGGTCCGCTGGACACCTCCCGCCCGTGGGCGACGAAGGATCTAGTCGGCTCGCAGCGCTTCCTCCAGCGCGCTTGGCGCCTGGTGGTCAATGAGGACTCCGGTGAGCTCGCCGTCACGGACGCAGCGCTTTCCGACGACGACCTCAAGGCCCTCAACCGCACCGTGGAAGGGGTTACCTCCGATTACGCAGAGCTGCGTGACAACACGGCCGTCGCAAAGCTCATTGAGTACGTCAACTACCTGACTAAGACCTACGGTTCGGCCGGTGCACCGCGCGCCGCCGTGGAGCCGCTGGCCCTCATGCTTGGCCCTGTGGCGCCGCATATTGCGGAGGAACTGTGGAGCCGTCTCGGCCACACCGAGTCCCTGGCACACGGCCCCTGGCCGGCAGTTGACGAGAAGTGGCTGGTCGACGACACCGTTGAGCTGCCAGTTCAGATTAACGGCAAGGTTCGCGCTCGCATTGACGTGGCTACCGATGCTTCCCGCGAGGACATCGAGGCCGCCGCGCGTGCCGACGAAAAGGTTGTCGCAGCTGTGGAAAACGCCGGTGGCAATATCGTGAAGGTCATTGTCGTTCCGGGCAAGATGGTCAACCTGGTTGTGAAGAAGTAGCCGGGAGGCTAATGCCTACAAGAAAGTGTCTGGGTTTATGTCAGTTTGAAGCCTAAAATCGGCTCAAATTTGACATAAACCCAGACACTTTCTCGCTTGAGACTTTCTCGCAAAAGCCTCAAGGGGTGGCTCCGAGGCTGGCCGCCTCTTACCCCTACTTAACGCCCAGAATCAGGACGCCGAATGTGGAGAGCATCCACATCAAAGTGAAGGGCATGAGCACCCAGCACATAGCGAGCCACGCGCGCCAGTTGCGGAAGTTTTTCCACTCCACGTAGGTCTGCCAAAAGCCCAAAAGGCAGCCGACCAGGGAGATTACGCCCGGGACAACGGGGAAAAGGATCTCCCAAGTGCGGGAGCAGAGGAAGCTGGACTTACCCGCATCACAGGTGGGGCCACCGACAATGGCGCCGGCGATGCCAATAATGAGGCCCGCGAGCAGCGTCGTAAGAATCACACCCGCGGTGTAGATGTAGGCGCGCTTGCCGGAATACATCTTGCGCTCAAGCTCGTCGAAGATTTCATCCTCATTGCGCTCTGGTGTACTGCGTTCCGATGAATTATCCACCTTCTGCTCCCCTCGCCTCTAAATGCCGTCTGATGTGCCTGCCATACTAGGCCGGAGTAATCAGCATTGGCACTGGGCTGTGGCGAACGATGTGGTTAGTCGACGAGCCGATGAAAATTCGCCCGAATGGGCCAAGAGTAGACGAACCCAAAACGAGCAAGTCTCCCTTTTTCCACTTGATGGACTGAATGGCCTCTTCCCAACCGTTGCCGGAGGCTACTTCCGCATCAATGGAAAGGTCTGGGTAACGGGTATGCGCGCGGTCCATACCGCGGTCGAGCAGCCCCATAGCCTGCTCGCGCCACTCAATCATCAGGTCAGAGGAGGGGCCGTAGCCGTTCTCCGTCGGGTACATGGTCGCACCACGCGGCGTAAACGAGACCAAACGCAGGGGAACTTCCCAGCGATATGCCAGGTCAGCAGCCTTATTCAATGCGTGGTGCGACTGTGGGGTGTCAATGTAGCAAATGCTGACACGGGTCACACCGTGCTTAGAAAGCTTCGCGCCGGGGATCGCCAATCCCAGCGGGATTGGCGAGTAATGCAGCAGCGCATCCGAGGTTGATCCCGCAGTAAAGCGACTGCGGTTCTTGGCGGTCCAGTCCTTGGTATTGCTTCGGCGGGTGCCAAGCAAAACCACATCGGCTTCGAATTCTTCGGCTTCGTTGCAGATAGTTGTGGATTCGCTGGAGGATTCGATGATCCGTACGGCATCGTCGTCAAGCATGCCCTTGCGCAGGCCAGCGAGCTTTAGCTCATCCTTGATGATTTTTTCAAGAGACTCGGTTTCGTGGGAAACCCAGGAGTCATTGGTGCTCAACCGAGCCAGTGAGGTCAGCGGCCAGCCACGCGACAGTGCGCTGACAACGCGAATCTGCACCTTCGTGGTGCGAGCTAACCAAGCGGCGTAAGCAAGCGTTTCGGTGCCGTACTCGCCTGGACGCCACGCAATCATGATACGAAGCGGGCGGGAAGCCATCGCTAATCCTCCTGTGATTACTCAGAAATATCCAAGTGGTGCTTCTGGGTAATAGCCTACGTGGATAGGCGGGCATATTTAAAACGGCACCGAGGAAGTGTAAAAGCTATGTATCCTGCCTGTGGGCTTAAAGAGGGCAGGGCTAGCTGGAAAAGAGACTAGACGTTTGGGTTTGTCTTTGGGTGCTCCGGGTAGTTTTCGAGAATCTTGGACAGAATCGTCTCAAGACCAGCACCAAATTCCAGCTCTTCCTGGGTCAGCGTGCTGAACATCTCCGCCATCTGCTGATTGCGCTCTTCAGAAACACGGTGCAGCTCTTCACGGCCACGGTCGGTCAGTTCAACGCGGACGCCACGGCGGTCTTTGCTGTCGCGGACGCGCTCCACCATGCCGGCGACCTCCAAGTGGTGCACGGCGTTGGAGGCGGTGGGCATGCGGATGGCCTCGGCCTCAGCCAACTGGCTGATACGGCAGGCGCCCAGTGCCTCCAGGGTCATCATGATGGACAGCTGCGCGCGGCTGAGCTGGGACTCCGAGGAGCGGCGGCTGTAGAGCAGCTCAGCGCGAGTCAGGAGAGGGCGAATGCGCTTAGCGAGCGACAGAGGAGTAACGGCATCAGGATTGCCAATCGAGCCCGAAGATAATGTCATAGCGACGATGTTATATGCGAACAGTGCTAGTTGCCAATACGAAATTTATTTGGGGTGCTATTTATTTTTCTACAACTGGTGATTTCGGCGATGAAATCACCAGGAATTTTCCACCAAACATCTAAAACCCCAGTACAAAACATTAAACCTATCTGCGTATAAGGTTTTTCGGTGCTGGCAGAAACCCCCTAAAGTGTCACTTCTTCTGTACTTAGAACGTTGGGTTGGAGGTAGCCATACGGCTACTTTCGCGAATGCTTTTGGCTTGTGATATGTCTCGCAGATTCATCCTCGCGGGTGTATTGCTGTCTGCTTTACGACGACTGCAGCGCACGCATCCATGGCGGGGACGAGATGGGCGCAGCAGCGAGTAGGGCGAGAAGGCGTGGAAGAGACGCGGGGAGGATAGGGGAGAGAGAAGCACAAAAGCGCCAGCGGCTACCGCATGGGTAACCGGCTGGCACTTTTCAAGGCACATGCTCTCGGAGCTGCTCGCTTGTACTTTTGAGTGCTTGTACCTTTTAGTCTTCGCCCTTGATGAATGCTTCGAGCTGTGCTCGCGCAACATCGTCGGCAAGCTGCTTCGGCGGGGACTTCATCAGGTAGGAAGAAGCGGCGTAGACCGGGCCGCCGATGCCGCGATCCTTGGCGATCTTGGCAGCGCGAACAGCATCGATGATGATGCCAGCGGAGTTCGGGGAGTCCCAGACCTCGAGCTTGTACTCAAGGTTCAGCGGCACCTCGCCGAAGGCCTTGCCCTCGAGTCGGACGTAGGCCCACTTGCGGTCATCCAGCCAGTCCACCCAGTCCGACGGGCCGATGTGGACGTTGCGGTCGTCGATCTTGCCGGCCAGCGGACCGGTGAGATTGGAGGTGACGGCCTGGGTCTTGGAGATCTTCTTGGACTCGAGGCGGTCGCGCTCGAGCATGTTCTTGAAGTCCATGTTGCCGCCGACGTTGAGCTGCAGGGTGCGCTCGAGGCGAACACCGCGGTCCTCAAATAGCTTGGCCATGACGCGGTGGGTGATGGTTGCGCCGACCTGGCTCTTGATGTCGTCGCCGACAATCGGAACCCCTGCGTCTTCGAACTTCTTGGCCCACTCAGGGTCGGAAGCGATGAAGACCGGCAGGGCATTGACGAAAGCTACACCAGCGTCAATGGCGCACTGTGCGTAGAACTTGTCAGCCTGTTCTGAACCGACCGGCAGGTAGGAGACCAGTACATCGACCTTGGCATCCTTCAGCGCCTGAACAACGTCGACCGGTTCAGCCGGGGATTCGTCGATGGTGTCCGCGTAGTACTTGCCAACGCCATCCAGGGTCGGGCCGCGCTGAACCTCAACGCCGAGAGTCGGGACATCGGCAATCTTGATGGTGCAGTTTTCGGAGGAAACAATGGCCTCGGAGAGGTCCTTGCCGACCTTCTTGTCGTCAACGTCGAAAGCTGCGACGAACTCGACATCGGAGACGTGGTAGTCGCCGAAGACGACGTGCATGAGGCCAGGAATGGTCTCATCGGGCTTTGCATCGCGGTAGAACTCGACACCCTGCACCAGGGAAGAGGCGCAGTTGCCGACGCCGACGATAGCGACGCGAATTGAACTCATTTAGTAATTCTCCTTGAAACTATGTGCTCGGAGGCTTTGACCTCGCGCCGGGAACTCACACCGGGAACTCGCATCAAGACCTAGCATCAGAACCCCGCACCAGGGCCTTGCGCCAGCGGTGCGGCCGTGAGTGGGTGCGCGCATTGAGGTAACGAGCGTGACGTTATACCTTTATGCGTTGTTTGCCGATGCCCGAACCGTGAGGGGGCATGTGTTTACCGATAAAGCGGGGGTGAAACCAGCCCGCACGAGCCTGCTAATCTGTCTTCGTGATGACATGGCAGGGCGAGATTGATCACTCCTTGTTCAAGAAGCAGTTATTGGAGCAGTGGCGTGTAGGGGAGATTTCACGGAAATCACTCTGTGATGCCGATGCTCGGCTGGTCGCTGCCGCGCGTTTTCACGGCAGAAAGTCCCAGGAAGAGTGCCCAGTATGTCGCAAATTCGACCTCCGACTCGTATTCTGGGTGTTCGGAGAAAACTTGGGCCGTCGTTCCGGCTCTGCTTGTACTGAAAACGAATTATCCGCAATAGTTAATGAATATGGTTCGTGCACCGTCAAAGAAGTTGAGGTGTGCCCCGACTGCAAGTGGAGTTTCCTGACCCGGACACTTCAGGCAGCTCGAGAAGAGTCAGAAAACTAGGGAGAGCACCCGTGAGCAATGATCGACCCGATAGCCCAGGCGGTCCTAACAGCCCTCACGAGGGCCAGGGTTCTAATTCATCAGGCGAGTGGTGGGATCAGCCGGATGCTGATTCCTTCAATACGCACGCACGCTCCGATGACGCATCGCTTGACGACGATTCCAGCGACAGCATTGATGCTGTTTCGGTCGGTGGCAATGACGAGGGTCTGGCTACCGGTTCAGAGATGACGTCGGCAAGCGAGCCGGACCCGGAGAAGGGGCAGTACGCCCCAGATGACCTTGAACCAGATGACCATGAAGAGGAAAGCTCGATGGCGCAAGAAGAACAGCCGACTGATAATAAGCGGCGAATTTTAGCGTGGCTCGGTCTAGCCGTGGCGCTGGTCGTGCTGTTGCCGGTAGTTGTGTTCGGTGTTGCTTATGCGACAACGGACGTGCCGGAGCCAGAGGAGTTGGCCAATAGCCAGATTGCGGTGATTTATGACCGTTCTGGTGAAAAGGAAATCACGCGCATCGTCCCGGAGGGCGGTAACCGAAGCAACATCACTATCGACAAGGTGCCGGATGCTGTACGCAATGCAGTGCTGGCAGCTGAGGATCGTGATTTCTATACCAACCCGGGTTTTTCCTTGACTGGTTATGCCCGTGCGGCTCTGGGAGTCGTGACTGGTAATTCCAGTGCCGGTGGCGGCTCGACCATTACGCAGCAGTACGTCAAGAATGCTGTGGTGGGCAACGAGCGCACGCTGACCCGTAAGGCCAAGGAGCTGGTCATGTCGGCGAAGATGGCGCGGGAGTGGACTAAGGACGAAATCCTTGAGGCCTACCTCAACACGATTTACTTTGGTCGTAACGCATACGGTATCGCGGCAGCGTCGAAGGCCTACTTCGGTAAGGAAGTCGGTGAGCTGAATGCCGAAGAGGGTGCTGTGCTGGCAGCCTCGATTCAGCGTCCATCTGCACTGGATCCGTGGACTAACCGCCCGGAGGCTGAGCAGCGTTGGAACTACGTCCTCGATGGCCTGGTGGAGATGAACATCGTCTCGCCGCAGGACCGCGCGGGAATGCAGTACCCGGAGACCATCGATCCGGCGTTGGCGCCGAAGCAGGCTCCGGAGCCCGGCCCGGCTGCCATGATTAAGAATCAGGTTCTGGCTGAGTTGGAGCGCGAAGGTATCTCCGAGCAGGAGGTCAACACTGGCGGTCTACGCATTACGACGACCATTGACCCGACGGTGCAGCAGGCTGCCCTGGATGCGATGGAAAACTACGTCGATCAGTCAACGGGTTTGCGTGCCGCCATCGTTTCGGTGGAGCCGAAGACCGGTGCTGTCCGCGCCTACTACGGTGGCGACGATCCGACTGGTTGGGACTACGCAAACAGCGGTCTGCAGACCGGCTCTACTTTCAAGATTTTTGCGCTGGCAGCAGCTCTCGATCAAGGTATTCCACTGACCGCGCAGTACTCTTCGGCACCTGTGCAGTCCGGTAACGTCACTCTGCACAACGACGGCGGTGCCGGCGGTGGCGTGCTTCCGCTTTATGAGTCCCTGAAGCAGTCGCTGAACACCCCGTTTATTCGCCTGCAGCGCGACCTGAAGAATGGTCCGGATGACACCGCCAAAATGGCTCATCGTCTGGGCGTGGCTGAGTCCATCCCGGGTATTGAAAAGACTCTGATGGACGACAACGGTCACTCGCAGGACGGTATCGCCCTGGGTCAGTACCTCTCACGTCCGCTGGATATGGCCGTTGGTCTGGCTACCCTGACTAACGATGGCGTCTATCAGCAGACTCACTTCGTAGAGAAGGTCGAAAACTCCAAGGGCGAGATTGTTTACGAGTCCAACGCTGACAAGGGCGACCGTCGAGTTTCCAAGGCAGTGGCCACCAATATGATATCGGCCATGGAGCCTATTGCCGGTTACAGCAACAAGCCCTTGAGTGGTGGTCGCCCGTCGGCCGCCAAGACCGGTACTACGCAGTTGGGTGACACCGGCCAGAACAAGGATGCGTGGATGATCGGTTCGACACCGCAGCTGTCGACTGCAGTGTGGGTTGGCAACGTCGATGGTTCGGCGCTCTACAACTCCTATGGTGGCATCATGTACGGCTCGCAAACCCCGGGTGATCTGTGGAAGTACACCATGGATAACGCACTGTCTAACGAGGACTTTGAGTACTTCACCAAGCCGGAGCCAATCGGTGGTGTCGCAGGTGCGCCGCAGTACCAGGCGCCGTCGACCTCTGACTCTGGCTATGACCAGGGCTATGCCCCGGAGACCACAGAAGAGGAGTCGGCCGAGGAGTCGACCTCTGAGTCCTCCGAGGAGCAGCCTGCACCGCTTCCGGTTCCGGGTGGCGATGGCGGAGGCGGTGGCGGCGGAATCGCTGACCTACTGCCCATCCCGATTCCGGGAGGCGGTGGTTTCGGCGGTGGCAATGAAGGCGGCGGAGACCCCGGTAACCCTGGAGGTGGACAGTAAGTGGACACGTGGGTGATTTTCACCATCGTCTGCGTCGCGATTGGCTTCCTGATGTTCGGCACGGCCTTTTGGGGCTTCATGCAGAAGTGGAAACCGGCAATCATTTGGGCTCTGTGCCTGGCAGCTTTCCTATTCGCGACAGTCATTCCGGTGATTATTGCGTTGGCACATGCTTCCTCGACATCAATGTAGGACGCAGGCCAGGTAGTCAGTTGCTAGAGCGTTAACTGCCCACCAAGCACGCGACAACTTCACAATTCAAAGAGACGCACGCAGTAGCTCTGTGTGCGTCTCTTTTTATTCGGCGCCCTGACACCGCTTGCCAGTACTGCTTGCCGACGGCGCCTGCGATTAGGACATATACCTCTGCCTGCGGTACCCTGGCAGGGTTGCTTGACGCAACGATCCTCCTGCTGCATAGCGGTTGGCATGAAAGACAGTGCCAGCGCACCACGCTGTGTAGCCGAAATACAAGAACTAGACCATAGGAGGTGATGAGGTCCGTGCGTCACTACGAAGTAATGATTATTATCGATCCGTCTCAGGATGAGCGCACCGTAGGCCCGTCCCTGGAGAAGTACCTCGACGTTGTCCGCAAGGAGAACGGCAAGGTGGAGAAGGTGGACATCTGGGGTAAGCGCCACCTCGCCTACCCGATCGAGAAGAAGGAAGACGGCATCTACGTTGTCGTCGACCTCACCTGCGAGTCCGCAACCGTGCTGGAACTCGACCGTCGTCTGAATCTGAACGACAGCATCCTGCGCACCAAGGTGCTGCGGGTTGATCGTTAATCTGCGTCATATTTGCGTAGCCAGAGTGCTCGAATGGGGCACACCGGTAAAGCGAAAGCCGTAGGATAGCGGGCGAAAGCCCCATCATCAGCTCGACAGAATACAACCGAGGAGAAGAAGCATGGCTCAGGGAGACGTACAAATCACAGTGGTTGGCAACCTGGTTGCTGACCCGGAGCTTAAGTACACCCAGAACGGCACCGCCGTCGCGAACTTCCGCGTTGCGTCGACTCCGCGGGTGTACCGAGATGGCCAGTGGGTTGACGGCGAGGGCATGTTCCTCACCTGCAGCCTGTGGCGTGAGGCGGCGGAGAACGCTGTCGAAAGTCTCTCCAAGGGCATGCGCGTCATCGTCCAGGGTCGTCTGCGCCAGCGCAGTTACGAGACCCGCGAGGGCGAGCGTCGTACCGTCTTTGAGGTTGAGGTCGATGAGGTGGGCCCGTCCCTGAAGTTCGCTCGAGCTCAGGTCACGCGCACTCCACGCAACGGCGGTGGAAACTTTGGCGGCGGCAACCGCAGCCAGGGCGGAAATGCCGGTGGTGGTTTCGGCGGTGGCTTTGGTGGAAACCAGGGCAACCAGGGTGGACAGGGCGATCGCGGTTTTGGTGGCGGAGCTCCTGCGGAAGATCCGTGGAACTCAGCTCCTCCGGCCGGTGGCGGCTTCGGCGGCGATGAGCCTCCGTTCTAAGCTCCTTCCAGCCACGGCACTACGTGACTAGTTTGCAGCAGATTTAGCATCCACAATTCTCATAATCTTTTAAAGACATATCCAGCGAAAGGCAGGGATCATGAAGCTGATCCTCACCGCCGACGTTGACAAGCTCGGTGTCGCAGGCGACATCGTTGAGGTCAAGGCCGGCTACGGACGTAACTACCTGCTTCCTCGCGGACTGGCAATTGTTGCCACCCGCGGCGCAGAAAAGCAGATCGAGGGCATTCGTCGTGCCCAGGAGGCTCGCGCTATCCGCGACCTCGACCATGCACGTGAAGTCAAGCAGAAGATTGATTCGCTCGACAACGTCTCCGTTGCTGTGAAGGCTTCGGAAAATGGCAAGCTGTTCGGTTCTGTCACCAAGGGTGACATCGCCGATGCAGTTCGTAAGGCTTCCGGTCAGGCTATCGACAAGCGCGCAGTCGTGCTTGCTCCGAGCCAGATCAAGTCCCTTGGTAAGCACACCGTTGACATCGCGCTGCACCCGCAGATTACCGCGCATGTTTCCGTACAGGTCGTCGCCGCGTAAGTTCGCGGTTTAGAGTTTTTACTTTGACGGCGGCTGACGAGCACCGCGTTTAAAGACTGCGCGGGCTCTGAGGCCCAATGACAACAGCACACGTGAAGCTCTGATCTTTCGTAGTGAAAGGTCAGGGCTTTTCGTGGTTTAAGGCTGGTTTAAAGCCTTTTACGCAGGTGCTGGAAAGAGCGTCTACGACTTGTCCACAGGCTAACAATGATTTCTGTGGATAAACCTGTGGGTAACTTGCCTGGCTGCCGTGGATAACTCTTCTGGAGTGCACGAGATTTTTATTAATTCATCGTTAATAATCTCCGCATGAGCAGCATCGATGCTAAAGGGGTAACAGAGGATTACATTTGTGCAGGATTAAGGCAAATACGCACTGACCTGCGTAGATAGAATATTTTCGGGTTGAAACTCCGCTACCCCCGTTAACATTCAAGCGGCGGTTTAGGGTTACGGACCGTTCACCTGGACTTTTCTTGATTGTGCACATGTTCTCCCCAGGCTTATCCACAGGTGCTGTGGATAACTTCGGGGATAACCCCTGTCGAGGATTGTTTTCTGGGGCCTTAAAGGGTACTTTTACAGGTCCGTCAATCCGCTCGAGCAGGTATAACTGCGGTAGGTAGTCAGGTGTCCAATGCTGGCGGGCGGAACAGGCATATTGAGTGTGACGGTCAGTCAGCAACAGGGTTGAAAAGGCACCTAAGTGGTCCAGAAGGGGAGGAGCTGCTCACGATGAGTCAGCCTGTAGGTGATGGTGGTCATTCAGGAGCAGGGGACGAGGCGTCGTCCTACTCGGTGAATTCCCACGATGATTCCTTCGATGACGTTCCGCTGCCCCCGGAACCGCCGGTAGAGGATGCGCCACCGGAGGAGTATTCCTTCTCTCAGAGCTCGGGCAACGGATCGTCGGCAAGCGGATCTGGGGCGCGGGACTGGGAGCGCGACCGTGGTCGTGGCGCTCGTGCGAGTGCGGTCGCGGGCGCGACTTTTGAGCGCACGCCGCCGCACAATATCGAGGCGGAGCAGAGTGTGCTCGGCGCGATGCTGCTGAACTCAGAGGTCGTCGCGGATGTGTACGAGCAGCTGACGCCGGAGGATTTCTACCGGCCAGCGCACCAGACGATTTACTCGGCGATTTTGCACCTCTACGGTGAGTCCTCGGAAATTGACCCCATTTTGCTGGCAGGTCGTCTGGATCGAACTGGAGACCTGGAGCGTATCGGTGGTCCGCTGTACCTGCACACCTTGGCCTCCCTGGTGCCAACGGCGGCGAATGCGCAGTTCTATGCCCGCATTGTTGCGGAGAAGGCGACAATCCGTCGCCTGGTAGAGGCCGGCACGAAAATCGCCCAGATTGGCTATGCGGGCGCGGAGGACACGGAGCCGGAGCAGCTGGTGGATGAGGCGCAGCAGCTCATCTTCAGCGTTGGACGTGAGAACACGAAGAATGACTACGTTCCCATCGCCGATGTCTTGGATGACACGCTGGAGGAACTGGATCTTATTACCCAAAACGGCGGTCTGGCGCAGGGTGTACCGACGGGGATTACCAACCTGGACAAGCTGACGAACGGTCTTCACCCAGGTCAGATGGTGATTATTGCGGCTCGTCCGGGTGTGGGTAAGTCCACGCTTGCAATGGACTTCATGCGTTCGGCATCGATTCGCAACGGCATGACCAGCGCAATTTTCTCGTTGGAAATGTCGCGCAACGAAATCATGATGCGCATCATGTCCGCAGAGGCGAAGATCAACATGGCATCTTTGCGCTCCGGTGACCTGGATGAGCGGGACTGGACAAAGCTGGTCGAGGTCGGCGACAAGATTCGTGATGCTCCGCTGTTTATTGATGACTCGCCGAACCTGACCATGATGGAAATTCGCGCGAAGGCACGTCAGCTGAAGCAGAAGCACGATCTGAAGATGATCGTGGTCGACTACCTGCAGCTGATGAGCTCGGGTAAAAAAGTCGAGTCCAGGCAGCAAGAGGTCTCGGAGTTCTCCCGTCAGCTCAAGTTGTTGGCGAAGGAGCTCGAGGTACCGCTGATTGCAATTTCGCAGCTGAATCGTGGTCCGGAAGCTCGCACAGATAAGAAGCCACAGGTCTCGGACCTGCGTGAGTCGGGTTCGCTGGAGCAGGATGCCGATATTGTCATGCTGATTTACCGGCCGGACTCGCAGGAGGCTGACCATGAACGTGCTGGTGAGGCGGATATTATCGTCGCAAAGCACCGTGGTGGACCGACCGGAAGCATTGCTGTGGCCCACCAGCTGCATTACTCCAGGTTCGCCAACCTGGCGGAGGAGCCCAGCGGTTCTCTCTAGGTGCCTGGCCTAGCCACCCAGAATTAGTGCAATCCGGGTGGCTAGGTAAGGTGAGTGACAGTCAATGGGGCGAGTTTTCGTGCGTTGACTGTTTTGAAGGTTTTGAGGGTTACGCGGAGTCGTCGGGAAGCGGGGAAGCACTATGTCACCAACTGCCGCTCCCGTGGCAGCGGAGACCAAAGCTAAAAGGCATAAGAGTGCGCCGAAACAGCGCGTCGGCTGGGTAGATGCGGCCAAGGGGCTGTGCATTCTATTAGTTGTGCTTGGCCATGCCATCACAGAGCTGCAAGCGCACGGTTACTACACGGCGCAGTGGGCGGGGATTAACTTCTTCCTCGGACCAATCCGTATGCCGCTGTTTTTCCTGCTATCTGGTCTGTTCGCCGGCAAGGCACTCAAGGAGTCGTGGCATAAGTTGGCCAATCGCCGAATCTGGGTGATGGTCTATCTCTACGTGATTTGGGTTCCACTGCGTGACTTCGTGCTTTTCCTCATGCCATATACGCACGTGGATGCCGATGGCATTGTGTCTCCGCCGCCGATTACGGACCACAGCGCGTGGGGGCCGCGAATTTACAACACGCTTCACGCGGGCATCGAGCCAACTTCTTACCTGTGGTTCCTGTGGGCGCTGGCGCTATTTGCAATTCTCACACGAGCATTCCGCTGGGTACATCCGGTGATTCAGCTCATCGTTTCAGGCCTCATTAGTGCATGGGCGCCTTTTGCCTCATCCAGCTGGTCGTGGGACTTTGTCAGCAAGATGCTGTTCTTCTATGTGCTGGGCATGTACGGTGCGCCCTGGATCTTCCGGATGGCACAGCGTCGCAGCGGCCTCTCACTGTTAGTGACGCTGACGGCGTTCCTGTCGGTGGCAATCTGGGTGCAGGCGACCTACTCGAGCTTTAACGAAGGCAACGTCGGCTTCACCCGCGTGTACCTGTCCACCACTGGCGCACTGGCTGCAATCAATGTCATGGCGATGCTGCAGAACACTCGCCTAGTTGTGCCCTTTGAAAAGATTGGCGGTCGAACGCTGCCTATCTTCCTCATGCACATTCCAATGTTGGTTGTGGTCATGATTATTTGCGACCTCATCCTGCCGAAGGACCCACACTTGGTCATCATGACTCCACTGGTGGCCATCATCGCGGCAATGCTGTGTCTCGGTCTGCACAGGTTGCTGCTTGCCATCGGTGCCGGGTGGCTCTTCGTCCGTCCTGCGTGGGTAGTGCGCATGACTACGCCGGGACAGCGTGCTCTTCAGCGCAGCCAGAATCCTCCCTCCCAGCCTGAAGGCGAGGCTCCGCATCAGCTGAAGAGCGAACCTGCTTCCTAATTCAGCTCAACAAGGCGGTAGCGTGGAACCGAGAGCCGATTAGGCGGCAGAAGTGACACAGAGAATAGCCATGAAGAAATGAGAAAGCCATGCGTCTAGCAACGTTGCGATACCAGGGTGCAACCCGCGCCGCTGTTCTCGGCGACGGCGTAGCGGTCCTTTTTGATGACCACTGTCTCGGAGATGTGTTAGCGCGGCCAACGTGGCGTCGTGAAGCGGAAGAACTCTTAGCGGAGGCGGGGAACAACCCTGACAACGTCATGGCGGAGAGCACGTGGGCGTTCGCGCCGCTGATCACGCGGCCGGGCAAGATTGTCTGCGTCGGCCTGAACTATGCCGCGCACATCGATGAGATGGGGCACGAGCGCCCAGAGGTGCCGACGTTATTCGCGAAGTTTGCCGACGCCGTCGCTGGCGCCAAGGATGACATCCGAGTGCCGGAGGCCTGCGCGGAAAAGCTCGATTATGAAGGCGAGCTCGCGGTTATCGTTGGCGAGACCTGCTTGCAGGTGTCGGAGGAGCAGGCGCAGGACGCTATCGCTGGGTACGCGATTATGAATGACTTCACCCAGCGCGATTTCCAATACGCCACCGCGCAGTGGCTACAGGGGAAGACGTTGCAGCGCGCCAGTGCTTTCGGGCCGTGGATGCTCACAGCCGATGCTTTCGATGCGGACTCCGCACGGGTGCGCACATACGTCGACGGAGAGTTGCGCCAGGATGCCCCGATTGCGGACCTTGTTTTCTCCCCGGCGAAGTTAATCGCCTACATCTCACAGTTCGTGCAGCTGAACCCGGGCGATGTCATCTCCACGGGAACGCCGGCGGGTGTTGGCCACGGCATAAGCCCGCAGACCTACCTTCAGGATGGTCAGGAAATGATCATCACCATCGATGGCCTGGGTAAACAGGCCAATACCGTCCGCATCAACCACTAGCACGCGCCGCTTTACGACGTCCCCGCGAACCCGGCGGGAATGAATTGACCCCCGCGTGCGTTGTGGGAGACTAACGGGTAAAAACCTACGTAAAGAACGTGAAGTTAGAACACAACGTTAAAGAGTAAGAGGAGTTAGACCCATGGCAACTGTTGATATTACGAACGAGACTTTCGCTGAGACTATTCAGAACAACGACATTGTGCTCGTTGATGCCTGGGCATCCTGGTGCGGTCCGTGCCGCCAGTTCGCCCCGATTTATGAGAAGGCTTCCGAGAAGCACTCAGAGGTAGTGTTCGCAAAGCTGGACACCGATGCCAACCAGGAGGTTTCGGCGGCCCTGGGCATTCAGTCGATTCCGACGCTGTTTGTTTTCCGCGAGGGAATCCTGCTGTTCCAGCACTCTGGTGTGCTGCCGGAGGCCGCCCTGAGCGATCTGGTTGGCCAGGCTTCGGAGCTGAACATGGATGATGTCCGTGCGCAAATTGCCGAGCAGGCCGCACAGGATAGCGCTACCGAGTAAACTCTGCGGTTCAGCCCGCATACTGTGCGTTTTCCGACTTGGAGCACTTCCGCGTAAGCCCCCGCGCCTGAACTAGCCCTCAAGCGCGCGGGGGCTTTTTGTATCTAGTCCGCGCGCTGGCCACGAATGAGCCAGCCAATACCAAAGCCAGCGAGTGCTGCTACTAGCGCCCACAGGGCTGGAGCGACTTTGTTTGAGTCCTCCTCAATCGACAGTGGTGCGCTGGTGCGGGCGTGCTTTGTCTCCTTCTCACCTGTTGGCAGAACCTGCCCGTCTGGGAACACGTGCTTGACAGCTTCGGTGAGTTCGTTGGCGGTCAGGTTTTTGCCCAGAACCGCGATAGCGTAACGGTCATCGTCGCCAAGGAATCCGGCAGTGGTGTGCTGCTCTTCGTACCAACCGGACTTGTTGGCAATCGTTTCCTTCGGTAGCGCTGCACGCAGACCGAAGTTCTGGTCTGCATCGCCGTAGGAGTAGCGCGGCAGTGAGTACATCAGCTGACGCATGTATTTGGTCTCCGTGTCGCTCAGCCCGCCTTCTTCGCTCAGCATGCGGTCAAAGTAGGCGACCATGTCGGCTGGCGTACTGGTGGTGGCTCCCCACATAGGCGAGCCGACGGTCTTATCCGAGAGACCGTAGCGCTGCCGGACATTGTCAACGATTCGTACACCGCCGTAGGAATCCCACAGCTCGTCAGTTGCTTCGTTGTTGGAGTATCGAATCATGTCGTCGCGCAGCATGGCGTCGGGATTGCCCTCAACCGGCATATCACCCTGGCCAGCGACGATCTCGCCCTTCTTCGGCTGCGTGTAGTTGGAATAGGCCACAACATCGGCGACGAATACCTTCATCAGGCTGGCAAGGCGAAAAACATCATCACAGTGTGAGTTGCAGATGAACTCACCGGTCTGGCGATCCAGAATGCCCATGCCGAGCATGCCGCCCTTAGCGTCGAACTTCTCAGTCACTTCGTCGAGACGAGTTTGCACGCCAAGGCCCCACTGGGTCTTCGCCCCTGGCACAAGTGGGGGAAACTCCTTCGGCTCACTTTTCACAGTGCTTTCCGACGGCTCCGTCGAGGACGTTTCCGATGTCGGTGAAGAGGTTTTCTCGGTCGACTTCTCAGCCGACTGTTCCGCCGACTTCTCTGCGGTTCGCCCTGTGCTCTTCTCGGGAGCCTTTTCAGTTGGCTTTTCGGTGGTCTTCTTGGTTTTTGCGTCGGAGGGCTTAGCCGGCTCCGTTGACGATGGAGCTGCTACGACTACCTGCGAAAATGCACCGGTATCGGTGGAGTCAGCAGTTGCGGTGACTGTCGCGTTAGCCAGCGGCGCAGTTGCTGACAGAGTAATTACCGCGGCGAGACTCGCGGCCAGTCCGCGGTACGTGCGTTGAGGGCAATGAACCATGTTTAGAGAGTTTACAACTCTGGGGGAGTCTTGCTTGTCGGTAACCAGCTCTTTCCGTTTGCCGAGAGAGAGCGAGCTAGCTCACGTACAATTTTTTAAGAGATGGAATCTTCTCGGTTCCGATTAGTTATTCCGCATATGTTGAGGAAGGTTGGATTTGCATGGCTAATCCATTTGCCAAGGGCTGGAAGTACATGATGTCTTCGTTCGATAAGAAGATCGAGGACAATGCGGATCCTAAGGTTCAGATTGCACAGGCAGCTGAGGCCGAGCGTCAGCGCCATCAGGAGATTCAGCGTCAGGCTGCGGCTATCATCGGCAACCGCAATCAACTGGAAATGCAGCTGGGGCGGTTGACCTCTGAGCGTGACAAGATTACCGAGAACACCCGGCAGGCACTCGCCAATGCGGATCAAGCTCGTGCCAAGGGCGATGAGGCCACTGCACAGAAGATGGAAAGCACTGCTGAGGTGTTTGCCACCCAGCTGGTGAATGTTGAAAAGGAGCTGGAAAATACTACGCAGCTCCACCAGCAGGCCGTATCTGCTGCTGAGGAGGCACAGCGTCAGGCGCAGCAGTCGCAGGCTCGCTACGAGCAGATTAAGCAGGATATCCGCAAGCTGGAGTCGCAGGCCGATCAGGCCAAGATGCAAGAGACCGCGTCGAAGACTCTCCAGAGCATGCAGGGTATTTCCGAGGATCCGAATGTGCCGACTTTGGATTCGGTCCGTGAGAAGATTGAAGGCCGCTACGCCAATGCGTTGGGCGCTCAGGAGCTCGCGGAATCCTCACAGGCAGGTCGTATGGCTGAGATCGAGACTTCGACTCGCGATGCCGCTGCTGACATGCGTCTGGCCGAAATTCGTGCCCAGATGAATAATGAAAACGCTGCTCTCGAATCCGGTTCTGCCGCGAAGGATAACGCCGGCGAGCTGGAGGCCGCCGAGTCCGCCGAGTCCGTTGAGGCCGTTGAGGACACCACAACGGACGCAGACGAAGCGAAGTAGCGTTCACCAGTTGCCAACAATCGTCAACAAGAAAGTGTCGGGGTTTATGTCAGTTTGAGCGGGAAAAACCACCCTAAACTGACATAAACCCCGACACTTTCTCGCACCAGCAGCGCCAGCAGCGACAGTAGCGCCAGCAGTGCTGAAGCCACCGAAACTGCCGAATCCGTGAGGCGCGCTATTACTCCAATTCGCCGTTCTTCCGCGCGAGCAGCACTCCGCGGATACCGGCGTGGAAACCATCGCGCAGATTGACGCGCTGCGTCTCCGTCAGCGTGTATTCGTGCAGGGTTTCGCACGCAAACTGCAGCAGCGGACGATCAATGTCCGGTGGCAGCCCACCACCAGAGAGCAAGTGGGCACTATCGCGCGCCTGCTCGTTTGCAATATTCTCGTACCACCAGTTCGCGTACTGCTGTCCCACATCGAACGGCGTCTGAAAACCCGCGGATGCCCACACCTCGTTCGGCAGGGGCACGTATCGACTACGCAGCTTCCTCCTTGGCGCCATCATCGAAGGATTCGGCCGCGGGCTTGGTTTCGGCGTACTCGTGTTGGCACCGTCTTCGCTTGTCGACGACTCCGTCGCCGACTCCCCACTGCCGGTTGCAGTCGACGACGCGGAATCGGAGGCAGACGCGCCTGCATGCTCGGCTCCGGTGTTGTTCACAGTGTCGTTACCAGCCCCACTGCCAGTGTTGACTGTCGCGCCGGGCATGGTCGCTGGAGAAGGCTGTGCTGGCTGCGTTGGCTGCGTTGGTGAGGCAGCCGAAACGCCCGAAGCAGCGGAATCCACCCGTGTAGCTTCCGAACCGCCGGTGCGCTCTACCTCAGCGCGGTGCTCAGCCTGCGCCGGGATTTCCCGGGCACCCATCTTGGCCGCGTGCTCGACCTCGTTGAACTTCGGCGAGTCGGCCTTGGCCGTCGGCGTGGCTGCGGCATTGTCTTCGCTGCGACAGTCGGAGTCGCTGTCAGCCGTGGGGGATGGCACAACGCGCTGGTCCTGCGGAACCTCCGGAGTGCCGGCCTCCGGCGAAGCAGCGTCACCGTCGGCAGCGGAGGGAGTGTTCTCCGTGCCGTCGTCAAGCGAGCCCTCGCCCGGAGGAGTGATGCGCGTATCCGGCACGCAGGTGGCGCCGAGATCCTCGATTGGTTCGGCATCGCCCAGCGGCTTATTCGTGCGGACGACCGGTGGGATTGGGCCTTCAAGGACGTTGAGCTGCATGGCGTCGGCGAAGTCCTCGCGGGGATCGAGGATTGTCGTCGAATCGCAGGCATGGCGAAGTGCACCGGACATGGAGTCCCAGCCGAAGCCGTAGAGATGCACACGCACACCGGCAGCCGAAGCCTCAGCGACGCCGGGCAGCATGTCCGCATCGCCCGAGACCAGCACGATATCGGAAACTTGGTTGCGCAGGCCGGCGACGACCATGTCTGCGACGAGTCGCGTATCGACGGCCTTCTGAGTCCGTCGGTCACCCCATTCAATGAGCTGACCTGCGCGCAGCTGCACACCATCAATCGTGCGCAGTGAGCGCTGGTAACGATGCGGCCCCGACTCCGGGATGCCGTCGTACCAAAGTTGCCGCTGAACTGGCTGGTTCAGCTGCTGGTTAATCATTCGGTCAAGGACACTAACTACTTCTCTAAGGTCGATTTCTAATTGCCCGCGGGCTCCGGTTTCCCACGAGTTGTAAAAGCTCGCCAATAAATATGACGTATCGACGAACACCAATGTGCGTTCAAGCATGGCTCCTAATTCCTGATTCTTTATTAACTAAATAAGCAAACCGGTTACATCGACAAGGATGCCCGAATAATTCATTCTATGCGCTAAACATGTTTAACTTCAGGGACTATTCTTAATAAGCCGCATCACTTTGACCGCCCTTCGCGGGTTGGCAGGAGTGCGAGTCGACGAGAAGGCACCGATCAATTTAGGTATTGACGTGCAAAGAAATCGCCCCGCGAAGAGTACGACCACACAGGAGAAGGGGAGTTACAAACAGGTATGAGACGCTGGTTCGGCCTATTGGTTCTCATTACTGTGTTGGGACAAGCGGTTTTCAACGGCGGTCGCGTGCTGCTTTCTTGGCGAGTCCTCGATTTTGGCGGTTCCGCCGCCACCGTCGGCTGGTTCACTGCCGCATTTTCACTTGTACCTCTTATTATTGCGCTTCCCGCCGGCAAGCTTGTCGACAGTCATCGCGCCACCGAAGTCATGTACTCCGGTCTCGTCGCCACCGTCATCGCGGCAGCAGTAATGGCGCTCTCGCCGAACCTACCTATTCTTCTGCTCGGCTACGTGGCCCTGGGTTTTGCCCACATGACCACGCTCATCGCCGCTCAAGGCATGGTTTCGCACCTGCGTGGCGGCGTCGCCGGGCTCGATAGCCTCTTTGCTTATTTCACGCTCGGAATTTCCGTCGGGCAGTTCCTCGGCATTGTCGGTGCAGGTCTGCTCACTCCCAACCACGACGGCAGCGCCATGACCGCCACCACTTCTGCGCTCTGGGCGATGACGGGAATCGGCGCGGTCGCCCTGGTCATCGGCTGGCCGGTCGCAACTGCTTATCGACGGCACGAAGCGAATGCAGCCGCCGAAGTGCAAGCTGCTAGCTCAACTGAGCAATCCCCGGCGTCGACTGTTAGCGACCGCAGCCGGATGGACAAGAGGCGGCCGGCGCAGGCCGAAGCCAGCGGCGCATCGGTCCTAAGCATCCTGCGTATCGACGGCATGTCCAGCGCCATGGCTGTATCAATTGCGGTCATCGTAGCCATTGACCTGTTGACGGCATATGTGCCGGTGCTGGGACGCGAACTGGGCTTTAGTGTTGCCGAGGTGACGGCAATCCTTGGTGCGCGTAGTGGCCTCGCGATTATTTCCCGAGCCCTCATGCCGACTGTTTTGAACCGAGCTAATCGCAATCGAGTCCTTATCATTGCAGTTTGTGCCGGTGTCCTGCCGCTTTTGGCAATGCCGTGGCTACAGAGTGCGTGGCTGATGGTTGTCGCAGTTGGTATCTGTGGCTTGGCGTGGGGTTTTGTCATGCCCATGTCAATGACGTGGGTGAGCTCCCTGGTGGATGCCGAGGTGCGCGCTCAGGCGCTATCCATCCGACTGATGGGTAACCGCTTGGCGCAGGTCATCCTGCCGCCGGTTGCTGGTTTGGGTGCTACCGCGATGGGTGCAGGCAGCGTGTTTCTGGGTGCGGGTGCGCTGATGGGGGTCGCGTCTGCCACTGCTTGGCGACGACTCGCAGGTGACAAGGCGGCTCTGACTAAGTAATTGGTCGATTGCTGAGTTGCTGAAAAGTAGCGCCCGAGCCGTAGGAAGGCTCAAATCTGGCGTACAGAGTTAACTAAAGTGATTCGTTTTCCAGGTTCTACCAGCGGATTCGCTTAAATAGGGGCATGTGTGTAATGTATCTGGAGGTCAGCGTGGCCAGGCAGTTTATGTGTTTGGTTGGTTGATGTGGGGGAAATGTTTTCGTGCGGTTAGCCGCTGGGAGTCGTTGGTTTGACTTTCTGGTTAATTGTTTGTTAATGTTTTCTCTCGCTGCTCACGTGGTGGTTGCCCTGGTTGGGGTGGTTGTCTTCGTGGGTGTGTGTTGTGTGAGAACTCAATAGTGTGCCGATGTACTAACTAATACTTTTTTGGGAAAGTGCTTGTTTGGTTGTCGTTTGCGCGTGTGTGTTGCTGGTGGGTGCCGGGGGCCTTTGTTTGTTTTGGGTCCTTTTGTGCTTGCGGGTGATGGATTGCGT